>DHLW01000147.1:0-273 GCA_002405485.1 Phycisphaerales bacterium UBA4658
CACCCCGCCTTGGCCGAGCCAAGGCATTTCCATGAACTTTCCACCAATTGTCCGATGAGCGTCATCGCGCTGAAAGAACTTTCGAAGCCGACGACATCGACGTTCAGCCGGATCGCGTTGCTCGGCTCGCGGCCGCCGGCGTGCGTCTCTCGAATTCCGTCCCGCTCATTTCATTTGGACGAGAAAGACCTGTCCATGCGTTCCCCTGCCCTTCTGGGTGTCGTCGCCTCGGCCGGCCTCGCCACCTCTGCCGGTGCCCAGGTCATCACGCTC
>DHLW01000147.1:420-756 GCA_002405485.1 Phycisphaerales bacterium UBA4658
CCGCCGTCCTCAACGGCGCTCAGGAAAACCCCCCGGTCATCACCCCCGCCACGGGCACGGCGACCGTCCAGATCGATGTCGCCACCGGCGCATGGGGCGTTGACCTCTCCTACTCCGGGCTCTCCGCCCCCGTCACCGTCGCGCACATCCATCGCGCCGCCATCGGCGTGAATGGCCCCGTGATCATCGGACTTGACGGCATGGCCTTGTCCGGCGGCCGCCCGACCTGGTCCCTCATCACCCCCGGCGCCGGCTCGCAGACCTTCTCCACTGGCGGGTTCGTCAACGCACCCTTCCCCTTCCCCGCCGCTGAGATCCCCAACCTGTTGAACGGGC
>DHLW01000147.1:871-1098 GCA_002405485.1 Phycisphaerales bacterium UBA4658
CACCTACTTCAACATTCACACTCAGACCAACACCGGCGGCGAGATCCGCGGCCAGATCATCCCCGCACCCGCCTCGGCGGCACTCCTCGGCCTGGCCGGCCTCGTCGCCGCACGTCGTCGCCGCTGATCGAGCACTCTGTTCCCGTTTGTCAAGCACGGCCGTGCGCTCCTGAGCGCACGGCCGTTTCTGTTTCTGGTCGGCTTGCCCCCGCCAACCGGGTCGGCGA
>DHLW01000147.1:1288-8636 GCA_002405485.1 Phycisphaerales bacterium UBA4658
GATGTGCTCGATCGCCTCGCGCACAGCGCCGCGTCCGCCCGGCGCATGCGTGACCACTGCCGCCGCCGCGAGCACGTGCCGATCCGCATCCGCGACAGCGATCGGGAGGCCGCAGAGGCGCATCGCCGGCACATCGGGCCAGTCGTCCCCGACATACGCAACGTGCATCAGGTCGACCCCGGTCTCCGCGGCAAGCCGCCGCAGCGCGCCGGCCTTGTCCATCGGGCCGACCGCCTCGCCGGGCCCCTTCTGCCCCCACCCTTGGACGACCCTCGTGATGCCGAGCTCTCGGCAGCGATGCATGAGCGCCGGCCCGCCCCGCTTGGTGATGATGGCGACCTCCAGCCCGAGCTTCACCCACGCCGAGATCCCCTGCCCGTCGCGGACGTTGAACCGCTTGGTCTCGACTCCCTGATCATCCAGCATGATCGACCCGTCGGTCATCACGCCATCGACATCCAGGACCAGAAGCCGAACGCCCCGAGCGTTCGTCGTCTTTGCCGCGTCCCCGCCCGGAGCCAGTTCGTGTGGAGGTATCACCATGGTGTTCTCGCGCCGCCGTCGCGTCCTGCCCTGCGATCAAGAGTCCCGGATGAGCTTCTGCGCGATGAGGTCCTGGACATCGAGAAGCCCCACCGGCCTCCCCGCCGAATCCACCACGGGGATCTCATCGCGTCGATGCTCGCGCACCATGGCCACGGCGTCGCGCACGAGAGCGGACTGCGGCAGGGTCCCGGGCTTTCGGGTCATCACGTCGCGAATCGGCCGATCAAGGGCGGTGCGGTCGCGTTCCACCAGTCGCCGCAGATCGCCGTCGGTAAACAGACCGGTGAGCACGCCCTGAGCGTCGACCAGCAGGATCGCTCCCGGGCGCCGCTCGGCAGTCTCGGACAACCTGCACGCCTCGGCCACGGTGACATCGTCGCGCACGGTCTTGAGGGTCGAGCCCACCACGAACCGCAGCGCGTCCACGACCGGACGCATCAGCCCACCGAGCGACCCGCCCGGATGCCGCTTGGCGAAGTCCGCGTCCGTGAAGTTTCGTCGGCGGGCGGCGCAGAGGGCCAGGGCGTCGCCCATCGCCAGAGTCGCCGTGGTCGAGCACGTCGGCGCGGGTGACAGTTCCGGATCGTCGCATGCGCCGATTGCAAGGGCCACCGTCGCGATGCGTTCCAGCGTCGCCCGCGTCCCCCCCGTGGGGCCGCCGCGAGTAATCGAGATCACCGGCACGTGATCCTGCCTCAGGATCGCCGCGAGGTTCACGACCTCGTCGGTCTCCCCGGAGTACGACAGCGCGATGCAGATGTCCGTGGCGCGGAATCGCCCGAGATCCCCGTGCGCCGCCTCGGCTGGGTGCACAAAGTGGGACGCGATTCCAAGCGAACTCAGCGTCGCGGCGATCTTCTCCCCGATCTTGCCCGACTTTCCGAGCCCGGACACGAGCACCGTGCCGCCGGCGTCAGCGCACTGCACGATCAGGTCCACCGCCGCGTGAAACTCCGACCCGAGGTTCTCCGCGAGGGCCCGCACGCAGGCGGCCTCGGCCTCAAGCAGTTTCACCGCAAACGCCCGCTCCGACGCCGCGGCCTCGCCAATGGCGGTCGTTTCGATCGTGTCGCTCGGTCGGCTGCTCATCAATCGCATCATCCGTTCTGGTGTGTCCGTCGGAAACTGGTGGCACGGGCGTTCCGACTGAGAGCTACTGACATGGACCATCCACAGTCATCTCACCGCTCCTCGCGCCCCGTGAGGGTCGCGGGAGATCTCCCGGATACTCGCCGACCAACTCCAGAGCGACCCCGCATCGAACCGGCAACAAGAATACGCTCCCCAGTCCGCCACCGCCCGCGAAACCACTCGCGTGCGTTCCCAAGGAGAAGGGATGCCCGTCGCCGAATACACCGTGCGTTTGGACGCCTTCGAGGGCCCGCTGGACCTGCTGCTGTTCCTCATCCGCCGCGCGGAAGTCGAGGTGACCGACATCCCGATCGCCAGGATCACCGAGCAGTATCTCGCCTACATCGCGCAGCTCACCAGCAACTCCTCGGACGGCGCGACCGCGTCCTCATCGCATCGCATCGACATCGAGCGGGCGGGCGAGTTTCTGGTCATGGCCGCCACGCTCATGGAGATCAAGTCTCGCATGCTCGCCCCCCCATCGTCGCACCCCGGGGGCGGCGCAAGCGGCGAATCGAGCGGGGAGGCAGCCGCTTCCGGTTCCGGCGCCTCGGCTGACTCCGCCGATCCAAGGGCCGAGCTCGTCAAGCAACTGCTGGAGTACAAGCGTTTCCGTGACGCGAGCATGGCTCTGGAACAGTCCAAGCGTCAGTGGGAGAACATGTTCCCCGCCGGCCGGGCCCAGCCACAGCGAGCTTCTGCGTCCGCCGCTGACGAGCTCGCCGCGCTCGATCCGGACATCGCCGTCAAGGTCGATCTGAACGACATCGAGCTCATCGATCTCGTCGAGGCCTTTGCGCGAGTGATCGAGACCGTCGACCTCTCGCGCGTCGGCGAGCACCGCGTGGTCATGGACGACACGCCCGTCGAGCTCCACGCCGAGGACATCGTCGATCGCCTGACCCGGCTCCGCGCCGAGTCGCTGAGCGCGGGCATCGAGCCCGCGGCGGGGGCTGGCGAGATGGAGTTCTCCCGCGTCTTTGACGGCCGGTCGCGATCGGAGGCCATCGGGCTCTTCCTGGCCATCCTCGAACTCGTCAAGCAGCAGCGGGTGCTCGTGCGACAGGAGGACGATGACCGCTCCGGACGCCGCATCCTGCTTCGGCTGAGCGATCACGCGCCCGGCTCTGCCGACGAACCGGCCGCCGAGTCGACCGCCTCGCCATCAGCATGACCATCCGACCGAGCACCACGGGACCACGACCATGTCGGAGACCGCCGCAAGCTCATCGCCGCCGCCCGAGCCGCCCATCGCCCCCCCGACCGCGCCCGGGGTGATCGTGCTTTCGCGGCCGCCGTCCTCGTGGCCGACGATTCTGGGCGTGATCGCGATCGTCTTCGGTTGCCTGGGGATGCTCCAGGGGGTATTGACACTCTTTACCCGGATGACGATGGACTTTGCATCAGGAATCGCGGGCGATCAGCCGCAGTTTGCCGTCGTGCGAAAGTGGATGCCCTGGACCATCGGCATGGGCGTGGCCGGCGGTGTGATCGCGGCGATCCTGCTGTTTGCCGGCATCCAGTTGATCCGCCGCAAGCCTGCGTCGGCCGGGCTGATCCGCGGGTGGGCGATCATCAAGATCATCTACGCGCTCCCGGCAACCGGCGTGGGGTTGATCATGCAGCTCGAGCAAGCCGCGGCCGTCTCACAGCAGGCCGGGGTCGCTGGGGCGTTTGCCCCCGGATCACTCAGCATCATCGGGGTGGGCAGCTCGATCGTGGGCGGCCTGTGGCTGCTCGCGTTTCCGGTGTTCGTGCTCTTCTGGTTTCGCCGCGACGCCGTGCGCGAAGAGATCGGTCGATGGGCAAGGCCCGCTCCGCGTGCTTGAGTCCGCGTTTCGGTACACTCTGAGCGAGCGTCGCCAGCCCCGTGGAACTCCATCGTCATGCGCTGCAAGTCCTGCGATTATCCGCTCTGGCAGATCAAGGACCGGCAGTGCCCGGAGTGCGGGGCGGCGTTCAAGCCCAGCGAGTTTGAGTTCAACGTCAACTCGGTCCGCTTCTGCTGCCCGCACTGCGCACAGGAGTATTACGGCACCGGCGAGCACGGGCATCTCGTGCCCGGCTCGTTTGTGTGCGTGAAATGCTCGAACCCCGTCACCATGGACGAGATGGTCCTGCTGCCGGCCGACGGCGTCAGCGAGAAGCAGACCGAGGTCGGCAGCAACCCATGGCTGGAGCGCGGCAAGCGGCGCGGGTTCTGGTCGGCCCTTCTGGGCACCACCGGCAAGGCGCTCATCACGCCCGGCCGGCTCATGCAGCACACGCCCGTGGAGAGCTCTGCGGGCTCCGCGTTGCTGTACGCGCTCATCGCCCAGTTCCTCACCACACTCCTCACCGTCCTGCCGCTGCTGCTGTTCTTTGTGTTCACTGGCGCGATGGCGATGCCCGGGCCGGGTGCAGGACAGGGTGGCGGGCCGGGCGCGGCGGGCGCGGTGATTGGCGCGTCGATCGCGATGATGGCCGGCTTCGGCGTGTTCTTCCTTGTCGGCTGGATCGTCTCACTGCTCGTCGTCGCGCTCATCGCGCACGGGCTTTTGCGGCTGACGGGCGGGTGCGCGCACGGCGTCGGTCGCACCTTCCAGGCCGTTGCGTACAGCTCCGGCGCCAACGTCATCTCCGCCGTGCCGTGCATCGGGTACTACTTCGGGTGGATCTGGTGGCTGGTGAGCGCGTGCGTGGCGGTGAAGGACGCGCAGCGAGTGAGCGGCATGAGGGCGTGCGCAGCGGTGCTCACGGTGCCGCTGCTGCTGATCGCCGGCACGATCGCTCTGTACGCGGTGCTGATCGTCAGCGTGATCGGGGCCGCTGGCGGGATGGCGAACATCCAGGGCGGCACGGCGACCATCATGATGCAGTCGCGGGTGCAGTCGATGACGACCGCGCTCACGACGCAGGCCCCGCCCAGGCACGCGGCGGAGCTGCTGCGGACCGGAGATATCTCCATGATCGACCTGTTCGACATGAGCTCTTCGGCCGCATCGGGCTACATCACCAGAGCCGCGGCGGTGCCGCTTGGGAGCACGACGCTCGCGCAGTTTGACCTGGCAACCCCGGAAAAGCAGCGGGGACACGTTGCCGAGGCCGTGGCCGGATTGCCGCCAAGCGCGGTGGCGTATCGGCTTGGCGACACGGTGTTCACGCACTGCGGGATCGATCCGATGGTCATTCCCGCCGGGGATCCGGCGGGGAAGCTGTGGATGGTCGTGGCCCATCCGGGCCCGACGGGTGTGCGGCCGCCGAGCGTGATCGTCGTCGGACATGCCGACGGCACGACCTCCAACATCACGATCACCAACTTCGATCAGGAGATGGCGAAGCAGAACGCGTTGAGGGCTTCGGTGGGGCTCAGCCCGCTGCCGGTGTTGGAGTCCATTCTGGAGAGTGCGGCGGCGGTGGGACCCGCCGCGCCGGCGTTTGCGATTCCACCCGGGGGCACGCCACCGCCCAAAGACCCGGCTGCGGATCCGGCTGTGGGTCCGGCTGCGGATCCGGGTGTGGATCCGGCGGGAGATTAACGGGACGTCTTGAGCGAGCGGACAAAGGCGTCGAGGCGGTCCATGCCCTTGCGGATCTGCTCTTCGGAGCAGGCAAAGGAGAACCGGATGTGGTTCTTGCCGCACCCGCCGAAGTCCTCGCCGGGAACCGCGGCGACCTTGGCCTCGGCGAGCAGGGCCTCGCAGAAGTCCAGAGCAGACGCGATCGTGCGACCTTCGGGTGAGGACTTGCCGAAGTGTGCCGAGATGTCGGGAAAGGCGTAGAACGCGCCGGTGGGCCGGGCGCAGACGATGCCGGGGATCGACGAGAGGCGGTCGTAGATCAGCTTGGCGCGGCGGCCGAAGGCCTCGCACATGCGCTGCGCGTCGGCGTCGCACTCCTTCAGCGCGGTGCGAATGGCTGGATAGATGAAGCTCGTGATGTTCGTGGTCATTTGGCCCTGGAGCGTGGCCATGGCCTTCATGAACTTGAGTCCCCACGGGCCGCTGGTGGTGGTGTAGCCGACGCGCCAGCCGGTCATGGCGTAGGCCTTGCTGAGGCCGTTGAGGGTGATGGTCCGTTCGGCGATCTCGGGGACGGAGCCGATGGAGAAGTGCGGGACGTCGGCATAGGCGACGCGCTCGTAGATCTCGTCGGAGAGCACGACGAGATCCGGAGCGACCGATCGCGACGCGTGATCAACGACCGCGGCGAGGGCGCGCAGTTCACGCTCGGAGTACATCGTGCCGCACGGGTTGCTCGGAGAGCAGAGAATGAGCAGCCGCGTGCGAGGGGTGATGGCGGCCTGGAGCTGCTCGGGAGACATCTTGAAGTCCGAGCCGATCGTGGTCGGGATCTCGACGACCTTGGCGCCGGCGAGTTCGGCGAGCGGGGCATAGCTGACCCACGCCGGGACGGGGAGGAGGCACTCGCCCGGGGCCTCGCCGGGAGAGGGGATGTCGAAGAGGCATTGGAGGACGGTGTAGAGCGCGTGCTTGCCGCCGGAGGAGATCCCGACATGCTCCGGAGTGACGTTCGGAATCTTGTTGACCCGGGTGACCTTCTCGGCGATCGCCGCGCGGGTCTCGAGATCGCCCATCGTGGGCATGTACTTGGTCTGGCCGGCGAGCATGGCCTTGATGGCCGTGTCCTTGATGGCCTGCGGCGTGTCGAAGTCGGGCTCGCCGGTGCCGAAGGCCACCACGTCGGCGCCCTCGCGCCGCAGCGCGGCGGCGCGCGCGGCGACGGCGAGCGTCGAGCTCTCCTTCATGCGGCGGACGCGGTCGGCGACCTTCATGGGCGTCGCAGTCTACGGCGCGGCGGCGTCCGGGCGCGGCCCTGCCCGGCGGGCCGGCGGCGCACCCGTGCCCGCGTACACTTCCCCGATGCACTACGACGCGCACCAGCCGGTGCTCAACGACCTCGAGGCGCGGATCACGACCATCCGCGACTCCCTTTAACTGGCCTACACGACTTGCGGAACGCGACCGCCTCGCCGCGCGGATGGAGGAGGCGGATTTCTGGAACGACTCGAAGGCCGCCCAGCGGCACATCGAGGAGCTGAAGGTCGTCCGCGCCCAGATCGAGCCGCTCGAGGCGGCGATGAAGGCGTTCGAGGACGCCCAGGTCGGCTACGAGATGGCGAAGGAGGCCAACGACCAGGAGCTCCTGGCCGAGGTCGACGCGCAGCTCTTCAAGCTGGTGCACGACATGGAGAAGGTCGAGGCGCAGAGCCTGCTCTCCGGCAAGCACGACCACCGCAGCTGCTTCATCACCATCCAGGCCGGCGTCGGCGGCACCGAGGCCAACGACTGGGCCGAGATGCTCGAGCGCATGTACCTCTACTGGTGGCGCGAGATGGGCTTCAAGGTGGAGGAGATGAACCGCCTCTACGGCACCGAGGTGGGGATCGCGGAGGTCGGCTACCGGCTCAGCGGCCCGTTCGCCTACGGCTACATGAACTGCGAGCGCGGCACGCACCGCCTGGCGCGCGTCAGCCCGTTCAACGCGGAAGGCAAGCGCCAGACCAGCTTCGCCACCGTGGACGTGACGCCGGAGTTCGAGGACACGGGCCTCGTGGTCCCCGAGAAGGACATCGAGATCGTGGCGTTCGTGCGCGCGAGCGGCCCCGGCGGCCAGAACGTCAACAAGGTGGCGAGCGCGATCCGCGTCACCCACCTTCCCACCGGCATCC
>DHLW01000004.1:0-1869 GCA_002405485.1 Phycisphaerales bacterium UBA4658
CTTCGACGACAAGGACATCTCGACCGACTATTCCGCGCTCATGTCCAAGGTGATGGCGAGCGGGAACAACCTGATCAAGATGCCGATCAACGAGCCCGCCGCGGGCAAGAAGAAGAGCCAGGTGCAGGAGTATCTCGACTGGCACGCGAACACCCCGGGCGTGCAGCACCTGGCGCTCCGCACCGATGACGAGTTGCACAGCATCGCCGCCCTCCGCGGGCGTGGCGTGGACTTCCTGACGCTCCCCGACGCGTACTACGACAAGGTGTGGGACCGGGTGAACACCATGCTCAAGCAGCACGGCCACGAGGCCGTGCGCGAGGATCACGAGGCCGTGCGGAAGCTCGGCATCCTGGTCGACGCCGACGACGAGGGGTATCTGCTGCAACTCTTCACCAAGCCCCTGCAGGACCGCCCGACCCTGTTCTTCGAGATCATCTGCCGCCGCGGCTCGCAGAGCTTCGGCAAGGGGAACTTCAAGGCGCTGTTTGAGGCGCTGGAGCTGGAGCAGGAGCGGCGGGGGAACTTGTAACGAGTTCTTTGATGGCCGTTGCCACCACGATGCCGACCGTATTCTATCAGGACGGCTTTCGTTTCTTCTTCTACTCCAACGAGGGAACAGAGCCGCCCCACGTGCACGTCGAAAGAGGCGATGCACTCGGCAAGTGGTGGCTCACCGACCTTTCCATGCAGCAGCAAGACGGCTTTTCCAAAGCTCAACTGCGTACGATTCGATCCATTCTTCGGAATCGCCACGAGGAACTCAATGAAGCGTGGAACGACCACTTCTCCTGACCCGCTCCCACCGCTCGTGCAGAATGTCTCCTTTGCCGGCAGCGGGCGAAATCAGTTGCTCGTTGTGACCCTCCGCGACCGGCGTGTCCTTGGCGTTCCACTCGCGCTCTTCCCCACATTGCAGCGTGCCAAAGCCGCAGACCGAGCACACTGGCGCCTGATCGCCAGCGGCCGCGGAATCTCCTGGCCCGATCTGGACATTGATCTCTCCACCGACGGCCTCTTCGCCGCCCGACCCGAAATCACACGCCACGCCCGTGCCAATGCGGGAGCCGATTGGATCGCGGCCGTCCTCCGCTCGGCCGCGAAGGGAAAGAAGCCCCTCCCCGTGGCCGACCTCGCCTCCGTCATCGCTCGCGTGTACAAAGGCGCCTCGTTCGACCGGCTCGTCCAAAAGCTGGAAGCCGCGGGCAAGGTCGAACGCGGCCGGCCATCTGCACGCCGGGCTTCGTGAGTTCCGGGGTGGGAATCCTCATGCCTGAGCGATTCGGTTCGCGCCCCACTCAATACTGTGCGTATCCGGCCACATGAACTTCATCATGTGCTTATTGCATCAACGGTACAACACCGGTACGCTGATGTCATCTCAGGAGACTGCACATGCGCAAGACCCACGTCATCGCCACGGCGATAGCACTCACCGCTGGCTTATTCGACGCATACGCCCAGAACGGAACAGTGGAATACCGAATCCGCGAGCTCACGGGCCAGACGTTCGTTAGGCCGAGCGATACGATTCTGGACTTCACGATCGAGGGGCGTGTCGTCGGTGCCGTGGATCGGGGCATCGGTGATTGGAGATTCGATGTCCGCTTTGTCGGTGAGCCGGAAGGTGCGGCGAATGGAACGCTGGCCCGGCTTCGGATTAGCCAGTCCGATGGCATGTACTTCACAGGTGCACCGACAACCAGTACCACCGGCGCAGGCGTGGCGGGCATCGCGGCGCAGTATCGCTACTTAGTGGGACTCAGCGGCAATTTCAACGGCCTGATCAACGTTTCTGCCGGCGCGTTCACCAACGGCCCGGATCAGGAGATCGGCGTCATCTCCGGTGCCGCTCGCGGCTCGCTCTTT
>DHLW01000004.1:1975-5043 GCA_002405485.1 Phycisphaerales bacterium UBA4658
CAGCGGTTCGGCCCGCGGCGCGGCCCTCGCCAACACCGGCATCATCGTCGATGACGGCTTTGGCAACTTCATCCCCGCCACCGGCGCGGCATTCATCACCGCCCTGAACTCCTGGTTCGGTGCCAACGGCAACTGGGTCGAGCTCTATCGCTTCCGCTACACCGTCGCCAACCTCACACCCCGAACGCTCAACATCACGCTTGAGAACACCCTCGGCTTCACGTTCTCAAATCTCGTCGCCGCCGGCGCCGACTGGTCCGCAAACACCACCGGCGGCACCGCCCAGACCTCCGTCACGAACTTGCAGATCAGCGTCGGCGACCAGAACAACTCCTGCGCCACACTCGCCGCCCCCTTCAACTTCACCGGCCTCGGCTTCACCGTGACCGACAACTCCGCGTCTGCAACCACCGATGGCTTCGCCGTCGTCTCCGGCGGCGTCGGCGGCTGCGCACCCAGCAATCCGCTCGTCGCCCCGGTCAGCGTCGCCGACGTCTGGTACCGCTTCACGCCCAGTGAATCCGATCCCTACACCATCTCGCTCTGCAACACCGGCTCGCCGTGGAACACCGTGCTCTCAGTGCACTCGGCATGTCCCGACTCGCTCTCCAGCAACACCATCGCCTGCAACGATGATGCGAGTTGCGGCCCCGGTCTCTCGCAAATCACCGGGCTCCAACTCTCTGCCGGGGTTCCATATCTCATCCGCGTCGCCCGCTCCGGAGCAACCGGCGGCGGCGCGTCCTTTGTGCTGAGCGTCTCAGGCCCGCCACGCGGCTCATGCTGCCAGTTCTCCGGTGCCTGCACAGTCACCAAACAGGTCGATTGCACGGCCAACTGGACCAGCGGCGGCGTCTGCTCGCCCAATCCCTGCCCCATCACCATCGCCCTGACCCCAGCCGGTGCGGGTCGTGGCACGATCACCTCTCAGTCTCCAGCCGCAACCTGTCCAGGCTCCTGTGTCCTCGTCGTCAGCACGGCGACGATGATCGATCTGACGGCACAGGCACAACCCGACAGCACGTTCACCGGTTGGTCCGGCCTCTGCTCCGGCACCGGTCCCTGCCAGTTTTCCGCCGTGGCTTCCGGCGAGGCCATCGCCAACTTCCGCTGCCGCGTGGAGTTTGACGACATCCCCGGAGTCGGTGTGGGCGACATCTTCGGCTTCCTCAACGCGTGGTTCACCAACGATCCGCGAGCCGACTTCGACGGCTTCGGCGGAATCGCCACCGCCGACATCTTCGGGTTCCTGAACGCGTGGTATCGCGCGTGTCGTGAATGAGCTTTCGGGCTGGTGACACCGGCAGGTGGCAACGTCCGCATGGAAGGCTGAATCGTGCCACCGACCGGGCGCTCGCGCCCGGTCGGTGCTGCTTGAACGCTGAGCCCCAGACCCTGCGAATCCCCTCCCCCCTTCCCCCCCACCGCACACCCGCTCACCTTCCCACCCGCACCACAGGGTCACCCACGCGTGAGCCGATGAGCTTGCGGGGGCCTTCGCCCCAGAGGGCGTGGCCGATGAACCCGTCCATGTTGGCGAGGAAGACGGTGGCGGCGTCAGGGGTCGGTCGGCGGGCGGGTTGGATCGTTTCGCCGGCGTACACGGCTCGGCTGGAGAGCCGCACGCCGTCGAGCTCGCCGACGAAGAACGATCCGGGCTCGCCGCGGCGGCCGACGTCGGCGCCGATCGCCAGCGGGAGCGCATTCACCTTCCGGACGCCCGAGCCGCTCCGGGCCGCGACCTTCTTGCCGTCGACATACAGGCGGACTTCGGAACCATCGAACACGCCCGCGATGTGCGTCCATCGGCCGATCTCGATCGGGCTTGCGGCCTTGGCGGTGGCGTACTTGTCTCCGAGGAAGACGCTGAACTCGGGGACGCCCTTGTTCACGAAGATGCCGTAGTCGCTGCTCTGGGTCTTGCAGAGCAGGCCGGTGCGATCCGCGAACTGCTCGGGGTTGACCCATGCCTCGAGTGTGAACGGTCCATCGGGCAGGGGTGCCTGCTCACTGGGAACCATCACCGCGTCGTCGCCGTCGAGGTGCAGGACGTGCTCCTGGTTCGGGACAGAGAGGGCAGGGATGGTGGCCTCTTCAATAGGCGCGATAGACCGCTTCTCCGGGAGCGTGTAGCGGTGGGTCGGCATGAGCACGTCGGTGTTCACGACCATCTCGACTGCGCGGAAGGTCTCGTCGATGGGGCCGGGCTTGCGGACGGCGCGGAAGGCGAGCGTGCGGGACTGCCCCGGCTCGATAAGCGCGTGGTCGTGATCGGGGGTGAAGACCCAGCGCGAGTCGCCGCTGTCGGGGGCGACGGTGATGTCGATGCGACGCGAGGTGACGTTCTTGATCGTGCCGCGCAGCACGGTGTCGGCCGAGCCGTCGGTGGCGAAGGCGATCGTGCCACCACCACTCCCGCTTCCACCCTCAAAGGTCACGGCCTGCTCGGCCTGGGCGGCGCACTGCTGGGCGAGCTCGCTCGTGATCTCGCGCACGTTCATGACCTTGCCCACGGGCAGGGCGGCCATGGCCACCTGCTGCTTGCGGACGGTGACGACGTTGAAGTGATGGAGCCAGCCGGCCTCGGGGACCTTGCCCTCCTGGTGCCCGCCGACGGTCGCGAGCGTGACGTACTCGATTCCGTCCTTGGGGTCGTAGCGCATGCGGTGGATGTGCCCGGCGAAGACGGCGGTGACGTTGCCCGCTTCGACCAGGAGCTTGTGCACCTTGTCCCAGTGGTCGCCGTACTGCCCGCCCGTCCAGCGCGGATGATGCAGGAACAGGAAGACGTGGTGAGCGTCCTTGGCCTTCTTGAGCGTGGCGGCGAGCCAGTTGAACTGCTCGTCGCTCATGGCGTGATTCTCGGGCTTGTTGAAGTTCTTGGTGCCGTTGGCGGGGTTGGTCTCGTCGGAATAGATGGCGATGAACCAGCAGTTCTTGTGCTCGAAGGCGTACCAGAGCGGGCCGAAGTGCATCTCGTAGTTGCCGTCGTGCTCGTCGGCGGGCTTCTTCTCGCCGCTGCCGCGGTCGCGCCAGGAGGGGTCGTGGTTGCCGGCGGCGGGGGACCG
>DHLW01000133.1:0-7883 GCA_002405485.1 Phycisphaerales bacterium UBA4658
CCAAGGGTACCGACGGCAAGGGCGCCGCCAAGGCCCCGGGCAAGGGGGAAGCCGCCGCCAAGCCCACCAAGGCCGAACCCGCCAAGGTCGTCGAACCAAAGCCCGCAGCGGTCGACGCCACCCCCGAGGGCGACAAGAAGCCCAAGGGCATCACCATCGTCAGCAACAAGCCGGTCCGCAAGCCCAAGCCCAAGAAGCTGGAGATGCCCGTCTCCGAGCCCCTGCTCAAGCCCGGCAGCAAGTGGAAGCCCCTCATCACCTCCGGCCCGAAGGCCCCGCCCTCGTCGGGTATTCCGGGGGTGCATGCCCCGAGCGAGTTCAAGCTCGATCCCAAGGCCAAACTGCCCAAGAAGGACCTCGACAAGTACCGCGACATCCTGCTCCACAAACGCGCCGAACTCGTCGGCGACGTCGCCAACATGGAAGACGAGGCCCTTCGAGGCAACTCCGGCTCGCTCTCCAATCTTCCCCAGCACATGGCCGAGCAGGGCTCCGACGCCTTCGACCAGGCCCTCTCCCTTGACCTTGCCCAGGTCGATCGCAACCTCATCAAAGAGATCGACGAGGCTCTGAAGCGGATCGAGGACGGGACCTACGGCGTCTGCCTGGCCACGGGCAAGCGCATCAGCGCCGACCGGCTCGCGGAGATCCCCTGGGCCAAGTACTCCATCGAGGCCGCCCGCGAGATGGAAAACCGCCGGTTCACCATCTCCGGCTCTTCCTCGGGCGAAGGGCCCAAGGGCGGATCCGACGAGGACTGAGCCCATCGGGCCGGCACGTCGAACCGCCCAATGACCCGGAGCACCCGCCGAATGCACCAGAACCATCCCTCCGCCTGGCGCTCCCGCGCTGCCTGGGTCTGGCTCATCATCGCGTGCGTCCTTGCGCTCGGAAGCGACCTTGCGAGCAAGGAGATCGCCTTCCGAACCATCGCTGGCGCCCCTGTGGCCGTCGACCGCGAGGAGGTCCTCCGAGTCAAACGCGACATCGATCCGCGGGCCATCACCCAGGAACTCATTCCGCGGCACACCCCGGTCACCGTCATCCCCAGCGTCCTCGACTTCCAACTCGTCCTCAACCCCGGCGCCGTCTTCGGTTCCGGAGCCGGCAACCGCGGGTTCTTCATCGGATTCACCGTCGTCGCCCTGGGCTTCGCCCTCGCGATGTTCGCCAAGTGGACCCTCCCCCACGATCGCTGGGCGCACGCCGGCATCGGACTCCTCGTCGGCGGCGGCCTGGGCAACCTCTATGACCGCCTCTTCCACGCCTGCGTCCGCGACTTCATCCATCCCCTCCCAGGCGTCAAGTGGCCCTTCGGCTGGTCGTTCCGCGGCACAGACGAGATCTGGCCCTACGTGTCCAACCTCGCAGACCTCTACCTCCTCATCGGCATCGGCATCCTGCTCGTGCACCTCTGGCGCCGCGATCAGGCCGAGGCCCAAAGCGCCAAGGCCCGCCTTCACGCCCAATCCGACTCCACCTCCGCTCCGCCGACTCCGGGCTGACTCACATCCCCGGCGGGCGAACGTGCACGCGGCTGGCCGTGCGATACGCCGTCAGCACGCCCAGCACCAGCCACACCATCGTGTTCGTCGCTAGAAAGTTCCGGACCGTCGTGAGCCACACGTGGTCCCACGGGACGGGGTCGCGCGTCGCGTAATGCGTGAGCCACGAGAGCGGATACGCCATCGCCACGCCCCCGGCACACGTCAGCACTCCGGCCCACACCCCAAGACCGCCCGATCCTCGGCCGCGACCACGCAGCCCGCAGAGCCCGATCACCAGCCCCATTGGCCAGAGCAGCCAGTCCCACCGCGTCCCAGACCAGAGCGCAAGCCCGGCCCACACGCTCATGCATGCCAATGCTCCGGCCAGAGCCCCCGCCCACCCGTTCAAGAGCGGCGGCTCGCCGACGATCGGCCTTGGATCCAGCAACCCAAGCTCGATCGCGCGCTCCCGCGCCTCACGCCTGGTCACCGCTGGAGCATCATGCCCGAACGCGCCGCGCATCCAGCAAAGCTCCGCTGGCGTTTCCGGTTCCCGTGCACCCGCACCCTCGACCACACCCGACACAGCCCCCGCCGCCCGCTGGCTCGCCGACCGGTACTCGCGCACACTCTCCAGATACTCAACCGCCCGGCGCACAAACGCCGGACTCATCGCCAGTCCCAGTTCGGCGTACGCCCGCGCGATCTCTCCGATCGGATCTGCAACCAGATCCTCATACCGCACACGCACGAGTCGGCCTTTGCCAAGCCCCTTGGCCTGCTCCAGAAAAGCCCGCTCCGTCGCGTCATACTCCTCGATCACGCGCTGACGCACCACCTCATCGCCCGGCGGAGGTTGCACCATGAGCACGCTCAGCCGCGCGTGCATCGCCACGTTCGACTTCAGCACCGCCCCCGGCTCGCGATGCACGTGGATGAACCGAACATCGGCGTCCGGCAATGCCCCATCCCCGCCGAGCACTCGGCGAAGCTCATCCAAACGTGCCGTGTGCGGCGGGCTCTTGAGCAGAACCATCCGGCCCGGACCGCCGACCATCGCCAGCTTGTCCACCAGACCACGCTGCACCCTCGCAAACCGCGCCCGTTCTCCCGCCGAGAGCCCCTTGAGCGTCTGATACCGCTTGAAGTGGTCCCAGGCCCCCGGGGCCACAACCCGCCCGGGGAGCGTCCCGATCCCCGCCCAGTTGCACAGGCCGAAGTCGTCCTCCGCCGGATACTCCGGTCCATACGCCACGTCGTCCTGAGGCCGTGTGCTGGACAGAAACGGAATCAACGCCCACCGCAGCAGCGACCATGACAGCACAAAGCCCTGCGGGGCCAGCATCTGGTGCCACCGCGGCGTCACAAACCCCGGATCGCACGAGAGCACGTAGTGCAGATGCGTCGTCCCGGATCGGAAGTACCCAAGCACGCACACCACCGGCGCCGAGCGACCCCGCCGCCGACGCGCCGCCAGCACCGGCGCGAGGACGAGGCGCTCCGGAAGCGTCACGACCGTCGACACGAGCGAGATCGCGAGCGCACACACCAGCCGAAGCCAGTACCTCGCCGGCACCCCCCCAGAGCCCATCGCCGCTCGCAGCACCCGCGCCCACGCATCCAGCGGCGCAAACGCCATTGAGTGCGGATAAGGCAACGGAAGGATGCGGTTCAACCGATCGAGCACGTGAGTGCCGCAGTCTACGTACGCATGCTCGCCACACCCTGCCAAACGACCCCCGCCGGGCTCGGCGCACCCGCTCGGGGGCATGTTCTCTATTTTCAGTAATCTTTGAAAACAGCCCCCTCCCGGCCTATGCTTGGGCGTCATGAGCTCCGCGACCCTTGCCCGTTCCATCCACACGCCCGAGCGCCTCGCGCTCCGCGGCGAGCCCGATGCGGCGCTCGAGCCCATCGCAAGCAAAGTCGCCAAGGGCGAGCGACTCTCGCTCGACGACGGCCGAGTCCTCTTCGACACGCCCGACATCTGGTCGGTCTGCGCCCTCGCCGACGCCGTCCGCCGCCGTCTCCATGGCGACAACGCCTACTACAACATCAACCGCCACCTGAACTACTCCAACGTGTGCGCGCTCTCCTGCAAGTTCTGCGAGTTTTACCGCAAACAGGATGACGCCGACGCTTACACCCGCGACATGGACTACGTCCGCGAGCAGGTGCGCCAGGCCGTCGAGGGCGGCGCAACCGAAATGCACTCGGTCGGCGGGCTGCACCCGTATCTCCCGTTCAGCTACTACACCGATCTGTGCTCAACCATTCGCGACCAGGCCCGCTCGCTTGGGAGCGACCTGCACGTCAAGGCCTTCACCGCGGTTGAGGTGGTGCACCTGGCCAAGATCGCCAAGGTGTACAAGGGCGCAAACGTGCCCGGAGCCGAGGGGCGGGCGATGCGGCAAGAGGGCATCCGCTGGGTGCTGAGCAAGCTCAAGGACGCCGGGATGGGATCGCTCCCCGGCGGCGGAGCCGAGGTCTTCGACGATCGCGTCCACGACGAGGCCTACAAGGGCAAGATTCGCTCCGACGTCTGGCTCGACGTCCATCGCGTGGCCCATGAACTCGGGCTGAACACCAACGCCACGCTCCTCTACGGGCACATCGAACGCCGCGAGGATCGGCTGGTGCACATGGACATGCTCCGCCGCGCACAGGACCGCGCGCTGATGGGGCTGGGATACCGCGGCGAAGCGATGAAGTGGTCGAGAGCCGAAGAGGTCAAGAGGCCGAGCGACGAATCCGCGTCGGGCCACCTTGGCTATTCCGGCGATGAAGGTGCTGATATCCCAGTCATTACCCTGACCAAACCCGGCACGCCGCTGCCCGAGCACATCGCGTTCGCCGCGAATCAGCACTCCGCCTCTTCACCTCTTGACCTCTCAACCTCTTCCTCCTCCACCGGCTACTTCCAGACCATCATCCCCCTGCCCTTCTTTCCCGACGGCTCCGAACTCGAGCGTCTGCCCGGCCCCGGCGGTCTGGAGAACCTGCGCACCCTCGCCATCGCCCGGCTCATGCTCGATAACTTCCCGCACACCAAGGCCTTCTGGATCATGCAGACCCTGCCCATGAGCCAGCTCATGCTCCAGTGCGGTGCAGACGACATCGACGGCACCGTCGTCTGGTACGACATCACCAAGGTCGGCAACGCCAGCACCCACCAGGAAGTCAGCGTCTGGAGCCTGCAGAAGGCCTGCCGCGACGCGGGCTTCCGCCCGATCGAGCGCGACACGCTCTATCGGCGGGTGATCCGTGATGGAAAGACCTGGCGAGCCGCGATCAACTGACGATGGCGTCGAGTCGATCTGTACCCGACGCACGCATTCGTACCATCCGACCATGCCCTCCGCTTCCCAACCTCTCTCCGCCGTCCCCACCCCGCAAGGCCGCTTCGGCGTCTTCGGCGGCTCGTATGTCCCAGAGACGCTCTCGCTCGCCCTCGCGCAGCTCCGCGAGGTGTATGAGTCCGTGCGCACCGATCCGAAGTTCTGGGCCGAGCTTGAGCTGCTGCTGCGCACGTACGTCGGCCGGCCCACACCGCTGTATCTCGCCAGCCGCCTCACCGCCCACGTCCGCTCCATCGCCAAGTCTCCAGCCGCCGGCGCGAGCGTCTGGCTCAAGCGCGAGGACCTCGCCCACACCGGCGCGCACAAGATCAACAACACCCTCGGCCAGGCCCTGCTCACGCTCCGCATGGGCAAGAAGCGCATCATCGCCGAGACCGGCGCGGGGCAGCACGGCGTGGCCAGCGCCACCGCCGCCGCCCACTTCGGCCTCTCCTGCGATGTCTACATGGGCGCCGAAGACGTCCGCCGCCAACGGCTGAACGTCGTGCGCATGCGCCTCATGGGCGCACGCGTGGTTGAAGTCAACTCCGGCTCGCGCACGCTCAAGGACGCCACCAACGAGGCCATGCGCGACTGGATGGGCTCCGTCGAGCACACCCATTACATCATCGGCTCGGTCGTCGGACCGCACCCCTTCCCCATGATCGTCCGCGACTTCCAGAGCGTCATCGGACGCGAGGCCCGCGCTCAGTCCCTCCAGGCCCTCGGGAGACTCCCCGATGCCGTCGTCGCCTGCGTCGGCGGGGGCTCCAACGCCGCCGGCATCTTCTATCCCTTCGTCGACGACGCGAATGTCAAGCTCATCGGCGTCGAGGCCGGCGGGCGATCGCACAAGCCGGGCGATCACGCCGCCCCTCTCTCTTTCGGCACCCCAGGTGTGCTGCACGGCTCGCTCAGCTACGTGCTCCAGGACCCCTCAGGCCAGACCGCCGACGTGCACTCATGCTCGGCCGGGCTCGACTATCCGGGCGTCGGGCCCGAGCACAGCTACTGGAAGGATGCCGGACGCGTGCACTACACCGCCGCTGGCGACGCCGAAGCACTCGACGCCTTCACACTTCTGGCACGCACAGAGGGCATCATCCCCGCGCTCGAGACTTCGCACGCCATCAGCGCCGCCGTCAAGCTCGCGGCGGACATGCCCCGCGAGCAGCATGTGGTCGTCAACCTCTCAGGCCGAGGCGACAAGGATGTCGACGAGGCCACGCGCCTGCTCGCGCTCCCGCACTGATACGCGACGTGCGAGCGTTGCGCGAGTGCACACCGGCGGTACACTCGCCTCATGCCCGACGCGACCATTCCCAAGCAGCTCACCTCCGGCCCGGAGAACGATCCGCGCCCGAATCCCGAGCGCGATCGTCTCATCGCCGACCTCAAGCGTGAGAAGAACTGGAAGCGCTGGGGACCCTATCTCGCCGAACGCCAGTGGGGCACCGTCCGCGAGGACTACTCCCCCGACGGCTCCTGCTGGACCTACTTCCCCCACGAGCACGCCCGCAGCCGCGCCTATCGCTGGGGAGAGGACGGCCTGCTCGGCATCACCGATCGCGAGTGCCGACTCTGCTTCGCCCTCGCCCTCTGGAACGGCCGAGATCCCATCCTCAAGGAACGACTCTTCGGCCTCACCGGTCCCGAGGGCAACCACGGCGAGGACGTCAAGGAGCACTACTTCTACCTGAACTCCACGCCCACGCACTCCTACATGCGGGCACTCTACAAGTACCCCATCGCCGAGTTTCCCTACGACCGATTGCTCGCCGAGAACCGCGCACGCTCCTGGGAGCAGCCCGAGTTCGAACTCGACGACACCGGCATCTTCGACCACGGGCATTGGGACGTGCAGGTCGAGTACGCCAAGGCCGACACCGACGACATCCTCGCGCGCATCTCGATCACCAACCGCAGCGACGCACCCGAGACCATTCACGTCCTGCCTCAGGCGTGGTTCAGGAACACCTGGGTCTGGGGTTGCCATCACGAGGGCTGCTGGCTCAAGCCCCACATGGAGCTCGTCCGCACGCCCTCCCCCACCGCCGATGCGGAAGTCGCCACCGAGCACGAGTCGCTTGGCAAAGTCCGGATCTTCTTCGAGCACGCCAGCGACCTGACCCCCCCGCAGATGCTCTTCACCGACAACCACACCAACAACGAGCGGTGCTTCGGCTCTGCGAACATGACGAGCTACGTCAAGGACGCTTTCCACGATCGCGTCATCCTCGGCAAGGCCGACGCCGTCAACCCTCGTGCCATGGGCTCAAAATGCGGCGCGTGGTACACCCTCAGACTCGCCCCCGGACAGACCGTCACGATCCGGTGCCGACTCCTCCTCCACGCGGGCCCTGAGACCCCCCTCTCCTACCCCGTCCAGCCCCTGGGCACACGCCCCTTCGACCAATCCTTCGATCGAACCTTTCAGGACCGGCTCCAGGAGATGCACCGGTTCTACTCCACCGGCCGCCTCGGCCACCTCAACGCCGAGGAGCGCAACGTCGCCATCCAGGCCTACGCCGGACTCCTCTGGAGCAAGCAGTTCTACCACTACATCGTCGCCGACTGGCTCGACGGCGACCGCGACCAGCCGCCGCCCCCCGCCCAGCGCGCTCGCCCCGGCTCACGCAACAGCGACTGGCGACACATGTACGCCCGCGACGTCATCCTCATGCCCGACAAGTGGGAGTATCCGTGGTTCGCCGCGTGGGACCTCGCGTTCCACTGCGTCGCCGTCTCCCACATCGATCCGCATCTCGCCCAGCAGCAACTCCTGCTCATGATGCGCGAGTGGTACATGCACCCCTCGGGCGCCATCCCCGCCTACGAGTTCGCCTTCGGCGATGTCAATCCGCCCGTCCACGCATGGGCCTGCTGGCGCGTCTATCAGATCACCGGTTCCAGAGGCGCATCCGGCCCCGGCCAACGCAACCGCGACTTCCTCGCTCGCGCGTTCCACAAGCTCCTCCTGAACTTCACCTGGTGGATCAACCGCAAAGACCCCGAAGGCCGCAACATCTTCGGCGGGGGCTTCCTCGGGCTCGACAAC
>DHLW01000133.1:7977-13276 GCA_002405485.1 Phycisphaerales bacterium UBA4658
CTCGACAACATCGGCGTCTTCGACCGCAGCCAGAAGCTCCCGGGCAATCACGTCCTTGAACAGGCCGACGGCACCGCCTGGATGGCCTTCTTCTGCGGCACCATGCTCTCCATGGCCCTCGAACTCGCCCGCGAAGACCCCGCCTACGAGGACGTCGCCAGCAAGTTCTTCGAACACTTCATCGCCATCGTCGACGCCATGAACGGCTTCCAGGGTCAGGGCCTCTGGGACGACACCGATGGCTTCTACTACGACCACCTTCGTGTCGGCCACGACCCCTCGGCCTCCGTCCCGCTCCGCGTTCGATCCATGGTCGGCATCATCCCCATCCTCGCCGCCGAAGTCCTCGAAGAACGCATCATCTCCCAGCTCCCAGGCTTCCAGAAACGCATGAACTGGTTCCTCGAGCACCGCACCGATCTCGCTCAGCACGTCAGCTTCCTGTCCACCTCCGAAGGCCACGAGCACGCCCTGCTCGCCATCCCCTCACGTGATCGACTCGAACGCGTCCTCAAGTACGTCCTCGACGAGGCCGAGTTCCTCTCGCCCTTCGGCGTCCGTTCCCTCAGCAGAGTCCACCGCCACTCCCCGTTCGTCCTCGCAACCGACGACGGAACCCGACATGTCGTCGACTACCAGCCCGGCGAGTCCACCACATCCATGTTCGGCGGTAACAGCAACTGGCGCGGCCCGGTCTGGATGCCCCTCAACTACCTCCTCATCGAGGCCCTCGATCGATACCACCACTTCTACGGCACCGGATTCACCGTCTCCTGCACGCTCAACGGCACACAACGCACCCTCACCCTCGCCCAGATCGCCCTTGAGCTCCGCCGCAGACTCTGCTCCATCGTCCTCCCAGACGCCCAGGGCCACCGCCCCTGCTTCGGCGTTCTTGAATCCGACGCCGGCCGCTCCCCCGCCGCAAAGGCCATGACCCAGCGCTTCGCACGCGATCCCGCATGGCGCGACCTCGTGAACTTCCACGAGTACTTCCACGGCGAGACCGGACGCGGCCTCGGCGCCAGCCACCAGACCGGCTGGTCCGCACTCGTCGCCCAGATGCTCAAGGAAATGAGCTTGTCCGGCCTCTCCCCCACCACTACCGCACCAGCCCCAAGACCATGACCCGCTGGCCTTACACCAGCATCTCCGCAATCTGCACCGCGTTCAGCGCAGCGCCCTTGCGGAGCTGGTCCCCGCAGATGAACAGATCAAACCCGAGCGACGGCTTGGCATAGTCCCCAGCCGTCGCGTTCGCCGGCAATCGCGACGCGTCCGGACGAATCCTGCCGACGAGCACCTCGTCCTTCCCGCTCGCCTTCAGCGGCGTGGGAAACAGATTGCCCGCCCGGTCATCAACCACCCTCACCCCGGGAAACTTCGACAGCACCTCCCGCACCTGCTCCGTCGTCGCCGGCGTCTTCAGCGTCACGTTCACGCTCTCGGCGTGCGCGCGTCGAACAGGCACGCGGATGCACGTCGCGCTCAGCGCCACCGCCGGATCACCCCAGATCTTCCGCGTCTCGTGGATCACCTTGCTCTCTTCCACGTTCAGCCCGGTCACCGCGTCGATCGCCGTGTTGTGGCTGAACAGGTTGAACGCGTACGGCTCGTGAAACACCCCGCCGGTCTCCACTCCCGCCTTCACAGGCTTGCCCGCCAGGTCGTCGCGGGTCTGGGCTTCCAGTTCGTCCATCCCCTTGGCCCCCGCGCCGCTCGCCGCCTGATACGTGCTCACGATCGCACGCTCAACGCCAAACGCCCGGCGAATCGGCGTCAGCGCCATCAGCAGGATGATCGTCGAACAGTTCGGATTCGCGATCACGTTCGGCAGCTCCGCCGACGCCTTCAGATCTCGGATCGACTCCGGATTCACCTCCGGAATCGTCAGCGGCACTCCCGGACTCATCCGGAACGCCGACGAGTTGTCGATGATCACGCACCCGCTTCTCCCCGCCGCCGGCGCGAACTCCTTGCTGATCGACGACCCTGCGCTGAACAGCGCAATGTCCACGCCCTTCAGCGACTCGTGCGTCAGCGCCTCGACCTTCAGCTCGCCCCCCCGATACGGCAGCTTCTGACCCGCCGACCGCGCAGACGCCAGCGCCCTGATCTGACCATGCGGAAACCTCCGATGCTCGAGAATCTCCAGCATCTCTCGGCCAACCGCTCCAGTGGCCCCGGCAACAGCGATCGTCGGCGACGTCTTCATGCGTGCAACCATCGTCCCTTTGAGGAAAAACCTCAGGATACGCGCCCTCAACGCGAAGGTCCCCGGGCTCGCGACCGTCGCGCTCCCAGACCCCGCCCGACCCTGGATCGAGCTCCCCGCGAATCTCCTACCCTGTACCGTCCCGTTCTCCGCACGGAGGTCCACCATGCTCGCTGCCGACGCTCGTCTGCTTGTCTGCCTTGCCGGCCTCGCCCTTGCGACCACAGCCCTGGTGGCCCCGGCCATCGCTCATCATGCCGGCGATCCGCCCGCCGGCAATACCCCGGCTCAGGCCGCGGCGAGCTCGAAGGCCGGCTCCAAGGCCCCGCCTCCGATCTTCAGCGACCTCACCCTCGCCGACGCCCTCGCCAAGAACACCGGCGACAATCTGCTCATCGTCAAGTTCACCGCCGAATGGTGCGGCCCGTGCAAGCAGATGGATCGCACCACCTGGCGCGACCAGCGCGTCTTCGACTGGGTCCGGCAGCACGGCACCGCGATCCAGGTCGACGTCGACAAACGCCCAACCGACGCCAAAGACAACAACATCTCGGCGATGCCCACCACCATCGTCTTCAAGGACGGCAAGCCCATCCAGCGACGCGTCGGCTTCATCAACGCCGACCAGATGCTCGCCTTCCTCGCCCGCGCAAAAGACCCGAACCAGGGCCAGCACGAGGCCCAGGCCAAGGCCCCACAGCCCGGCGAAGACGGCAACAAGTTCGACATCCGCAGACGCCTCAACGCCGCACGTGACCTCGCCGACAACGGCCAGCTCGACAAGGCCACCGACGAGTTCGTCTGGCTCTGGAACAACATGCTCGAGCACCAGCCGTCGATGTACGGCGTGCGTCGCTCGTTCATGATCGGCGACATGCAGCGCCTCGCCTTCCGCCACAAGCCCGCCCTCGACGCCTTTGCCGCTCTCCGCGACGCCGCCGAGACCCGCCTCAAGGGCCCAGACAAGTCCTTCGAGGACCTCCTCGACTGGATCGCCCTCAACCAGGCCGTCGCACAGGAAGACAAGACCCTCGCCTGGTTCGATCGCGTCAAGGCAGATCCCGACGTCGGCCCGACCTTCCACCGCGTGGGGTTCGCCCTCGACACGCTCCTCGTCGACAACAACCGCTGGGCCGACCTCGCCCTGCTCTGGCCTGATCCCATCGCCCAGCTCAAGCGCGAGCAAGACATGTGGCTGAACATGCCAAAGCTCGGCGCCGATGCCGACCGAAACGCCGAGATGGACCGCCTCCACCGCGACCGCTTCCGCACCGCCACCGCCCAGGTCTACGTCTCCCAGCTCGCCGCCGGCAAGCTCGACAGCGCTCAGAAGGTCGCCGATGAGGCCCTCCGCATCGACGACTCGCCCCTCATGCGCGTCGCACTCGTCAAGCTCGCTCTCAAGGCCCGCGTCGCACGCCCCGAGCACGCCGCCTTGCTCGATGCCGCCATCCACCCGGACAACAAGGACGGCCTCCCCGCCGAAATCGACCGCCTCCGGACCGAACTGCAGAAGGTTCTCGCCAAGGACGCCGGCTGACGCCTCCGCACCCGCCTCCTCCTGCACATCCCGGCGAACCACCAGCGGCAGCACCGCGGGCAGATCGTCTAAACTGCCCGCTATGCCCACCAAATCCTCGCCCTCGCCCACAACCCGGGCAAACGCCCCCCTCACCATGCCCTTCCGCGGCGTGCTCGACATGATCGGCAACACGCCGATGCTCGAACTCTCAAAGCTCGACACCGGAAGCCCCGACGTTCGGCTCTTCGGCAAGATGGAGCTCATGAACCCCGCCGGCTCCATCAAGGACCGCATCGGGCTCGCCATGATCGAGGCCGCAGAACGCGACGGCCGACTCAACCCGCTCGCCAAACCCACCCCCACCATCATCGAGGCCACCGCCGGAAACACCGGCCTCGCACTCGCACTCGTCGGCAGACAACGCGGCTACAACATCAAGTTCGTCATGCCCGACAAGATGTCGCAGGAGAAGATCCAGCACCTGCGGGCCATGGGCGCCGAGGTCATCCTCACACGCTCCGACGTCGAGAAAGGCCACCCCGAGTACTACCAGGACATGGCCGCCGCCCTCGCCAAGACCATCCCCAACTCTCTCTACGTCAACCAGTTCGGCAACCCCGACAACCCCAAGGCCCACTACGACACCACAGGCCCCGAGATCTGGAAACAAATGGAACCCGTTGGCGGCGTCGACGCCTTCGTCTGCGGCGTCGGCTCCGGAGGCACGCTCTCGGGCGTCGGCAAGTACCTCCGCGAGAAGAACCCCGCCTGCAAGCTCATCCTCGCCGACCCCGCCGGCTCCATCCTCGCCCCGCTCGTCAACGAAGGCAAAGCCGTCAAGCCCGGCTCATGGCTCGTCGAGGGCATGGGCGAGGACTTCGTCCCGGACATCTGCGATCTCAAGCTCGTGAACGAAGCCATCGCCGTCACCGACGCCGAGGCCTTCTTCGCCGCTCGCGAGCTGCTCGCCAAAGAGGGCGTGCTCTCTGGCTCCAGCACCGGCTGCATCCTCTCGGCGGCGCTCACCTATTGCCGCAAGATCGCCGCCCAGAAGAAGGGGCCGATGAACGTCGTCACCCTCATCTGCGACTCCGGAGCCAAGTACCTCTCCAAGATGTTCAACGACTTCTGGATGATCGACAACGGCTTCATCAAGCGCGAGAAGACCAACGACCTCCGTGACCTCATCGCCCGCCGCCACGACTTCAACGAGGACCACACCCTCCGCGAGACCGACCCGGTCCGCAACGTCATCAAGCGCATGGGCATGTACGGCGTCAGCCAGATGGTCGTCAAGGACGACCAGGGAAGAGTCTCCGGCATCGTCGACGAGGGCGACATCCTCCTCGCCGTCAACATCGACGGCGGTGATGCCGACCACCCGGGCGAGGGCGGCGCGTTCGACCGCCCGGTGAGCGACTTCATGACCCGCCGACTCGAGACCATCCGCCCCGACGCCCCCGTCAGCGCGCTCATGCCCATCTTCCGCGCCGACCGCGTCGCCATCGTCGTTGACGCCCACGGCAAGTACCACGGCCTCATCACCAAGATCGACCTCATCA
>DHLW01000133.1:13327-13818 GCA_002405485.1 Phycisphaerales bacterium UBA4658
CGCCGACCGCGTCGCCATCGTCGTCGACAAGTCCGGCGCCTATTTCGGCCTCATCACCAAGTTCGACATGATCAACTACCTCCGCTCCCAGCTCGTGCGGTGAGAGGCGTGTCTCGCTTCCCGGGCTTTGGATCATCACGTCGCGCACCCGCCCCCATCGCGCGTCGATCGCACCGCAACGAATCGCGCTCACTCATCGAGCACGACTCCAAGCACTCAACTTCTTCATACCCGAAACCCGATCCCACAGCCCCGCACCCGCTTCACCCCTCGTCCTTCTCCGCCGCGTCCAGCACCTTCTCCGCAACAAAGATCGGCACGCTTGACGCAATCCCGATCGCGATCGCGTCGCTCGGACGCGAATCGATCTTCACCGTCTGACCCTCAGACGTCTGCAGGATCAACTGCGCAAAGAACGTGTGGTCCTGCAGATCATTGATCACGATCGACTCCAGCTTCGCGCCAAGATGCTGGATCACGCTCGTCAAGAG
>DHLW01000133.1:14011-14340 GCA_002405485.1 Phycisphaerales bacterium UBA4658
CTCCGGCAGCCCGATCACGATCGGAAAGCTCCGCCCGTTCTCCACCTGCCCGTACTGCGTCTCCTTCGAGTCCCCATCCTCGATCGGCGCAACCTCGCGAAGCTCAATGATCTGGTAATCATTGAGCTCCCGAATGAGAATCCGCGAAAGCTCCATCCGCACCAGGTTCATGGCCTCGAACTCCGCACCGATCAGGTCGGCCTGAGTCTGCCCCACGCTCGGGCAACCGTCAAGGCCTCTTCACCATACGAACGCCGCGCCGCGCCAGTTTGACCGGCCTCATGCCGCGCTCTGGCCTTCTATCGGTCGTTCAGCCCCCTCATCATCCC
>DHLW01000201.1:0-9284 GCA_002405485.1 Phycisphaerales bacterium UBA4658
CGGCAAGTTCGTGCTCATCCCGCCTGTCAGCATCTGAACGTACCGACACTGTAGCCATATGCACCAGAGAGTCGCGGCGGCATGGCCTGCACCTGATGGGCGGTGAACGCAGTCAGATCTGACGGTTCAGGCCGGCCCAGTAAGGTTCGCGCAGCTTGCGCTTGAAGATCTTCCCCGAATCCTCCCGGGGCAGGCCTTCGACGAGCAAGATGGTCTTGGGGATCTTGTAGTTGGCGATCCTGCCATGCAGGAATGAGCGGATCTCCTCGGTGGTGAGTCGGCTATCGGACTGGGGTTCGACGTGGGCGCACAGGCTCTCGCCGAACTCCTCATCGGGTATCCCGAACACCGCGCAGTCGCGGACGCCAGGCATCGTCGCCAGCACGCCCTCGATCTCTGCAGGGTATATGTTGACACCGCCGGAGATCACCATGTCCTTTGCGCGGTCGCAGAGGAACAGGTAGCCGTCCTCGTCGACGTACCCGATATCGCCGCAGGTCACCAATCCGTCCTTTTCGATCATGCGGCGTTCCTCGGCTCTCCCGAGATAGCTGAAGTCCGGAAAACCGCGGATGCCGAGATAGACCGTCCCGGTCTCGCCGACGGGCAGCAGTCGACCGTCGGCGCCGCGGATCTCCACCCGACCGCGCTCCCACGGTCGCCCGACCGAGCCGGGCTTGCGCAACGCCGCAGCCGAGTCCAAGAACGTCGCGGCGCCGGTTTCGGTGCCGCCGTAGTACTCATGGATGATCGGGCCCCACCAATCGATCATCCGCCGCTTGATGTCGGGTGGGCAGGGCGCCGCGGCGTGGACCGCGAAGACAAGCGAGCTCAGGTCGTAGCGGGCACGGGTCGACTCGGGCAACGCCAGCAGGCGGCTGAACATTATCGGCACGAGGTGCAGATGCGTGATCCGGTGGCGTTCGACGAGCGCGAGAAGTTCCTCCGCTTCGAACCGGGGCTGCATGACCACAAGGCCTCCGGTCCTGATGGCCGTCAACCCGAAGAAGTTGGGCGCCGAGTGGTAGAGCGGGCCCGTCAGCACGGTCCGAAAGGGTTCGCCCGCACGCAGGCCGAAGATGGTGCGCCCCATGTCGGCCAGCGCAGCGGCGGCTTCGCCTGCAGCGGGTTCCCGGACCACCGCCTTGGGGTTGCCGGTGGTGCCTGAGGTGAAGATCACGCTGGTACGGACCGCCTTGGACACCTCCTGCAAGGGCGCAAAGCCGCGAAGCCACTGTTCCCATCCCGTCTCGGCTGCAGGCGCGATGCATCGGGCGGGCGGTATGCGATAGGCCGCCGCGATCTCTGGCGGGGTGTCGACGACGAGGGTGCGGGTATCCTCCGGTATCCCTTCGCGGACATCGGCGAGCAGGTCGGCATGGATCACCAGCACCTTGGCGCGGACGGTTTCGAGCTGGTATCGGAGTTCGCTCGTCACCCCGTGCCAGTTGATCGGGACCGCGTTGGCGCCCGCGGCGGCCGCGCCCAACGACGCCTCGAAGAAAGCGAAGTCGTTGCGCAGCATGATCGCTACGCGGTCGTCCTCCGCGACGCCCATCTCCCGGAAGCCTGTCGCCGCGCGATGTGCTGAATCCAACAACTGCTCGACGGAACAGGTGCGCCCACCGCTGATCAGCTGACCCGCTTCCATATACACCCCCCCCTCCAGGCATCCACAGCGACAAACGACGACCGACCGGTCGGTGCAAAAGATCGCCCTGATACTAGTCATCGCGCCGGACCGTCGCAAGACGCACGGCGCAGGCCGGATCGGACTAGCCGCCCTCGCCGTAGCGCGGCGTCCCCGTCGACTGGTAGAACGACAGGAACGCGATGTACTTCATCGCCGTGACCGCATCCGGGAACTCAGCGGCGATGGTGAAAGGGCCTGTCCGTTCGAGCCACGGGAGGTACTCCAGCATCTCGGGCTGGCTCCGGTCGTTGAACTCGGCCTCCAGACGGAAAGTCTGCGGCAGGGGCGCCGGTCGCGCCGTCGCGAGCCTGTCGAGCGCGCGTTGCACACCGGTCCGTATCGCCGCACAGGATGCAGCGGGGTGCAGATGGTTGGCGGACGTGAACCCCACGCATCTCTTGGTGACCACGGTCTCCAGCGTCGGCAGCACCGTCAGACAGTGCTGGATGTAGTCGTCATCCCCTGAGGTGAAGACGAGCGGTACACCGAAGTGCGCGGCGACGAGCGCATTCAGGGAGGTCTCGGACTGGCTCACACCGTTCAGGCGGATGTCGCGGAAGGTGAGCGTGAAAGTGTGGGACAGGAGTCCTCGGGCGGAGATCGCGGAGCTGTGGTGACCGACGAACACCGCGGCCGCGAACGGGCCGTCCTCGATGCCCTGCATCTGCAGCAAGGGACGCGGCCACGAGCGCACGATGCGCGCGTTGGGTGGCAGGCGGTCGACGAGCAGGTTATGCGCGGAGCCGTGTCCATCGGCGATGACGAACTCCGTCGCGCCGGCGGCGGTCGCGCCGTCGATGGCGGCGAGCACCTCCTCGGTCATCCATTTCCGGCCGAGATCCCACTCGAAGCGCCCCGGGCCCGTGGTCGGCAAGTGGGTGACGCCCGCGACGCCCTCGATATCGGCTGAGATATAGACTCTCATGATGAACGCCTCTCGACAGGTGGGTTTGATCGGATCGTCGCCGGCGCCTTCGGCAGCGCGGCGAGCAGTGTTCGAGTGTACTCGTGCGACGGCGACCCGAGGACCGAGGATGCCGGTCCCGTCTCGACGATCCTGCCGCCGTTCATCACCGACACCCGGTCGGCCACGTGTCCGACGACATTGAGATCGTGGCTCACGAAGATGTAGGCCATGTCTCGTTCGCGCTGCAGGTCGGCGAGCACGTTGAGGATGTGGGCCTGGACGGATACATCGAGCGCAGAGGTGGGTTCGTCCAGCAGGAGCACCTGCGGATCCAGAGCGAGCGCCCTTGCGATGGCTACGCGCTGCCGTTCACCGCCGGACAGTTCGTGCGGGCGTCGGTGGACGAACGCCACGGGCAACCCGACGCGTTCGAGCATCGACTGTGCCGTCCGCAAGCGCGATGCTCGATCCCCGACGCGGCGAATCTCGAGCCCTTCGGCGACGATCTCCCCGATCGAGCGGCGTGGGTTCAGGGAGGAGTACGGGTCCTGGAAGACCATCTGGATCCGTCTCCGCCAACGGTCGTCGGCGATGCCCATGACCGCTTCGCCGTCGAGCAGTAGTTCGCCGCCCGCCACCGGCAGCAACCTCGCCAGCGCGAGCAGCAGGGTCGATTTGCCGCAGCCCGACTCGCCGACGATGCCGAGCGTTTCGCCGGGGGCCACGGTCAGGTCGACAGCATCGACGGCCACGAACATGTCGCGGCCGCTCGACCCGCGCGCGAACTCCACCCGAAGGCCGCGCGCCTCGAGACCGGTTGACGTCATGCCTGCTGCTCCAGCCAACAGGCGACCCGGTGGCCCGAGACCGTTCCACCGAGGTCACGAGGCGCGATATCGGTCCAAGGTGGTCGATCGGCGCATCGTCGGTCCGCGACCGCGCAGCGCCCGACGAAAGCGCATGCGCCGGCGGGTGCCGGCGCGCCTGCGCGCAGCACCGGTAACGCGCCGCCTCGGCGGGCGATCGTCGGTCGGCACTCCAGCAACGCACGGGTGTACGGGTGACGAGCGGCGTCCAACACCTCCATCGTCGGTCCCGCCTCCATGACACATCCGGCGTACATCACGTACAGCCGACGGCAGAGCTCGGCGAGGACGGCGAGGTCATGGCTGACGAACAGCACCGAGGCGCCGGAATCCGCCGCGCGTTCCCGCAGCAAGGTCAGGATCTGGGCCTGCACGGTCACATCGAGCGCGGTGGTGGGTTCGTCGGCGATCACCAGCCGCGGCTCGCAGGCGAACGCCATGGCGATCAGGACGCGCTGGCGCATCCCGCCCGACAGCTCGAAGGGGTAGGCGTTCCACACGCGGTCGGGATCACGGATCGACATCGATTCGAGCAGGGCCCGGCCGCGCTGGACGGCGCCGGACTTGCTGACACCCTGCCGATGCCTCAGCACGGCGGTGAGCTGCGCCCCGACCCGCATGGTCGGGTTGAGGGCGTTCATGGGTTCTTGCGGGATGTAGGCGACTTGGCGCCCCCGCACCTCTTGCCATGCCGATCCCTCGAGACCGATCAGTTCGCGACCGAGAAGCCTGATGCTCCCCGAAAGCGTCATATCGCGGAGAGGCGGCAGCAGACCGAGGATGGAGAGTGCGGTCAGCGATTTGCCCGAACCGGATTCGCCCGCGACGCCCACCAGCTCCCCTGTGCTGACCTGGATGTCGATGCCGGCGAGGGGGCGGCGTCGCTCACCGTTGCGGTCGGTGAACTCGAGGCTGAGGCCTTCGATGACGAGCAGTTCCGTGGTCATGAGCGGCTCATGGTTGTCTGCGCGTGTCGATGACATCGCGCGCGACATCGCCGACGAGGTTGATGGCCGCCGCGGTGAGGACGATGACGAGCCCGGGGATCACGGCGTACCACCAGTGCTGCAGCACGAAGCCTCGTCCGGCGCTGACGAGCGCACCCCACTCGGCCAACGGCGGTTGCGCGCCGAGGCCGATGAACGACAGCGCTGAGGCCGCGAGCATCGCGCTGCCGAGGTGGAAGGTCATGAAGACGATCGCTGGCGGCAGCAGGTTGGGCACGATGTTGAATTTCAGCTGATGGAACGTCCCGGCGCCGAGGGCTCGGCTTGCCCGTACGAAGTCGCGCTCCCGGAGCGACAGCGCCTGTCCCCGGGCCAGTCGCGCGTACATCGGTACCGATACGCTGCCGAGGGCGATCATGGCGTTTCCGAGCCCCGGTCCCATCGCGGCCGACAGGGCGAGCGCGATCACCATGGCCGGCATGGCGAGGAGGATGTCCACCACGCGCCCGATCACCGCGTCGGTCTTACCGCCCAGGTAACCCGCGACGCTGCCGATGGCGATGCCGAGGGATGAACCGATCAGCACGATCCCGATCCCGACCCCGAGCGACGCGCGCGCGCCGTGGATCAACCGTGAGAGGATGTCGCGCCCGACCTCATCGGTGCCGGCCCAGTGCGCGGCGCTCGGGGGCTGCAGCCTGGAGGCGAGGTCGATGGCATCGGGCGGATAGGGCGCGATCCACGGTGCGAACAGCGCGCAGACGACCACGAGCGAGAGGACCAGCACGGCAGCCATGCCGAGCGGTTGTCGACGCAGCGTGGCCCAGACGCGTCCGCCTGAGGTTGCGAGGCCGGCGTGCATCAGTGGATCTCCCGGATGCGCGGATCGACAGTGACGTACAGCACGTCCGCCAACAGGTTCGCCAGCAGATAGGCGACCGCGGCCAGCACCGTGAAGCACATGATGACCGGGAAATCGAGCCGCAGGATCGACTCGAGCACGAAGCGGCCCACGCCCGGCCAACTGAACACGCTCTCGACGATCACCGAACCGAAGATGAGCGCCGCCAATTCGAGCGCGAGCACCGTGATCAGCGGGATCAGCGCGTTCGGCAGCGCGTGACGCAACAGCACGGTACGTGTCGGGAGACCGGCCGCCCTTGCGGTACGGATGTAATCCTCGGAGAGCACTTCGAGCATGGAGGATCGCACCACCCGCACCAAGGCGCCGATGGAGCCGAGGGCGAGCGTCGCGGCCGGGAGCACCAGATGGTTGATGGCGCTGCGCAGCGCCAGCCCATCCCCCGCGAACAGCGCGTCGATGGTGTAGAACCCCGTGACGCTGGGAGGCGGTTCGAGACCGGCGTCGAGCCGTCCGGACCCGGGGAGCAGTCCTGCCCAATCGTAGAAGACGAGCAGCAGCAGCAGTCCGAGCCAGAAGGTCGGTGTCGAGATGGCGATGATCGAAGTGCCGCGCGCCAGTGTGTCGACCCAGGTGTCCCGGTATGCGGCCGTGAGCACGCCCAGCACGATACCGAGCGTGGTCGCGATCAGCATCGCCACCAGCATCAGCTCGATGGTCGCCGGGATCCGGGCCGTGATCTCGTCGAGCGCAGGTCGTCCGGTCGCGATGGACTGGCCGAAGTCGCCCGTCGCGAGCCGCTGCATGTAGCGGCCGTACTGGACCCACACCGGTTGGTCCAGCCCGAGGCGCGCGCGCAGGTCGGCGACGAGTTCGGGAGAGGCGCGCGGTCCCGCCATCATCTGAGCCGGATCGCCCGGGGCGACATGCGCGATGAAGAAGGTGACCAGCGTCACCCCGAGCAGGACGATGACGCCCGCAGCGAGCCGCCGTCGTGCCATGCGCGCGAACTGGCGTAGCTGCATCGTGGCGGCCCTGACTATCCGCGCGAGGCGGTCATGCGCCCGGAAGCCCGAGGATGGACACGGCGCAGACGTTCTGGTGAGGGAATCCACCGAGGTTGTGCGTCAGGCCCAAGGTCGGGGAGGAGAGCTGGCGCGGTCCCGCCCGGCCGAGCAGCTGGTTGTAGACCTCGTAGGCCATCCGCAGGCCCGAGGCGCCGATCGGATGACCGAAGCATTTCAACCCGCCGTCCGATTGGCAGGGCAGGCCGCCGTCGCGGTCGAAGAAGCCATCCAGGATGTCCTTCGGCGCACCGCCGACCGGCGAGACGAAGAGGTCCTCCATCGTGGCGAGCTCCGTGATGGAGAAGCAGTCGTGTACCTCGAGCAGGTCGAGTTCATCGCGGGGTTCACGGATGCCCGCTTCTGCATAAGCCCGGCGCGCGGCCTCGCGGGTGGTGACGAAGTAGCTGCCGTCCCAGGAGCGATGGGAGGCCTCCCGGCCGTTGCTGTTGGCGAGTTGGAGCGCCTTGATCGTGACGAACGCCCCGGACCGGCCGAGCGAGCGGGCGATCTCGGGCGTCGTGACGATCGCGCACGCGGCACCGTCGCTCACGCCGCAGCAGTCGAAGAGGCCGAGCGGCTCGGCGATGATCGGCGAATTGAGGATCGTGTCCATCTCGACGGCCTTGCGAAGATGGGCCTTGGCGTTGAGGGCGCCGTTCTGGTGGCTCTTCCAGGAGACGTGGCCGATGGCCCGCTTGATGTCGTCCCGCGAGACGCCGTGCTTCGCCTGGTAGGCGCTCGCCAACTGGGCGAAAGCGCCCGGTGCCGAGATCTGCGGCCAGAAAAGGTCGTTCTTCGGGCCCATGCCGATGTCCGGCAAGCCGCCGAAGCCCGTGTCCTTGAGCTTCTCGCCGCCGATCGCGAGCGCGACGTCGCAGGCTCCGGCCGCGACGGCATATGCCGCGCCGCGCAGGGCCTCGGTGCCCGTCGCACACATGTTTTCGACTCGTGTCACCGCGATGTTCGGCAGACGCAGGGCGACGGACACGGGCGTGCCGGAGAGGCCGAGGCTGAGTTCCGGGACCGCGATGCCGCACCAGGCTGCGTCGATGCGGGTGCGTTCGATTCCAGCATCGGCGATCGCCTCGTCGAAGGCCTCTACCAGCAGATCCTCGAGGTCGCAGTCGAAGCGCTCACCGAAGCGCGAACAGCCCATCCCGACGATCGCCACCTTGTCACGGATTCCGGCGCTCACGAGGCCTTCTCCGCCAGCGGCAGGTCCAGCGACGCTTTCCAAAAGTAGCTCTGGTACTCGCGCATTGGATCGATTTCCTTGATACGGAACTGCAAGCGCACCGGCATTCCCACAGCCGGTTCGACGCCCCCGTCAGCGGTGATCTGCATCATGAGTTTCGTGCCTGGGTCGAGTTCGATCATGCCGTATCGCTGCGGCGGGTGCTTCGACAGCGCCAGCCAGTCGCTGGTGACCGAGGCGATACGTCCAGTGGTCTCGGCGAGCGGAAAGGCTTCCTGGGAGTGCTCCGCGACACATCCGGGATTGACGCAGAGGTTCGATCGCGGGAACTGCACCGTCCCGCAGCGTGTGCAGCGACCGCCGACCATGGCGAGCAGATCCCGGTTGCGATACGCGGCGCTGATGGCGGTCTTGCGGTCGACCTCGGCACGCGTGCCCCAGTTCATCTGCACGATCTGGTTCAGGGACTGGAACTTGGTGTAGTTCCGTTCCGCGGTCCGCCGCAGCAGATGACCGCGAACGCCGAGTCTCGCGGGCAGCCGCTGCAGTTGCGCAGTGGTCTCGAGCACGATCGCGTCGACACCCTGGCCGAAGCCGACCACGAGGATGCGCTCGCCTGCAGCAGCCTGCTCAAGCGTCGCCACCAGCATCAGCAGCGCATGCGCGGTCCCTGTCTCGCCGCAGACGGCGCCGAGGTTGTCCCGCACGGCTTCCGCCGCGATACCGGCCTCTTTCGCGACCGCCTCGCGAACCCGCGAGTAGATGCACGGGAGCACGAAGTGGCGGATCGTCGAGGCTTCTACCCCGGCGTTGCGCAAGGCTTCCGCGATCACGGGGGGTACGAGCTTGAGGTAGCCCTCGTCGCGCACCCAGCGCTCCTCCCAATCGTGGTCGAACCCGTCCAGGGCCCGCCGGTAGTGATCGACGAAGTCGTGGGTGCGCGAGGCGGAGCCAAGCACCCTCGCCACCACGCCTTCCTTGCCGAGGGTCAGCGCCGCGGCGCCGTCCCCGTACAGGAGCTCGCGGTTGCTGCCCGGTTTACAGCGCCGGTGCTCCGCGGCCACGACCAACGATTCCGTGCCGGACACCTGGCTCGAACCCAGCGCGAACAGCAGCGCCGAGGTGCCGGCCCGTTGGGACTGGGCGACATCGAGCGCGGCAATGCCGGTGTCGAGGCCGAGCGCGGCGGCGACGACCGCACTGCTCTGACGATCGGCGAAGGGCGCCGACGTCGAGGCATGGACGACGCGCGATATCCGGTTCCGCGGTCGGCCCGTCAGGCAGTCGCGGGCGGCCTCGACCGCGAGCGTCACGCTGTCCTCATCCCAGTCGCAGATCGAGCGCTCGCCGCGGCCGAGGGCCCGCAGGCCAGGGTCGGCCCAGCTGGTCGCCGCCACTACGGCGGCCCGATCGAGCCGCAAACGGGGGATATAGGCACCGAAGCCGGTGATCCCGAGGGAGTCGTTCATGGGTTGGCTCCTTGCTGCCCGGAGCTCGACGCTGGGCAGAGGACCTTTGCTGCGCCAGAGGTGACTTCCGTGCCGTCGGGCAGCTTTGCCGTCAGCGACAGCTCCACGATCTCGCCAGCCTCGGTGGTCGTCCGCGAGAGGACCCGCGACTCGCAGCGTAGCGTGGAGCCGACCGCGACCATCGCCTGGAAGCGGGATTGGATTTCGAGGACGCGCGCGGCCGGGGTCAGGCGCGTGAGCAGGCGGGACAGCAGGCCCATCGAGTACATGCCGTGCAC
>DHLW01000201.1:9419-9824 GCA_002405485.1 Phycisphaerales bacterium UBA4658
GCCGTGCACGATGACGTCCGGAAGTCCGGCGCGCTTCGCGAAATCGATGTCGACATGGATTCCGTTGTAGTCACCGGAGCCACCCGCGTACAGGGCGATATCCGTACGCGTGATCGGCCCGGCGGTGAAGCTGAACGCGTCGCCAGCTTGCAGTGTTTCGAGGGAGGCAGGCGAATTCATGGGCGCACCACGAACGTGCAGAAGTCCTCGCAAACCAGCTGGCCCGGCAAGTCCCGATATTCGATGACCGTGTCGATGAAGCCGAGCGCCTTCTTCTGGTAGAGGTTGACGACACGCTTCACGCCGCGCAGCCGGTCACCGGCGCAGATCGGTGCGTGCCACACGTAGCGTTGCGATCCGTGGAGAATCTTTGCAGGGTCGACGCCGAGCGTCCTCACCATGCCC
>DHLW01000100.1:0-249 GCA_002405485.1 Phycisphaerales bacterium UBA4658
GCCTCAGCCCCCGCCCCAACCTCACCGCCGCCCTTAGCCTCAACCCCCACTCGCCACTCCCTCGCTCTCATCGCCCGCACGTTTCGAGGGGTGCTTGGCGGGAGCTGTTTTCCGATGGGCGTGGGCGGGCAAACGGGATCAGCACCCTTCGAACCACTCATTGAGGAAGCTGAACACGTCGGGCACGTCCACGCCGTTGCGGCCATCGAAGTTCGCGGCGGGACTTCCGGCGAACCAGGCGTTCAGGAA
>DHLW01000100.1:377-1768 GCA_002405485.1 Phycisphaerales bacterium UBA4658
AACCAGGCGTTCAGGAAGTCGAAGATGTCGCCCGCGGTGAGGCCGCCGGCGCAGTTGAAGTCCGCGGGGCACATGATGATCGTGGCCGAGAACGAGTTGGTAGTGCCGCAGGAGTTGGTGGCGACGAGTCTGTAGCGGTATCGCCGATCGTTGGGGCGGGCGTTTGAGATGGTGAGCGTGAAGGTGGCTGATCCGCTGATGGAGGAGCCCCAGCCGGTCGGGCCATCGGTGATGTTTGCGGTGACGAAGGGGCTGGAGGGGCTGTTCGGGTCACTCGGGCCGGATCGGACCCACTGATAGGTCACGCTGGTCGGATTGGCCGAGGCGATCGCTGAGAACTGGGCCGTGGCGTTGTAGCAGACCGTCTGGTCCGCCGGCTGCGTGCCGAAGCCCGGGGCCCACTGGCTAGGCATGTTGACCGCGTAGATGCCGGCTTTCTCGCCCCCGAACGAGACCCGAGAGCCGGTTGCCGAGACTGCGCCACCGTTGTCGGCAAAGGGCATGGGGAGGCTGGAGAGCACGAAGGGGATGCCCTCGCCGGTGAAGAAGCCCGGGGGGAGTTCGTAGAGGATCGCGCGGTTGCCGACGGGTTCCAAGGCGATGCTGGTGGAGCCGATGAGGAACTTGCCGCTTGGGGTGGAGGCGTAGGTCAATGCCGCGAACAGGGGCTGGCGACCGGCGCCCGAGCCGGTGGTTGCGACCCAGCGCTGGGAGACAGAGGCGGGGTTGTTCACATTCAGGGATTCCAGGCGTGTGTCCGCGATCGTGCCGGGCACGTTTGTGTTCTCGATCCAGGAACTGACGTAGAGGAAGTTCGGGCCCTTGGTCAGGGCGGCGACGCGGTAGTTCGTGACCGGATTCCAGACGGTCGAGACCAGCGGCGCGGTGGCGTCGGTCGTGTTGATGATCCACAGGCCAAATGGCTGGGTGCCGAGCGCGACCGCCTTGCCTGTGCCGGTGTCCCAACTGGTCATGCAGGTGTAGCTGGTCGCGATTCCGCCGAAGGGCGTGGAGCTTCGCAGAGCCGGGGGCTGCTGGGAGAGCTCGTAGATCTGGAACACCGAGGACTGGTTGAGGACGTAGAGGCGTGAACCGAAGACCGACATGAGTCTGGGGAAGACGTTGGGGATGTTTGCGCGAACGAACGGCGACGCGGGATTGGTGATGTCATAGATGGTGATCCCGCTGCCGCCGGTGCCCGTCGCCACCACCGCGAGCACCTGCGCTCCGCCGGAGAGACTCCCGAGTTCGACCAGAAAGGAGAGACTCGGGACGGTGATGGGCGTGAAGGGCAGCGGGCTGGACGGGGTGGTCATGTCGAACAGGTACAGCGAACTCGCGAACCGATCGAGCGCGACCATGGTGTTGCCGAACTGTCGCACGGTTTCGGC
>DHLW01000100.1:1958-3060 GCA_002405485.1 Phycisphaerales bacterium UBA4658
GGTGTTCATGGTGAGCAGGTGCAAACGGCCGGCCGCCCAGTAGTCCTTGGTCCCGGCGTCGACGCCTGCGACCATCTGCCCGACGCGCAGGGACGTGTCGAAATAGGCGCCGAGGAACGCGAGCGCGGCGGGGTTGGAGGTGTCCCAAGTGCCCACGCCGGACTGGTCGATCGAAATCCGCAGCAGATTGCCCGTCGACGCCATGCACAGCGCGATGCCGTTGAGATCGACCTGCGGATGCCAGACGAGGCTTGTCGGCACGGTTACATCCACCGCCCGCATCCAGTCCTCGAACCCCACGGGGCTGGCCGGGTGGCCATAGCTCATGAGGATCCGGTTACCGATCGCGTGCATGGCGCCGACCCGCGTGAACGTCCCCAGGGGCACGTTGTTCAGGGCGGTGGTGACGCGGACGGGGTTGGCCGGATTCGAGACGTCGTAGGCCTCCAGACCGTAGATCGACGACTGGTACTCGTGCATTCCGATCCACACGGTGTTCCCGATCTTGACGAGCCGGTCGAAGAAGTACCCGTTCAGGAACGGATCGACGGTCCGCTGCAGAGAGGGCGTGCCGCTTGTCAGGTCGTAGATGTGCATCAAGCTGCTGCCGAAGACCGGGCCGAAGTTCTCGGAGCTCGTCAGGATGTACACGACCTGTCCATCGGCGGCGATATCGATCGCATAGCTGAGGCGGATGTAGGTCGGGAAGCTGACGGTCACGATGGGGTTGGTCTGGATGGTGCCAACGCACACGTCACCGTTGTCCATGAGGATGAACATCCGGGGCGAACCCGGGGGGATGACGATCTTTTTGGCCGGGGCCTCCAGCAGCATCACACGGCGCGGGGAGAACGGCACGGGCGAGCCGGGGCTGAAGGTGTTGAACAGTTCGACCGAGTTTCCGCGTCCAACCGCGATCGTGGTGGCATTGACAACCGCGACCGCGTCGGTTTCGCCCCCGGTGCTCAAGCCGATGCTCGGGCCGCACTGCGCCCGGGCGGTCGTCGCGTGGAGACACCCAAGCAGCACCAAGGCGGTGCACAGCAGCCACCGGATCGACCCTGAATGCACACGCGCGAAGAACATGTTCACAACCAACGCT
>DHLW01000179.1:0-7859 GCA_002405485.1 Phycisphaerales bacterium UBA4658
CTGCCCGTGGGCGAAGTCGTACATGGGATAGATGCACCACTTGGAGCCGGTGTTGTGGTGCTCCTCATGCACGATGCGGTACATGACGGGGTCGCGGAGGTTGAAGTTGGGGGAGGCAAGGTCGATCTTCGCGCGCACGGTGCGCGAGCCGTCGGGATGGACCCCGCGGCGCATCTCGTCGATGAGCCGGAGCGATTCCTCGATGGGTCGATCGCGGAAGGGTGACGTTCCGGGGACGCCGGGCTTGCCGCGACGGGCGGCGACTTCGGCGGCCGGAAGATCGCAGACGTAGGCCTTGCCCTTCTTGATGAGTTCAACGGCGAAGTCGTACATCCGATCAAAGAGATTGCTGGCGTAGTGGAGCCCGCCACCGTGCGGGCCTTCCCAGTCGGCGCCAAGCCAGCGGCCATCGCGGGTGCTGGAGTCGACGTACTCCTGCTCTTCCTTGGCGGGGTTGGTGTCGTCGAAGCGGAGGTTGAACTTGCCGTCGTACTGGCGTGCCAGCCCGGAGTTCAGGCAGATGCTCTTGGCGTGGCCGATGTGCAACCACCCGTTGGGCTCAGGGGGAAATCGCGTGTGCACGCGCGGCTTGCCGACACGCCTGCCCGGGCCGGCGATCGGCGGCTTGACCTTGCCGTGCTCGATGGTCTCCGGGATTCCAGCGTCGGCCGTGTCTCGCCACGATCCCCACTTCCCGCTTTGGATGTCGTTATCGATGATCTGCTGGATGAAGTTCAAGGGGCGAGCGGGCGTCGATGCCGGCGGATGGGCCGGGAGGTTCGAGGGGTTGCCGGAAGTCGATTTGGAGGTGGGGGCTGCCATGGAACGGAAGGGTAAGTCCGCGGGACCCCGGATTCCTGCCCGATGGGCCCGAGCGATCCCGGCCTAGGCCTTCGGGGAGCCGCGCCTGCAGGCGATGCGAAAGTCGTTGGCGGCAACGACCATCCACACCGCCTCCAGAGCGACCCCCGCCCATGCCTCCTTGAAGATCAGCGAGACGCCAAGCAGAGTCGCCCCGACGAAGTTCATGACGGCGAGGGTCATCGGCGGGAGCTTGCGCTTCCACACGAATGCGGCGACGATCATGACCATGCCGATCCAGCCGATGATCTCGATGAACAGTTCCATGCCGATCCTCCGGGGCCGCGATCATGTGAGCGGCTCTGCATCGTTGGGGCCTTGCGGGGCGGACAGATCGGAGTAGACTGGGCGCATGCCTTCCAAAGCGACGACCGTTGAGGGGTATCTCGCAGAGCTTCCGCCGGATCGGCGATCCGCGATCGAGACGGTCCGAAAGGTGTTCCGGGACAACCTCGGCAAGGGTTACGAGGAGCGGATGCAATACGGGATGATCGGCTATTGCGTCCCGCACAGCGTCTTTCCGGCGGGGTATCACTGCGACCCGAAGCAGCCGCTGCCGTTCGCTGGTCTTGCATCGCAAAAGGGGCACATGTCTCTCTACCTCATGGGGTTGTACATGTCGCCAAGGGCGCGAGAGGCGTTCGAGACGGCATGGAAGAAAGCGGGGAAGAAGCTGGACATGGGCAAGTCCTGCGTTCGCTTCAAGAAGATCGAGGATCTGGCGCTGGATGTGCTCGCAGCGACGCTGCGATCGATGCCATGCGAGGCGTTTGTTGAGCAGTACCAGTCTGCCCTGGACGGGCGCGGCGGAGGCGGTGCGAGCGGATCCGCCCCGTCGAAGGGGTCGCGACCCGGGCGCGATCGATCGCACTCGGCATCTTCCGCCGGTGGCAAGTCCGCGACGAGGAAGACGCCCGAGGCGAGGTCCAAGAAGGCCTCGAAGAAAGCCGGCGGGCGATCCACGCGGGCCTGAGAGGAAGCTATCGTCCGCTCCGTGTCCGAGTCGCACTCGCATGATTCGACCCCTTCGCCAACGCTTGGCGTGGTGACGGTCGTGATGACCCTGCTGGGCTGGTCGAGCGTGCCGCTGTTCATCGCGCACTTCTCGCGGGACATGGACGTGTGGTCGAGCAACGGATGGCGGTATGCGTTCAGCGCGTTGCTCTGGGCGCCGGTCCTGCTGCTCGCCCATGCCCGCCGTCGCGTGCCGGCCGGGCTCTGGCAGAACGCGCTGGTTCCCGCGCTGCTGAACGCGCTCGGGCAGGCCGCCTTTGCCTGGTCGTTTTACAACATCGACCCGGCAACGGCGACATTCGGGCTGCGCTTGCAGATCGTCTTTGTCGCGATCGGGGCCTATCTCCTGTTTCCAAGCGAACGGGCGGTGCTGCGACGGCCCGCGGCATGGGCCGGCATCGTGCTTGTGCTCGGCGGGATCGCCGGCACGCTGCTCCTGGCCGACCAGGACAACCTCCCCACCGACGTCGCGGGAACGACCGCCAGCTACGCGTTCGGCGTCACGCTCGCGGTCATTTCCGGGCTGCTCTTTGCCGGCTATGCCCTGAGCGTCCGAAAGTTCATGCATCGCTACCACCCGGTCACGGCGTTCGCGGCCATCAGCCAGTACACGTCGGTCGTGCTCGTGGGCCTCATGCTTGTGCTCGCGCGAGACCCAGCGCAGGGCACGCCCGACGGCGGGCTGCACGCCCTGGCGATCGGGGCCGGTCCCTTTGCGCTGCTCCTGCTCAGTGCAGTCATCGGCATCGCGCTCGGTCACGTGTTCTACTACATATCGATCGCCCGGCTGGGCGTGGCGGTCTCCAGCGGCGTGATCCAGTTGCAGCCGTTCTGCGTGGCGGTGGCCCAGCTTGCGCTGTTCGACAAGCCGCTGACCGTCGGCCAGTGGATCTGCGGCTCCCTGGCCGTGCTCGGGGCGGTGCTGCTTCTGCACACCCAATGGATGCTGAGCAGACCAGCTCTGCCGAGCGGTGACTAGACCGGTATCCTCATCATCATGCACCCGACTGTCGGCATCATCATGGGGTCAAGGAGCGACTGGGACACCATGGAGCACGCGGCGGGAACGCTCGAGCGGCTGGGTGTCCCGCACGAGGTCCGCGTCGTCTCGGCCCATCGGACGCCTGATCTTCTATTCGAGTATGCGTCGTCGGCTGAGAGCCGGGGGCTTATGGCCATCATCGCCGGCGCCGGCGGCGCGGCCCACCTGCCGGGAATGTGCGCCAGCAAGACGGCGGTACCGGTGCTCGGGGTCCCCGTGCAGAGCAAGTCGCTGCAGGGGGTGGACTCGCTGCTGTCGATCGTGCAGATGCCCGCGGGCGTGCCGGTGGGCACGTTCGCCATCGGGCGGGCCGGCGCGATCAACGCCGCTCTGTTTGCCGCCGCAATCGTCGGGACTCGCCATCCGCAGTTTCTCGCGGCTCTTCGGCAGTATCGCGAGCAGCAGACGGCGCTGGTGCTGGAACATCCGGATCCGCGCGTCCCAGATCTCGAGATTCCGCCGCAGCACTTCGCACCGGGCACCCCGGGCGCCCGACCACCTGCGCCTTCGGGCGGAGGCGTGCAGTGATCATCGGCGTGCTGGGCGGCGGGCAGCTCGGGCGGATGCTCGCGCTCTCGGGCATTCCCCTTGGCCTCCGGTTCCGGTTCCTGGACCCATCTGCCGATTGCCCGGCGGCGGACCTCGGCGAGGTCGTCGTCGCGGAGTACGACGATTCGGACGCGCTCGCCCGATTCGCCAGGGGCCTGCACGCGGTGACCTATGAGTTCGAGAACGTGCCCGCCGAGTCGGCTCGCCGACTTGCGCAGCACGCACCGGTGCATCCCTCCGAGCGTGCGCTCGCCACGGCTCAGGACCGCTTGGCGGAGAAGACCTGCTTCCAGTCGCTGGGCATCCAGACGCCGGAGTTCGCTCCGGTGGATTCCCTCGACGATCTGCGTGCCGCGATCGTGCGGATCGGCCTGCCGAGCGTGCTCAAGACCCGGCGCTTCGGGTATGACGGCAAGGGACAGGTGGTTCTGCGCACGACGGCGGACGTGGACATGGCATGGCGAACGCTGGGTGAGCCGCGACTGCGCCGCGCCGCCCGGAGCTCATCGGAACAGGCGGAGGCCCGGGCAGATCTCATCCTTGAGCAGTTCGTGCCGTTTGCGCGGGAGCTCTCGATTCTCGGGGTGCGTTCGCTCGATGGCGCGACGAGGTTCTATCCGCCGGTGGAGAATCGGCACAGCGGTGGCATTCTGAGTCGATCCGTTGCGCCGGCGCCGGAGTCCGGGGCGGCCGATGGACTGCTTCAGTCCGCCGCGGAGAGCGTGCTGCGGGCGCTCGGATACGTCGGGGTGCTGGCGATCGAGTTCTTCGAGATGAGTGATGGACGGCTGCTGGCCAATGAAATGGCCCCGCGCGTGCACAACAGCGGGCACTGGTCGATCGAAGGAGCGTCGTGCTCGCAGTTCGAGAATCACGTGCGTGCGGTGGCCGGGCTGCCCCTTGGATCGACGGCCCCCCGCGGACAGAGCGTGATGCTGAACATCATCGGCGCCGAGCCGGACCCGGGCGTGTTCTCGATCGAGGGCGTGCACGTGCACATGTACGGCAAACAGCCCCGTGCGGGTCGGAAGCTCGGACATCTCACGGTGTGCGAGCACCGACCCGAAGACGCGCTCGCCAAGGCCGCGCGGGCCGAGGCGATGCTGAGAAACTGCTGACGAAGGCAACGCCGGGTTCAGATCGGCGATTCGTCGGGCGGGGCGGGCTTGATGCTCAGCAGCACGCGATCGACGCGAGTCCGGTCCATGTCGACGATCTCGAAGACGAACCGCTCATGTTCGAAGCGGTCGCCGGTGGCGGGCACGCGCCCCATGTATGCCATGATGAACCCTCCAAGGGTGTCGAAGTCAGCCTGATCCTCCTTGGGGAGCGCCTCCACACCCATGAGGTCGCGGAGCTCGCTGGTCGAGAGCATGCCATCAAGCAGAAACGAACCGTCGGATCGGCGGACGATCTGCGGATCGGGGGCTCCGCCGGAGATTGCGACCTCTCCCAGCAGGGCCTCGACCAGATCATTGAGGGTGATGAGCCCCACCAGCACGCCGTACTCGTCGATCACGAACGCGATGTGCTGACCCGATCGCTTGAAGCGGTCCAGCACGCGGATCGCGGGCGCGGCGTCGGGCACGAACAAGGGCTTGCGGCACAACGATCGCAGGCTGATGTCCTCGGTGATGAGGCTGTTCTTGACCAGGTCCTTCAGATGCACGACGCCGATCAGGTGATCCAGGTCTCCGTCGCAGATCGGAAAGTGCGAGTGCGAACTGGTCGCCACGGCGACCTTGATGCGCTGCACCCCGTCGCTCACGTCCAGCCAGTCGATGTCCTTTCGGGGAACCATGACCTGCCGAACTCGCTGATCGCCCAGTTCCAGCACACGCTCGACGATCTGTCGCTCGGCCTTCTCGAACTCGCCGGTGGCCTCCCCGCTCTTCAGGATCGCTTTCACCTCCGCCTCGGCCTCGCCCTCGTCGTACCTGCGGGCCGGAAGGAGCTTGAGCACCAGTTCCGTCGATACCGACAGCGCCCACACCAGCGGCGCCGCCGCGACGCTCAGCCATCGCATCGGAATGGCCAGGACCGAGGCGATGGGCTCGGCATAGGTCTGCGCCAGGCGCTTGGGCACCAGCTCTCCAGCGACCAGCGTCACGAACGTGATCACCAGCACGGTGAGTCCCAAGGACACCCCACGGGCCGTGTCCGGGGACAGGCCCCATTCCCCCAATGACGGCGTGATCTTGTCGGCGATCGCGGACTCCCCGACGGCGCCCGTCAGAATGCCCATGAGCGTGATCCCGATCTGCACGGTCGACAGGTACCGGGTGGGATGATCGAGCAGATACACGGCGGCCTGCGCCCCCGCGGACCCCTTGGCCGATCGCGCCTCGAGCTGCGCCCGCTTGCTGGACACAAGCGCCATCTCCGACATCACAAAGACGCTGTTGATCAGGATGAGGGTGAGAACAAGTGCGATTTCCATGGTGTGGGCCACAGTGTATCGCGAGCGTCCGCTACGCTGGTCGGCCCATGCCCACGCCACCCGAGTCTCCCTACGCCAGACCGCTCATCTACGACATTCTGCACGCCCACGGATCCCTCGCCGAGGCTCGGCACATCGTTCGGATCGCGCGAACACTGGTTCAGACCTCGCGCACCAGACCGCTCCGAGTCCTTGAGCCGGCGTGCGGCACCGGACGGTTCCTGCTGGCCCTGGCCTCGCTCGGGCACACCTGCGTCGGTGTTGACCTGGACACCGGCATGGCCGAGTTCGCCCGCCAAAGAGCTCGATCCGTCGGCCTGGCACGACGCGTCCGCGTGCACGTGGGCGACATGCGGACCATGGATCACGCGATCGGCAGCGCCCCCCCTTCCTCAGCACGCTTCGATCTGGCGTTCTGCCCGGACAACTCCATCCGGCATCTGGCAAGCGATCGAGACTGCGTGAACCACATCCGATCGACGCTCGCTCTGCTCCGGCCCGGAGGCGTCTATCTGGTCGGGATCGGACTGCTCGATGACCTTGGGGAGGATCCGGTCGAGCAGGTCTGGCACGCCCGCCGCGGCACGACCACCGTTCGCCAGGTCATCGAGTTCATTCCCCCCGATGCCTCGACGGTCGCTCGCGGCGGTCGTGTCGCCCGTCGAGAGACCGCGCTGAGCGTCATCAGCGTCAGCACGCCCCGGAGCGAGGAGGACATCGCCACCAGGTACACGCTGCGTTCGTACACGCTCGACCAGTGGAGAGCGGTGGTGAGGCGGGCCGGCGCCCGGGAGGTCGCCGTCGCCACCGCGGACGGACGGCGAGTCACTCGCCATGCTTCGACGAGGCGGGCGTATGCGTTTCGGGCGCTTGTCGCCGCGGACCGCTGATGCTTGCGATGGGAATCAGCCCTGGCGCGCCTTGGTGACGATCGCGGTGGTGCTCTTGCCCTGGATCATCTCCAGCAGCACGACTCGCCCGCCGCACTCCTGCACAAAGGACGCACCGGGCACCTGGTCGACGCGATACTCGGCGCCCTTGACGAGCACGTCCGGACGCAGCTCGCGGATCAGTCGCTCGGGTGTGTCGTCGTCGAACACGATCACCGCGTCGACGCACTCCAGCCCGCCGAGCAACTCGGCCCGATCCTGCTCGGCGTTGATCGGGCGGGTCGGGTCTTTCTTGCCCTTGAGCCTGCGGACGGAGTCGTCGGAGTTCACGGCGACGATCAGGAAGTCGCCCTCGTCCGCCGCCCGGCGCAGGAGCGACAGATGACCCGCGTGCAGCACATCGAAGCACCCGTTGGTGAACACGATCGACTGTCCGTCGTTGCGGTGGGCGGCCACCTCGACGAGCAGTTGCTCAAGGGTTCGGATCTTGCCGCTGAGGCCGGACCCGGCGTGATCACCCTCCAGCCGCATCACTTCGCGGTGGATCTTCTCGATCGGCATGGGCACAACGCCGAAGACCTCCACCTCGAGGCCCGCCGCGGCGTTGGCGAATCGAACGGCGTCGGCCCAGGGAATGCCGTTGGCCCTTGCTCCGGCGAGAGCGGCAAGCACCATGTCCCCCGCGCCGGTGACGTCGTACACGTTCCTGGCGACCGTGGGCACGCTGCGATGCGGTTGCCCGCGCTCCAGAAGCAGCGCACCGTGGCGGTCCAGCGTGATCACCGCCGCCTCCAGTCGCAGACCCTCCAGCAACAGGCGGGCGATCTCCGCGAACTGGTCGGGCGCGGCGTCACCGGGGGTGGGAACACCCGTAGCCAGGGCCGCCTCGTGGCGATTGGGCGTGACGGTCGCGCAGCCGCGATACTTGGAATAGTCCTCGATCGCCGCGGGATCGACGAGCACCGGCACGCCCCGCCCGCGCGCCGACGCGATGACGGCCTGGCAGACCCGCTCCGTGCACACACCCTTGTTGTAGTCCTCAATGCACACCACGTCGGCGCCG
>DHLW01000179.1:8103-17119 GCA_002405485.1 Phycisphaerales bacterium UBA4658
CGGAACATCTTCTGAGGATGTCGATGCTGCGCAAGGCCGATCAGCGAGCGCTTGACCGTCGTGGGTCGGGACGGATCCGCCACCAGCGCGTCGGCCCCCACACCCGCCGCGGCCAGCGCCGACCGCAGCAGATCCGCCTCCCGATCGTCCCCGGTCACTCCGACCGCGTGCACCCTCGCCCGCATGGCGACCAGATCCAGACAGACGTTCGCCGCGCCGCCCGGGCGATCCTCGCTCCGCTTCACGTGCAGGACCGGCACGGGGGCCTCGGGGCTCAATCGATCGGCATTCCCGAACACGAGCTGATCGAGCATGTAATCGCCGATGACCACGGCGTTGAACGGCTTCCAGCGTGACAGTGTGTCCAGCAGCTTGCTCATCTGAGGTCTTCAGTTTATGCCTTCGGGCCCAACCGCCCGGCCGAGAGCACCAGTTCGTCCACCGCCTCGCGTCCGTCGTCGAAAACCAGGGACAGGTCGGGACGAACCACGGGGCACGGCCAGCAATCGGACGGGTACCGCCGCAGTTTGGACCAGTCCTTGTCGGTCACCACGATCCACTCCGCTCGGTGCTTTTCCGCCTCGCGCGCAAGCCGATCAACCGTGGCCCGCTCAAACGGATCGTGATCTCGAAGCGTCATGGTCGTCACCCGACCGGGATCGCCCACGACCAGGCCAAGCGACCGGACGAACGCATCGGGATGTCCGATCGCGCAGCATCCGACCACCCTTCGGCCCTCCAGCGTCTCCAGCGGGAGCAGGCGGTCATCACCGGTCGCCGAGCCGTCGGCATGCTTGAGCGCTGTCCACATGTGCCGGGTCTGCCCGACCGGCGATCGCCCATGCAGCCGGCGAATGTCCGCTCTCAGCGATCGAAGATGGTCCTCGCTCGCCAGTTCGGCATGGGTCAGCACCACGGCCGCGGCACGTCTGAGCGCGCTCGGCGGCTCGCGCAGCCATCCGCGAGGAAGCAGCCGATCCTCAAAGACCGACCGCCCCGGCGTGGCATCGACAAGCACGATGTCGAGATCGCGCGCAATCTGTCGATGCTGAAAGCCGTCGTCGAGGACCACGCGATCCACGCCAATGGCGGCGTCTGCAAGCAGCGCCCGGACGCCCACGATCCGATCCGGCCGCGCCACGATCGGCACATGCGGGAAGGCCCGTCGATAGGCGTCGGTCTCGTCAGGAGCGGCGTCGCCGTGCCCGCGAGCCGTGTAGCCGCGCATCGCGACACAGGGCGAGAGCCCGGCCCTCAGGAGCACCCCGAGGACGTGCATGACCATCGGCGTCTTGCCCGTGCCTCCGACGGAGAGGTTCCCGATGCTGATCACGGGCACCCCGACGCGATGCACTCCGATGCCCCGGTCGAATCGGCGATTGCGTGCCGCGATCACAGCCCGGTAGAGGGGCTCAACGACTCGCCCCAGCAGCGGGACGGGCCCAGGGCGGGGCGCTCCCTCAGCCACGCGTCGCTTCTCCCCCACCCTGCCCTGCCCCACTGCCTCCCTTGCCGGACGATTGCCCGGGGCGCGACGAGCGCCGGTCAGATCGCATCTGCGCCCGCAGCCGCCGATGCTCGATCCAGCCCGACCTGGTCGTTTCCCAGGCATCCACCAGTGCCAGCATCACTACGATCGCCAGCAGACCCACGATCGCCAGCCAGGTGAGCACGAACCGCTGCGACGCTCCGGGCTGCGTCCGCGGATCCGTCACCACGTCCGCAATGCCCAGCGCATAGGCGAGCAGCCCCGTAAGCACAAGCATCAGCATGCCCGCGGCAATCCGCAACCGACGACGATGGACGGGCATGTCCGACGCATGCACACTCAGCACGTGCGCGGCGACTCCGACCATCGTGAGCGCCGCAAGCGGGATCACCACCCACCCGGGCAGCATGGCTTCGCCGAGCGTCATCACCCTTAATCGTACCGAACACCCGCCCGCGACGCATCGCCGGGCAGGCCGAAGCGCCGAAGCCGCTCCACCACCAGCCCGACGGGCAGGCCCATGATCGTCCCCGGGTCGCCTTGGAAGGTGACCGGCCAGCCCGCGCCGATCCGCTCGCTCAGGTTGTACCCCCCCGCCTTGCCCTTCCACGCCCCGGTGGCGACATAGGCGTCAATGTCCTCATCCGAGATGGGTCCGAGTTTCACACGCGCGGCCTGGGACGCGAGTTCCCGCTCGCCCGTCTCCTGCCGAAGCAGCGCGATGCCCGTGATCACCTCGTGCTCGTCGTCGCGCATCGATCGGAGCATCTCCCGGGCCTCCGAATCGGTCGTGGGGGTTCCTATGAGTCTCCCGCGATGCACGATGACCGTGTCGGCTCCCAGCACGATCGGCGCGCGGATCGATCCGCCCACGCCCGTCGCCATTCGCGACGCCCGGGCCGCGGTCGACGCCTTCAGAAACGCCAGCGCCATCGCCCACTCGCTGGGAGTGACCCCGCTTCCGGGGTGCAACTGCGCGTCATCCAGCCCGGGATGGGCGGCGTCATGCTCGATCCCCGCCTGCGAGAGCAGCTCGCGACGCCGCGGCGACCTGCTGGCCAGATGCACGCGCGGCATGCCCGCGGTCGAGTCCGGACCATCCCTCGTTTGCTCCGGCCGTGCGCTCACAAGACTGCTTCCTGGCCGCGCTTTGGCGCGGGCCCGTCCCCGATCGAGGGTAGAACTTCGCGGGCACTGCGGTTGATGCTCCCGCGGTACTGTGTACCGATTCGACGGCAGCGGGTTGTGCATCTCGACCATCCGGTCACGCGATCTTGGCGCGCATCATCCCGCCATCGGTTGTCATTCGCGAATCCGAGCGAGCGATCTTCGCCTCTACGATCTACCATCGGCGGGAGCGCGACGCATGAAGGCCCATCTCGTTCAACTCGACATCGCCTGGGAGGATCGTCCGACAAACCATGCGCGTGTTCGGGATCTCATACGGTCGGTCGACGTCCAGACCGGCGATCTGATCGTCCTTCCGGAGATGTTCGACACCGGCTTCTCCTTCCGTCTTCAGACGACCGCCGACACCAACAACACCACGCTTGGCTTCCTGGTCGACCTTGCCCGCGGCACCGGAGCGACCGTGCACGGCTCCCGCACCACCATCGGACCCGACGGCCGAGGACGCAACTGCGCCACCGTCATCGGGCCCGACGGATCGCTGCTCTGCGAGTTCCACAAGGTCCACCCGTTCTCACTGGGCAAGGAGTCCGAGCACTTCACCGGCGGGCGCGTCGTCCCCACGTACGACTGGCTGGCGCCAGGCGGGGAACGTGTCGCCCGTGTGACCCCGGCAGTCTGCTACGACCTGCGGTTCCCGGAGCTCTTCCGCATCGGCCTGCTCGCCGGAGCGGAGGTGTTCGTCATCGCCTCCAACTGGCCGACCACGCGGGAGTACCACCGCAACGTGCTCTCCATCGCGCGAGCCATTGAGAATCAGGCCTTCGTGCTGAGCGTGAACCGCTGCGGCAGGGATCCGTCGCTGGAGTACGCCGGGGGCACACTCGCCGTCAGCCCAAGGGGCGAAACCATCGGGGAACTCGGTGCATCACAGGGCGTGCTCAGCGTCGAGATCGACATGGACGACCTCCGCCGCTGGCGGCGGACCTTTCCCGCGTGGCGGGATCATGCCCTCCTCCACGCGGCTGTGGGTGCAGGCTCCGGTCCGTCATGATTCTCGGACCACGCGTCGATCCTCAGTCCACCCCTTCGACCGACACAACCCGCGCAATCGCACCGGCGGCACGACACACCGGGCCCCCATGTCGCGCCGACACACCACGCCGCGCCGCTCCTGGCCGATGACCTCGCATCGATCCTGGAGTCTTCCACATGTCCGCTCGAACGCCGAACTCGCAAGATCGTCGCAAATCCGGTCGGCTCGCGATCGCCGGAGACACGCACTGCCAGTTCGGCCCCCTGGTCGATCTGAGCAAGGGCGGTTGCAAGATCGTGGCCCGAAAGCCCATCAGCCTTCCGGCTGGCGCAACGGTCAATCTCAAGCTCGAGTGCCCGGGTGCCAGCATGCTCGTGCCCGCGCATCCCGTCTCGACGCGCAAGCGCAAGGACGGGCTGTACGACATCAGCTTCATGTTCCACTTCACAAGCGACAAGATCGAGAGCCAGATCATCTCGTTTGCCCGGACGGCCAGGATGAACGTCGAGTATTCCCTCAAGCCGACCGGCTGATCTCCACCGTCCTCTCCCGACCAGTCAAGCCGAGCCCGTCAACACGACGACGTTCCCATGGCCGCCCAACGAGACCATCTCACCCGCGCCGGTCTGAAGCTCTTGAAGAAACTCGTCTTCGACGAGTCCACTCTCGAACCGGAGAATCGACGCCGCGACGAGCGCCATGCGGTCGTCGGGGAGGTCGTGGTCGTGCAGCTCTCCAAAGCGGGCGAGCCGACCGGCAAGACCAAGGTCTTCATCCGGGACCTGTCGAAGAGCGGCTGCGGGCTTTGGTCGCGGACGAGCTTCGACCCCGGTTCGGTGGTCATTCTGCAGTTCGGCGCGACCCCGGAGCAGCCCCCGTCCAATCGCAAGGCGATCGTCGCCCACTGTCGCGGGCACGAGGGAAGCGGATTCGCCGTTGGCTGCCGCTTCATCAACGAGTCCGCCGAGGCCGCCTGAGACCGGCCGGATCGGTCAGTCCGATGCATCATCGCCGGCCGACGTCGTCCGTGCGCCGCGGTGCATGACCCACGACAACTCGCTGACCCGCAGAATCCTCGAGACGAGGAGATAGCTCACGCCCCCCGTCGCCGTCGCGGCGAGCAGGCGCACAAGCTGCCACACCCACGCCGAACCCAACGCACCGCCCGAACGCACCGGCGTCGAGGTCGGCATGAAGACCAGGACCGCGTACACCACGCCGCCCATCGCGATCGATGCGGCAGCGATCTTGAGCACCCCCTTGACGACGTGCCCGTCGATCACGGGGCCGCGCGATCCGACGCGACGAAGCAGGCGCGTGCACAGCACCCCAAGCACCCCGGCCTGGAGCAAGGCGCTCACGGCGGTTCCCCACGCCAGGCCCGCCTCCCGCAGCGGCCAGATGAACGTGAGATTCAGCGCGACGTTGACGGCGATCATGCACAGCGAGATGCGCATCGGAGTGCTGGTATCGCCCTGCGCATAAAACGCCCGCGTAAAGACCTGGTTGATCGAGTAGGCCCAGATCCCGGTCGCAAAGCCCATGAGCACCGCCGCCGATCGCTCCAGACTCGAGAGCGACCACCCGGAGACCCCGTGCCCATACAGCACCGCGGTCAGGTCATGCCTGACCAGAATGAGCCCGACCGTGGCGGGGATGCCGATGAACAGCGAGATCCGCACCCCGCGCCGCAGTGTATCGGCAAAGGCCTCCGGCTCGCGCGCGTGCCTGGCCAGAAGCGGGAACGCCGCCGTCGCCACCGCGATCCCGAACACACCCAGCGGGAACTGATACAGACGCGCCGTCAGCGCCAAAATGCCGTTGCTGGCCTCATCGAGCGTGACGGCTTTGCCGAACATCGTGGGACCGACCCAGATCGGCCACATCGCGATGATCGTGTCCAGCAGGGTGTTGACCTGCAGTGTGCCAAGCCCGATCGCGACGGGCACGAACTTCCGCAGCATGCGGACGCCCCTCTCCCGAACGATCGACCATCGTCCGGTCCACCGCGCATGCGATCTGAGCGTCCACCAGAAGAAGCCGAGCTGGGTCGCCCCGCTGAGCACCGTCGCCGCGCCGAGCACGTACGCGGCTGACGCTTCGCCGCGCACGCCGCTCAGCGTGTAGTACAACCCGGCGACGATGATGAACGCGTTGAGCACCACCGGGCCGCTGGCGGCGACGGCGAATCGTCCGTGCACCTGCAGCATCCCCGCCAGGATCGCCACCATGCAAATGAACGGCATGAACGGCAGCATCACCATGACGAGCTGGATCGACAGCGTGCGCTGCGCGTCGCCCGGGGCGACAAGCAGCACCGCCAGCAGCACCGCCTCGATCAGCAGCGTCAGCCCCCCGGTCACGATTCCAAGAATGGCGAGCGTCATCGACGCGAGCGCGTTCGACTCTTCCGGGCTGCGCCGGGCGGCGTCGGTGTACTCCGGTATGAACGCCGCGGACAGGGCCCCCTCGCCGAACAACCGCCGAAACATGTTCGGAATGGCGAACGCCGCCGCGAACGCCGAGTTCACCGGACCATCGCCGAAGATCCGTCCGAGCATGACGTCGCGAACCAGCCCGCCAAGGCGCGACGCCAGCGTCATGAGCGAAGTCGCCCGCACCGCGCGAGCGAGGGTGTGGTGCCGCTCGATGGTCGGCGCTCCAGGCGCACCCTCCGAGGAGCCCGATCTGGAACTGGAATCAGCTTCCGACATGGGATCGATCGATATCGGCTCGCGCGGGCGTGGAAGCCGAGCCCTCAGGGCGTTGGCTTGGACGATGGGGTCGCCAGCGCCCTGGGATCCGCCAGGAGCTTCTTGACGATCGCGATGAACACCCCGGTCAGCACCAGGTTGAGCGCCAGAGACAGCATCGCGACCACCAGCGGCTGCCCGGTGATGCCATACGACAGCGAGACGACGAGCACCCCGGCGCCCACCTCGCCGCGCGGGAACATGCCCACGGCGACCGCCAGCCGCGCCCGCCAATGGGCCTCCCGCCGATAGCACAAGGCGGGGAACATCTTCCCGATGTTGGAGAGCACGGTGATGATCACCACGTGCGTCGCGATGGTGCCCCAGGGGATCGACGAGCCCTCGGTCTGCGCCAACGCCTGCTTGACGGGGGGCATCATCAGCCCCACGGCCACCATGAACACTCCGGAGATGATCCCCGAGACTCTCGCCTCGCTCGGATCCTGCTCGTGATGATGGTCGCCGCCCCCTGAAGCGGCCCCGGCCGGATCCGGCCGTCGGATCATGCACCCGAGCACGAAGGCCGGGAGCAGCACCTCCAGGTGGATCGGGACCTTGCTGTCGATGATCTTGGACCCTTCGTACACCCCGGAGCACGCGGCGACGATCACGATGCTGTACCCCATGACCCACGGCCAGGTGATCGGGATCTTGATCGCATGCATGTACCGCCAGGCTAGCCAGATCATCGCCGTCATGACCAGCACGATCACCGCAAGCTGCCACTTCGGGCCGACCATGAGCATCTTCAGCGGAATCATGAGCAGCACGGTGTCGATGTCATCAAAGATCGCCAGGATGCGGGCCTTCCGGAACACCCAGGTCGCCGCAAGCCCGGCCGCCGCCAGCATCGTGAACAGCACCCCCGCCGACGTCGGTGCGCTGAAGCGGGCGAGCAGGAGCGAGTTCTTCCACTCATCAAGAGAGCCGATGCCGCCGGCCTGCGGCATGACGAGCATGAAGTACATGGCGCAAAAGAGCCATGGAAACGCCGCCGCGGTCATCGCGACGACATAGTCCCACCCGTACTGCCGAACGTTGCGCTTGTCGATGTCGAACTCATAACCCACGTGGATCATGATGAACGCCAGGCAGATGAGCGTCACCGTCTGCACCCAGAAACGCGTGGTCTCATACGCGTCGCCGACGAGCGCGGGATACACCTGGGAACCGATCAGCCCCAGAATCAGGAGCAACGACAGCCAGAGAACCTTGCCCATGCTCACCTCCGTGATCGCCACCGATCGCAAACATCCAGCGTAGTGCGAACCTGAGCGCAAGACTCCCGCGTGCTCGCTCAGCGAGCCCCGAAAACGCGCGTCTGGCTCATGTCCGGCGGGCGGACCGATCCCCCAGCGCACCCCAAGCCGTGATCACCCCCGCCACCGCCACGCCGATGCCGACCCCCATCCAGTTGGCCTGCACGTCATCCCACGCGCAGTTTCGGCGAATCCACGGGATCGCCTGCAGACGCTCGTCGATGGCCGCATACCCGCACCCCGCCAGCGCCGTGATCGGGAGCGTCGACCATCGCCCGACATGACCGGCGTATCCGGTCGCCCAGAAGAACGTCGTCCACAGACTGAACGCCGCAAGGTGCACGATGAGATCCGGCCGATCGATGCCCTCCACCCGCACATCCAGCGCGGGCCAGTGTGTGCCGGCAAACAGAACCAAGGCATACACCCAGAACACGCCCCGAATCACGCCGCGACGGGCCACCAGCACGCCCAACCTGTGCGATCCGGCCTTGGTTGCGACGCTCACGACCGAACCTCGGCGGCCCGGTCAGACCGCCGCGTCACCACACCCGACGTCGACCCTGCCGCTGCCGGCGCTCGCTCCCACACGCCGATCACCGCCTTGCCGAGCGCCGCATAATCCAGTGCGCCCGGGCAGAAGGGGGCGTACTGGAAGATCGTCTTTCCGAAACTGGGACACTCGGCGAGCTTGATGTTCCTCCGAATCGGGGGCTGGAGCACCCGTGCGTCCTTCCATGGCGTCTGCGCGCCGTTGCTTCCGGCCGCGAAGAACTCCTCCATGTCGCGCACGACTTCCTTCACGTGCGTCGAGGTCGGATCGTGCATGCACAGCGCGACGCCCAGCACCTTCAACGATGGGTTCAGCGACTGCCCCACGCGTTGCACCGTCTCCAGCAGCTTGCTCACGCCCTGCAGGGCGAGAAAGTGCGCCTGCATCGGAATGAGCACCTCGCCCGCCGCCACAAGCCCATTCAGCGTGAGCACCCCAAGCGACGGGGGACAGTCGATCAGCACCGCATCGAACCGGTCGCTCACCCGCGCCAGGGCTGTCCTCAGCCGAGTGACCCGTTCCCCGGGCGCAAGCTCGCTCAGCTCGGTCTCGATGCCGGCCAGATCCGTCTCCGCGGGGAGCACGCTCAGTCGGTCCGCGACCTGACGGATCGCCGGACTGGGGTCAATCTCCGGATCCCAGAGCACGTCATATGCCGATCGCGCAGGGACGTCGCCCTCGGTCCGCGGCCCGAGAGCCGCCGCGTCCACCCCCATGTGCAGACTCGCGTGCGCCTGCGGATCCAGATCAACAACCAGCACGCGCTTGCCGGCGTCGGCAAGCGCCGCCGCGAGATTC
>DHLW01000179.1:17135-37118 GCA_002405485.1 Phycisphaerales bacterium UBA4658
GCTCTCTGTCCTCCCGTCGCTCGCCAGACAGAGACAGGCCATGTCGAACCCCGAACCCCCCCCCACCCCCCCCCGCCCGCGTCCCCGGCCCCTCCCCCCCCCCGCCGCGAGATTCACCGTGGTCGTCGTCTTTCCCACCCCGCCCTTCTGATTCATGAGCGCGACCACGCGCATCGCCGATCGGCCGCTCCCTGGCACAGTGGAAACATCGTTGTGAGCCATGCTCGGCGAGTATACGGGCCTCCCCCGGCCCATCACGCCTTCGCCGCGCCCGCCGACTCGCCCCCGCCCACTCCCCCGCCCACTCCGTGGCTGGCCCCGCCACCCTTGGCCCCCACAGCCGCTTCCGCCACCGACAGACCGGCCGTCTCCCCGCCACCAGCCCCGGACCCGACCACCGATCGCTTGGCCTCGGCCTCGGCCATCTGACGCTCCAGATGCTCCCGGCGACCGATCTTCAGTGCCATCACCCCGATGAACGCCGCCGTCACCAGCACCAGCGCATAGGTCACTCGCTGCCGACCCTCAGACAGGGCGATCCCCAGCATCGCAAAGCCCCCGCCGATCGCATACAGCGCGAACACCGCACCCTTCACGCCCAGCGCACGCTTGAGCATGTGGTGCAGGTGCTGGTCGTCGGCGTCGGAGATCCTCTTGCCCGCCATCTTCCGCCGGACGATCGCCAGCGTCGTATCGATGATCGGGATCGCATAGATCACAAGACCCGCGAGCACCAGGTGCGTCTTACCCGTGTCCCCGAGCATCAGCACGATCACGATCGTGCAGAAGCCCAGCAGCAGCGAGCCGGTGTCACCCAGGAAGATCGTCGCCGGGTTGAAGTTGTGCGGCAGGAACCCAAGGCACGCCCCAAGCACCGCCAGACACAGCACAATCCGCGACGCATCCCGAGGACCGTCATCGACAAGCGCAAGCCCCAGCGCGATGACCAGCAGCCCCGCCGTCGCGATGCTCGTCACGCCCGACAGCAGCCCGTCCAGACCATCGATCAGGTTCGAGGCATTGCACGCGCCCAGCACGAAGATCGCGATCACCCCAGTGCCGATCCAGTAGATCACGTCGATGTTCAGCGTCGAACTTCCCAAGATCGTGAACGGCAAAGGAATCTGAAAAAGAATCGTCTCGAACCCGCCGCCGATCGGCGTCAGCGAGATGCCCACGGCCTTGGCGATCGGCACGATCAGCCCCGCCGCGACCTTCACCCCCACGTCCTCCACCGCCAGAGCGGCCGCTGCAAACAGCATCCCCGCAATCTTGGTTCGCGGGTCGATGCCGACCACGTCGTCCCACAGGCCGCAGAGCATGATCACCGTCATCCCAAGCAGCACCGAAATCGGCACTCCCCCGGGCAGCATTGAGCCCTCGTGCGCCGTCGGATGGAACATCACCAGACCGTGAAACGGCGTGGCGTACGAGAACAGAATCCCCGCCAGAATCCCAAGATACACCGCCACTCCGCCCAGGTACGCGATCGGCACCCGGTGCACCTTGCGGGCAGCGCTCGGCCGATCTACGACCCCGTGCGAGATCGCCAGGCGTCGCATGATCGGCGTCGCCGCCAGTGCGATCACGAACGCCACCACGAACACGCCCATGTACCCGTGGAAGATCTCAAGACGGCTCGAGGATTCCAATCCACCGGATGCGGCAAGGTGATGGATGTCCTTCGCGAGCGCGTCGGCCCGCTCCGCGAGCTCGGCGATCCGGGCGTGCGTCTCCCCACCCGACATGGTCGTTCCGACTGGTCCTGCCACGCTCTGGGCGATCATGGCCGAGTCTCCGCCGCGCTCACGCCCGTCGTGGACTGCGTTCGCATCCAGGCGGCACAGTCGCGAATCGTGTCCTCAAGCGTTCTCCGACGCTCGAATCCGATCGCCTGACGCACACGCGTCAGGTCCGGCACGCGACGCTTCAGATCCTCAAAGCCCGCCGCATACGCCTCGTCATACGGTATGAACCGCACCCTTGACCCGGACCCGATCACGCGAATCACCCGCTCGGCAAGCTCGCCAATCGAGATCGACTCGTCCGATCCGACGTTGAACACCCTCCCGACACACCCCGGCGCGCCGATCAGCCGAGGCAGCGCCTCCGCCACGTCCCGCACATCGCAGAAGCACCGCGTCTGCCGACCGTCTCCGAACACCCGCAGATCCTCGCCTCGCAGCGCCGCGGCGACAAAGTTCGGAAGCACCATCCCGTATTCCCCAACCTGCCGCGGCCCCACCGTATTGAAGAACCTCGCCACCACCACCGGCAACCCGTGCTTGCCCGCATACGCCAGAGCCAGATACTCGTCGATCGCCTTGGTGCATGCGTATGACCATCGTGAACGGCTCGTCGGGCCGTACACCACGTCGTCGTCCTCGGCAAATGGCAGCTTCTCCGACTTGCCGTAGACCTCCGAACTGGAAGCGACAAGCGTCCGCGCTCCCACCCGCCCCGCCCGGTCGGTCTGAGGCCCGTGCCCAAGGGCAAACCGCAGCAGGTTGCTCGTCTCGATCACGTTCGTCTCGATGCACCGGATCGGATCATCAACCACAAGCCGAACGCCCACGGCCGCCGCAAGGTGGTAGATCTCATCGAACCGCTCACCCTTGCCAAGGGCATCCAGGGCGCGGGAAAGATCGGCCTCGATGAACCTCAGCCGAGCGTGCGATACCGGGAGATTGGACCGGCGACCGGTGGAGAGATTGTCGATCACCGTCACGTGATCGCCCCTGGCCAGGAGCAGATCGACAAGGTGCGAGCCGATGAGCCCGCTGCCCCCGGTGACGAGCGCACGCCCAACCGCATCGGGCCGAGCCGGCCCGACCGAATGGGATGCACTCTTCTCCGCGTCCGCCGGCAACGATCCGCCTCCTCGCGCGCCCATCCCCTCCCCCGCTCTTCGACGACCGACACCCGGGCTCGAGCGACCTTAGGCTGCATCGGACCGGTGGTACTCCTGCGTCGCCTTGATGTTGCCTCGGAGATAGCCGCCCGCGCTGGCACGCACGGCATTGACGACCACGCCGAGGAACTCGCCTCGGCACTCGCCAAGGTGCCCACGCAGTCGATTCACCAGGCCGCGCTTCTCGCACATCGCACGCACGACAAGCACGACCGAGTCCACGCGATTGGCAAGCGCAAAGCCGTCGCCCGCGACGATCGCCGGGGCCGAATCGACGATGATCCGATCGAACTTCTCCCCGGCCTCGGCGAGCAGCCGGGCCATCGCCTCGCCCGCCAGCCGCTCCGGGAGCGCGCGATTGCCGATGGTGCCTGCCGTGACGATCGAGACGTTGGCCACGCTGGTCGAGCGAGCGACCTCCGCGAAACCCGCCGAGCCCGCCAGCGCGTCGCCCAGCCCGGGCCCCTCGCTCAGGCCATAGACCTTGTGCAGCGCGGGTCGCCGCATGTTCGCGTCGATGAGCAGCACGCGCTCGCCCACACCCGCGCACGCCAGGGCGAGGTTGCTCGCCACCGTCGAGGCGCCCGACCCGGGCATGCCCGCCAGCACCAGCACGGACTTGTGACCGCCGGAATCCATCGCCTTGGCAATCGGCGACCGCAGCACGCGGAAGCTCTCGCTGGTGATGCCCGACGGCGCGTCTTTGAACGCCATGCCCAGCGACGCGGGCTTGGCCGGATCCTCCTGGGCGTCGGGAACGATGCCCAGCAGCCGCAGCCGCGCCATGGCCGCCAGATCCGCCGGACCGCGGACGCGCTGGTCCAGGACCTCGCGGAGCAGCACAAGACCGCCGGTCAGGCCCGCGATGAGCACCACGCCCATCGGCACCATGACCGCCAGCCGGGGGAAGCTCATCTGCTTCGGCTCCTGCGCCGGCACGATCAGACGAACGCGATCGAAGATCGGATTGTTCATAACCAGTTGCAGGTCATTGAGCGCGCGATCCGCCTGGTTCCGCTCCTCGGTCAGGCGCTTGACCTGGTCATCGATGTCCTTCAGCCGAAGCCGCAGCTTGACGAGTTCCTGCTTGCGGAGCTGCACGGTCTTGAGATCCCCCTCGAGCTGCTTGATCGTCGCGACCAGTCCGTCGGCGCTGCTGCGGAGCTCGTCCTTGCGCGAGTCGAAGATCTTGCGGAGCGCGGAGTTGTACTGCGACTCGCGCTCCTTCTCGAGGGCCTTGACCCGCTGCTTCATCATCCGCACCGTCTCGTGCTCGTCGCCATAGCCCTCCGCGCGCATCGCCGAGATCTCGGCCCGGAGGTTCGCCACCTGCGAGTCCATGCCGGCGACCACCGGATCGCGATTGGCCGCCTCCCGGATCTCGTCGGGATACTGGATCACCCCGTCCTCCTTCGACATGCGGTCCATCGACGAGAACTGCTGCCGAAGGTTCGCCTCGCTGCTGTTGGCGGCCACGAGCTGCTCGTTGAGTCGAGCCACGCGGACGTCTTCCGACGCGATGCCGGCGTCCAGATCGGTCACGTTCCCGGTTTCCAGCATGCGGTCCCGGGCGTTGTTCAGGTCCTTGATGGTGTTGTCGAATCCCGTGATCTGGCTCGAGAGCACCGCCCGACGCGCCACGGAGTCTCGCGACACCGTCGAACGCAGGTCCTCCTGATACGCCCGCACCACCGCGGACACGATCGTCTGCACGTCCGCCGGCTTCCGCCAGGTCATCGACAGACGGATGAGCGTCGACTGCGCCACCGCCCGGGTCGTCAAGGCCTTCTCCAGCTCCGGCTGGGCGACGACCGTGTTCAGCCGCCCGCCCGCGTAGTACTGCTTCGCCCAGTCCGTGTTCTCGACCTGCGCGTCGCGGAGCACGCGTTCAAGGATCGGCGCCGAGGTCATCAGCGCCATCTGCGTGCCCATGAAGCGCTGCAGCTCATCCTGGGACATCGCCCCCTGGCCGACCTGCAACGCGCTGGTCGTCTCCGGAAGGCACGCGAACGTCGCCGTCGCGGTGTACTGCGGCGCAAGACGCGCAAGCACCAGATGCGCCGCAACGCCCACCACCGCGCCAACCACCACCGACGCCGCCAGGAGCGGGTAGTACTTCTTCAGCAGTCGGATCGGGTCCAGCGCCACCCCCGAGACGGGTGCGGCGGAGGGCGCTGACGCCGACCGGGCAGGGGCCATCGTGGTGCGCGTGGATTGTGCGATGCTTGACATGCGTTCCTTCCTCCCGGACCGGACGCCTCGCACTCCGAGCGATTGCGCCGGACCGGTTATCGGTCCTTCACTGCGTCGCCGGAACCGGGTCCGGCGATCCCAACTCTCTCTCCGCTATCGGTCGCGGGACTACTGAGAATCAATCGCCCGATCCAGGTCTTCAACGTCCGATCGGTACAGTTCCGCCACCGACGGCTGCTTCAGCATCAGGTCCTTGGCGATCGTCGACAGCCGACGGGCCTCGACCTTGTCCTGCTTGCCCAGCCGAGCCCGAGCCATGTGGATATGCAGCGGCACCCGCTCGGCGTCATTCAGGGCCTTGTTCAGCCCCTCCTGCAACACGCGGATCGCCTGGTCATAGTCCTTCTTGCACAGGAACACCGCCCCGAGCGTGTCCCAGAACCCCGAGTTCGTGGGATTCGCGTTCACCGCCTTCTCCGCGTGCGGCATCGCCTCCTCGCACTTGCTCAGCTTCACCGCCAGCAGGAACGCAAGGTTGTTGTTCAGCTCCGCACTCTCCGGGTCGTGCTGCAGACCCTTGCGGAACCGCTCGGTCGCCTCGTCCCACTTCTTCTCCTGATACGACATCGTTCCAAGCAGCGTCCACACGGCCGCCTTCACGGGCGTCGTGCCGCTTTGAGCGAGCTCGTCCAGCGACTTCAGCGCGGCCTCGCGCAACTCCGGCTGCCGGATCCGCAGCTCCGCCGACCGCAGCGCCATGAACCCGGTGAATCGAGCCCGGGACTCGAGCCGATCCAGCGCCGCCAACTGGTCGGCGGGCTTGGGATAGAGCTGCGACACCGTGTTCATGAACACGACCACGTGCTCGCGGTTATTGGAATCCACCAGGGCCATGGCGTCGCTCAGGGTTCGCGCCGCGTCCGCCGTGCGACCCTGCTTGGCGAAGATCTGCGCCTTGAGCAGCCGAGCGGGCAGCGAGTTGGCCGACTGGGCCTCGGGCGCGTTCAGGATGTTCTCGGCGCCCGTCGCATCGCCGGCGCGAAGCGTGGCCTCCGCCAGCGCGATCGCGATGTCCGGGGCCTTTCGCACTCTCCAGATCTGGCCAAGGTGCTCCCGGGCCTTGTCCCACCGCTCCACCCTGGCCCATGCCTGGGCGGCCCGGGCGTTCCACGCCGCGTTGCCCGCGAACTTCTGCGCCGCCGCGTCGTACGCCTCGGCCGCCTCCGTCAGCCGGCCGATCTCCTCGAACAGCTTCGGCAGAGCCATGCGGAGCGTCTCGTTCTCGGGCTCGATGTCCACGGCCTGGCGGAGCAGGGCCACGGCTCGCTGGTCGTCCCCGCGCATCCGTGCCATCCGGACCAGCCGCACGTATCCCACGATGTTCTGCGGCGCCACGCGGACCATCTGCTCGTAATCGGCCTCCGCGTCCTTCACCGTCCGCTCATCGAGCGTCTTGAAGTCGCCACGCTTCAGGTACACCACGGGGTTCTTCGGGTCCGCCGCCACGGCCGCGTCATAGAGCGTCAGCGCTTTCTGCCGGTCGTTCTGTCCCGCCGCCGCCTCGGCCTGGAGGAGGATGACGGTCGGATCGGCCTTGGCCGCCTGCCCCATCTCCGTGATCACCCGATCCATCCCGGCGTAGTCCTTCATCTGCAGGTAGCACTCGACAATGCGCTTCCGCACCGCGTTGCCCTCATCAGCGCTCCCGCCCTCGAGCAGTCGCGTGTACGCCGCCGCCGCCTTGTCGGGCCGCTGCAACTGGAAGTTCATGTCCCCGATCTCGCGATCAACCATCGCGGTCTTGGGATTCTGATACTCGCGGCCCTCCTCGAGGGTCCGCAGTGCCTCGTCGGGGTTGCCCAGTTGCTGGATCAGCCGAGCCGTGTTGATGTACAGATTCTCAGAGCGCTTGTCCTTCGGCTGGCTGGCGATGAACTGCTTGAGCATGCTCACCGCCCCGGCCAGATCGCCCTTCTTTCCGAGCCAGCTCGCCTCGATCTGCGCCGCGATCTGATCGTTCGGATCCTCCTTCCGGAGCGCCTTGATGAGCGTCTCGGCCTCCTGGAACTGATTCGCGTTCACCAGCGCCGACGCAAGCTGCGCACGATTCGCACGATCCCCCGGATTCCGCTGCGCAAGCACCCGACGGACCTTCAGCACCTTCTCCGGATCACCGCCCGGCGCCTGCTGCTCCAGCAACAGCATCAGCTCCGAGTACTCCGGCTGGGACGCCAGCCGGCTCTCGCTCTTGCGCCCCACCTCCAGCGCCTCGGCGAGCTGTCCCTGCATGGTCAGCGCTTTCATGTACGACACCACCGACACCGCGTCATCCGGCTTGATCCCCACCGCCGTCCGCAGCGCGTTCACCGCGTCGGGCAGCTTGCCCTGCTCCATGTACGCCATGCCCAGCAAACGCCACCCCTGCAGGTTCAGCTTGTCCTTGGCGACCAGGTCCGACAGCATCCCGATCGCGTCATCGACCCTGCCCGCCGCGATCGACGCGCGGGCCTTGAACACCAGCCCGTTCACCCGATCGATGTTCAGCCGCTCCGCGTCCTTGGCAAGCTGATCGACCTTGGCCTGGTCCTTGCGGATCATCGCGTCGGTGAACACGAGCTCGAACACCCGCGGGTCCTCGGGCGACGCCTTTGCCGCCTCGTCCAGGAACTTCCGCGCCTCCTCGGGACGGTTGGCGCGCATCAGCACGTCGTACCGGCTCAGGTTCTTCATCACGTCGGTCATCTGCGCCCCGTCGATCGACGACAGCGCCGCCTGCACCGGGTCCTGGTCCGCACGCGCACGCATGTCCTTGAGCGCCTTGCTCTGCGGATTCGCGGCGATGCCCGCGTCCAGCGCCGCCCGCACTCCGGCCATGTCCCCCGTTGAGAACAGCAGGTTCGCCAGCATCATCGTCAGCCGCGCTTCCCCGGGGTTCTTCTTCAGCGCTTCCTGCAGGATCCGGATCCCTTCCGTCGGATCTCCGGTCAGGCCGGACGTCGCCTGCTGCACCTGCAGCAGCACGCGGGCCACGTCATCCTCCGGCCTTCCGGTCGCCAGATCCGCGAGCGTCTTCACCATCGACTGGAGCTGCGCGTTCTCCGGCTGCATCGCGGCCACCACCGAGAGGTGCTGGTACGCCTCGGCGTAGTTCTGCGCCTCCATCTCGATCTGCCCGAGACCCGCCAGCGCACGGATGTTCTGCCTGTCCAGTTGCAGCACCCGCCGGAACTTGTCCTTGGCCACGCCCTTTTGCCCCAGCCGGAACAGCAGCTCCGCCTCGATCCCGACCATCGTCGCGTCCGACTCACCCGTCTGCGCGTTGTACTGCGAGATCAGCGTCCGGGCGCCCTGCGCGTTCTCCCGGATGAGCTCCATGCGCCCGTCGATCGACAGCATCGGCGCGGACCCTTCGCCCACGCGCGCCGCCAGATCCTTGCGCTTGTCCTGGATCACCCGCACCCAGCTCTCCCGCTTGGCCGCGTCGCGCTCCGCCGTCCACGCGTCCCATGCCGCGTCCACCTGCGTCTTGATCGCCTCCGCCCGCAGCCCGCTGAGCATCAGCCCATCCAGGCTGAGCGGGCGGTCCTTCAGCTCGACGACGCGCTGCGCCACCGCGATGGACTGCTCATGACGGCCGCGCATCCGCTCCAGCTTCGAGAGCGCAAGCAGGAACCGGCCGTTCTCCGCGTGCCCCTTGCTGACGTGCTCGAGGATCGGATCCGCCGCCTTCATGTCCTTGTTGGCAAGACCCCACGCCGGCGCGAGCACGAACGGCATCTCCACCGGAACTCGATCCGGGGGCGTCGCCATGACCGCGTCCACGACCTCCTGAAGCATCGGCTTGGCCGCCACCAGCACGTCAAGCTGCGTCGTCGTCGCCGGCAGGTCCTTGGCCATCCGGCCGATCTCGATCTGCGCACGCTCCAGCCGCGCCCGAACCGCCTTCGGGTCTGCCGCGATCATCGCATCAAGCCGGTCCCGCGCCGACTTCTCCAGACCCTCGGCCTCGGAGATCCGGTCCGCCTCCCGCGCTCGCCCCGCCTTGAACAGCTCGATCTTCGCCGCCGCCACCACCACCTCTTCATCCTGGGCGTTCACGCCCAGCGCGGCCTTGAGATCCCCAAGACCCGAATCCACCACGTCCATCGCAAGCTGCTGGTTTGCCTGAAGCTGCCCAAAGATGCCCAGTCCCCGATACCGCCGAAGCGCCGCCTTCGCCGACTCGTCGCCGGTGAAGGTCTGGACGCGATCCTCGTACTCCTTGACGAATCCCTCCCACCCGGCCAGCGACGGAACCAGTTGCTGCGTGAACTGATACCGCTCCTCCAGAAACCGCGCAAACGCATCCTTGTTCGAACGCTCCGCGTCGCACAGAGCCATGAGCGCGACAAGGTACGAACCCCGATACGCCTCCTCATACCGCGGCTGCGTGTCCGGCAGGTGCTTCTCCAGCGCGCCGATCCACTTGCGGATCCACTCTCCGTTGCCCTTGTCCTTGTTCACCGCCCGCCCGTAGTACATCACCGCCTTGGGAATGTCCCCGGCGGCCATCGCCTCGTCACCTCGCGTGATCTGTCGCGCTCCGTCCGCGGCGATCGCCCGATATCCCACGAACACCACGCCGGCCAGCACCACCACCAGCGTGGCGCCAAGCCCAAGCACGAACTTCATGTTCACTTTCGAGGCCATGTCCCTTTACCTTCCCTGTCAGGGCTCTGAACGCCGGTCCCGGCGGACCGGACGCACGGAGCATCATCCACGAGTGTTCAGCTCTTCTCCCCGTCCCGCTGCCGAAGAGGATTGTCCGGGGGATAGTTCCCGCGGATCACCTCCGTCCAGTCCGGCACGCACAGCATGATGTCGCCGATCAGCTCGCTCAGCAGCGAGGCCCCCACCTCCGCAAGCTCCGCCGCGCTCTCCACGTGCGTGCTGGATACCTGCACCTTCATGTAATACGCGTACCGGTTCCGCAGATCGAAGGCCAGCAATCGGACGCCCTCGGCATCCGGCGTCAGGCCGCCGTTGGCAATGAAGAAGTACCCCGCGAACATCCGCTGCCGGCTCCGCGGATCCCGATACTCGCTGATCCGCAGCGTCATCCGCTCGGCGCCGATCGGCAGACGAACCCGGTTCCCCGGCGCCGAGGAGTTCGGCCCGAGCCGAACCGTGTGGATCACCGCGTCGTTCTTCCCCGTCGCCCGGCGCACGTCGCTCGTCGCCGCCTCGTCCACGAGCCACCCGCTCCGGTCGATCGGCAACTCCTCGTACATCAGCCCCGCCTTGAGCTCCATGCCCCCGCCCACCATGCACCGCTCCGGCACGTGCGGGACGGTGTCCACCATCCCCGTGTAGTACGCCAGGTGCAGCTCCACCACCCGCGGCCGCTCGGGGTCCTTGGGGTTCACCTCAACATAGTGCCGCGACACATAGTTCTGCGTCCCAAGCTCCGCGAGCACCTCCGCGGGCATCACCGTGTCCTTGCCGATCTGTCGCCAGCTCGGCGTCTCCTTGGAGACCGAGGCCGCCTTGCGATCCACCTCGATGGCTTCCTTGCGCGTGTGCAGCTTCAGCGCCGACACCGCCGCGCTCAACCCACCCGCCGAGCCAAGCAGCAGCACCACGCTCAGCACGAACCCGGGCTCACGAAGCCGCTTCCAGTCCATCACGCACCTCCCCCGAGCGAAGCGGGCTTGGCCGGTTTGGAGGGCTGGGGCTCGCTCGCACCCTTGACGTCCTCCTCCGGAACCGCCTTGTTCAAAGCCACCAGCACGCCCAGATAGATGAAGAACCCGGGAATGAGCAGCACCGTCCCGATGAGCGTGTGCGCATCGCCTTGCGACAGGTCGGCGTCCCGCATCGACGCCAGCCCCAGCACCGCCACGCGGATCACGTTCAGCCCCACCGCCACCGGGATCGCCATCGCCACCAGCACCACACGCTTCCACCACGCACGCGTCCCCACCAGCGCGACCGCCACCCCGAGCGCAAGAAACGCGATCACCATCCGCATGCCCGAGCACTGCTCGGCCACGTTCAGCGGGTGCGGCACGCCGTTGGGCATGTCCACATAGATCACGTTCCCCGCGATCTCACAACTCACCCCGAGCACCCGCAGCACGATGAACCCGCCCGTCGCCGCCATGTCCTGCAGCGGATACGTCACGATGTTCATCACCATCTCCGGGATCGTGATCCCGAATCCCAGGTACGCGATCGGCCAGAACAGGTGCTCCATCGCCGCCGGACCCAGCATCAGCAGCACCAGACCGAACACCGTGAGCACCAGCGCCAGCCCCTGGCCGAAGTGGTTCGGCACTCCCACGATGAAATACACATAGCACCACACCCCCATCACCACCGGAATCACCCCGGGCCAGAACGTCCGGATGGGCGCCCGCATCAGACCCTGCCGCTGCTGCCACAGCAGGTACATGCTGATCAACGGCACCAGGTACGCATGCGACCAGTCCCCGCTGCTCTTGGAGTGGTCGTGCTGCACCAGGAACCAGCGCACGAACAGCAGCACCACCGACACCGTCACCGTCACCAGCATCACCGCCGTCGTCGGGTCCGCAAGCCGGGCCAGCAGCGCATCCCCCGGCTTGGCGCCGGTTGGCGGTGATGGCTTGCTGGTCGCCGAAGCGGTGGTCACGCGAAACGATCCCTTGGCTGAAGTTCAGGCGCTCGAAACCGGTCTGTCTGCACGAACCCGCACGAGCGCAAGCAGATGAACTGCTTACGTCGCCGGCCCGGGGAGTGGTTCTCCCGACGGGCCGCTTTCCAGACCGCCCGGGCGGTCCTCGCCCGGCGGCCATGCCCCGACATGTTCTCGACCCGGGGCTCCGCCCGGCCATCTGGGCATCCCTGCCCGATCCGACCGACGCTAGAAGCCCTGCTGATCGGCCCGCGGACCGAAGACTTCGCCCTCGAAGTTCCGATCCAGAATGAAGCCCCACCCGTACGAGGCCCGGAAACCTCCCCGGATGACCGCCAGCGGGGTCGCCCAGAAGTTCGTTCCCACGTTCACCCGGTCGTCGGGCTTCAGAATGATGTCCGGAGCCGTGCCCTCCGCGATCGCCCGAGCATCCACGCGAATCGTCGCCTGACGGTTCTCCCCGACCACCCGCGTGATGTCCACCCGCTCCGGGATCGCGATCCCCGTGAGCCCACCCGCCGTGTCGAACGCGCGGAGCAGCGTGAGCTTGCCGTCCACCGGCAGAGAGTACGGCCCGGGCCGCGAGACCTGGCCAGCCATGTACACCAGCCCGCTCCGCGGGACGGGAATGCGAATCACGTCGCCCGATCGCACCACGATGTTCACGTCCGCAGCTCCGGCCAGCAGGGGCGCCGTGGGCACCTTGATGACCCGCTGGGTCACCAGGTTCTGCCCTTCCACGGACGACAGGGTCGCCGGATCTCCCGCCTTGGTCCATTGACCGTTGACGAACACCCATCCACCGCCCGATGCCAAGGGCGTCGGGCGAGACTCGGGCAGGTCGATCGCCGGTCCGCTTTCGGGCTCGGCGCCCAGATTCTCGAGCGACCCGACCATACCCGGCTGTGGCTCGGGGTTCTTTGGCCGGCTCAGATCGTCGATGAGCTTGAGCAGGTCCTCACCCTTGGCCGGGTCCGTCTCATCGGTTCGGGGCTGGGTGTTCCCGAACGTCCGCCGACGCACCGGCTCAGGGAGCGGCACCTTGCCCGCGGCCTCGTCGCTCAAGGGGACCTGACGAATGACAAAGATGTGCGGAATCGTCTCGTTGAACGCCCCGGAAACCGTGATCGCGTCCAGCAGCCGATAGTCCGGGGCCGGCACAAAGAACGTCCCCGGCGTCTGCACCGCGCCCAGGATCGAGAACGTCTGGCGACGCTGGCTCCGCGGATTCACGACCACCACCGGCTGCTCTCGGATCTGCTTCTCGCGAATGGCAGCGGCGATGGCCGACGCCAGCTCGATCGTGGTCTTCCCTTGCGCCCGAATCGGCGGAAGCAGCGGGATCTCGATGAACCCACGCTGATCCACCTGTCGCTCAAACGGCTCCTCCTGCCCGGGCACGAAGAAGTCGCGGATCCTCACCTCCACCGCGTCCCCCGGCACGAACCGGTAGCTGTCGACCTCCGGCACAAGGTCCGCGGCCGTCGGCGGAGACGATTGCACGTACTCCGTCGGCTCGTCCTCGATCGCGCTCAGACGGTCCAGAACCGGCATGATCACCGGCGTCTTCTCCCACCGGCCAAGCACGCTCGGATCGATGAACGAGTCCGTCTCGCACCCCGTGAGCAGCCCCACGCCCAAGCCCGCAAGTGCCAGCATCGTCGCAGCTTGGCTCAGGCGCTTGATGGTCCGTGTCTTTCTGCGGGGATCAATCTGCACGCGACGCTCCTTCACGAACCCGGGGCCCCAAAGACAGGAACCGCTGGGCGATCTACGTCCGAGAATGAGGCGGAAGTTTGCCCGCACAAACCCTGCGGGCGAAAAAAGGCCGCCAAGAGTAGTCCTCGCTCGCCAACTTATCCGGTTTCCTGGTCCGCCACATGGGACCGAGAACCCGGCCAACGTCTCAGCATCGGCCCGCACGCACTCCGGCGTGAGAACACCACGCATACATCGTCAGCGATCGAGTTATCGACCGTTTCCGCCCCTCCGGGCACAACTTGCGCCGATTGTCGTCCCCGGCACTCCTACCATCCGATCCGCACTCTCTAGACCAACCATGAGCCCGTCACCCACTCCGGCCGATGCCGCACTCGCCAAGACCATCGCCCGACACCCTCGGCCTTTGGGAGGCGATCCCCTAAAAAGGGTGGACCAACCCGTTGTTTCACTCTCCAACCTGGTGCTGAATAATGCCGAGAGTTCGGCGCAGCAGCTCAACCCCAAGAAGAAGCCGTCCTGGCTTCGCGCCAAGGTTCCCGGCGGCCCGGGGTACGAGCGGCTCAAGGGCATCGTCGACACGTTCAAGCTCCACACGGTCTGCCAGGAGGCCGGATGCCCCAATATGGGGGAGTGCTGGGCCCGCGGCGTCGCCACCATCATGATCCTGGGGGACACCTGCACCCGCGCCTGCGGGTTCTGCAATGTCAAGACCGGCAGACCCGCGACCCTGGACAAGGACGAGCCGCGACGAGTCGCCGAGTCGCTTCGGCTGATGTACGAGCACGCCAAGCTCAAGCACATCGTCATCACGAGCGTGAATCGCGACGAGCTCGCCGACGGCGGGGCGGCGATCTGGGCCGAGACGATCATCCGGACGCGCGAGGCGTGCCCGGGCATGAGCATCGAGGTGCTGATCCCGGACTTTGAAGGGAACTGGGACGCGCTTGAACTCGTCATGGCCGCCGAGCCGCACATCATCAATCACAATCTCGAGACGGTCCGCCGCATGTACCCCGCGGTGCGTCCCAGCGCCAAGTTCGACCGGTCGCTGGAACTGCTCCGGCGTGTGAAGCAGGGCGGCATGGTTGCCAAGACCGGGATCATGGTCGGCATCGGCGAGAAGGACGATGAGGTGCTCGGGCTGTTCGACGACGTGCTGGCGAGCACCCGCACGCCGCACGGCTCGTGCGACATCCTGACGATTGGTCAGTACCTGCAGCCGACGCGGAACCACCTGCCGATCGATCGCTGGGTGACGCCGGAGCAGTTCGCGATGTTCAAGGCCGAAGGACTCGCACGAGGGTTCCGGGTCGTGGAGAGCGGCCCGCTGGTGCGTTCGAGCTACCACGCCGACCATCAGGCCGATGAACTGACAGACATTCTTCGGCAGCGTTGACCATCTGGAACCGGGTTCTGCGGGTGAGATTCGCAGGTCCGGCACGTGTCCCTGAGCCCCGTGCGTCCTGCGCCGCGGTGCGGATCAGGCCCGGGCCGGTTGACCCGCGCCTGCCGCGGGCAGCGTGGCGGCTCTGCGAGCAAGTGCAAGAGCGCACATGGACCACACGACCAGATTGAGGGCAAGTGGGATGGGCAAGTCCCGCAGCAGCCCCTCGGACTGCACGCGAGCGACCCCCATGAGCGTCGGGTACACGGGGATGAGGACTACTCCCCAGCCGTGCAGGAACCCAAGCGGCGACCTTCCGATGTTCATGAACACCAGCGCAAAGACCGCCGGCAGCATGAACACGTAGTAGTGTCGATGGCACATGGGCGTGGCCAAGAGCATGACGGCGCAGAGCATGCCGACGCGCAGCGTGATCGCCAGCGCGTCATCCGGTCGTCCTCGGCCGATGAGCAGCGTCGCGATGAGCAGACCGATCGACACCGCCAGATGCGTCGGCTTGACCCATGCATCGGGCTTTTCCGGGCGCTCGCCGCGCGGCTCGTGGATGTGCATGAGGTTGTGCAACGAACCCTGGATCGACAGGTTGTCGGTATTGTCGAATCCGGCCCCGTGCTGCAGGCGTTCATCGCTCCCGGCGAGCCCGGCGAGGAGCACCTTGTCCATGAACGTCCACGTGGACTCATACGCTCGGACCGGGCCGAACACGAGGACCGGGATGACCACCATCACCGCGAGCCCGCACGCGCCATAGCCGATGATCGCTCGCCAGCCGCGCCGCGCGAGCACGTCAAAGACCAGAATGCCCGGGATGACCTTGATGCACGCGGCCATCGCCATGCACACGCCGCCCCAGAACGCCGGACCGAATCGCCGCGAGGGCTGGGAAGAGTCGGCGCCGAGGCGTGTTGCCTGAGCGAACAGGAAGATGCCCCCGCAGATGAGCACCAGCATGTGGAGGTTGATCTGCCCCTTGCTGAGCGTTGATCCGAAGTCGGGAGCGAGGCAGAGCATGGGCCAGAACCGGATGTTCCACCACCCGCCGTGCGTCGGCTTGAGGGCACGGATGTTCGGATCGGCCGAGCCGCGCGTGAGCGTTCTGGCGAGCAGTTCAATCGACGCCGCGGCACACAGCACGCTGAAGAAGTACCAGATCGCGACCGAGACCCAGTAGGGCATGTACCCGGAGGCCGCGGGGGTCTCTGGGCCGCTCGGCGTGGAGGGGAGCGGCTCGGAAACCGGCGCGTCAGCAAGTGGCACGAACGCCGCGGCGATCGCAGGCGGATAGAGGTACCTCCACCCGTTCTCGTCGGAGATCGACATGGGATCGACGCCCTCCCGCACCGCCCAGCCGGCGCGAAAGAAGACCCCGGCGTCGGTCATGCGCCGTTCGCTGAACGCCGACCGCTTGACGGTCAGCGCGCCAAAGAGCAGCACGCCGATGATCAGAAGCACGAACGCGATCGGCTCCCAGGAGGGTCGGATGCCGACACCGGGATGGCCGAGCGGAGCGCGAGGTGTTCCTGAGGACATGCAGCATCATTGGTGCCCCGCAAGCGGCTCGGCCGAGGTGAACCACGAGCGTCCGATCGTGACGCACCGAGACCGGCGCATGAGAACCGCGTCTCGCCGGCGACGCGTTGAATCCGTTGCGTTGGGTGAATCAGCGGGCAGAAGATCGAGTCGCTTCGCCATCGCCACGAACACGCCGATACCTTTCACCATGCCGCCCGACTCGAACGCGACGCCCGACGTGAGCGTCGTGATCCCGATGTACAACGCCGAGACCACCATCGCCGAGTGTGTTCGCTCAGCGATCGCTTCTGGCGACTCAGCCTCGGCTGGTGGCGCACGCGTCGAGGTGATCGTCAGCGATGACGGCTCAACCGACCAGGGCCCTGAGATCGTCGAACGCCTTGCCGCCAGCGAGGCACGCGTCCGACTTCTGCAATCGCCGAACACGGGGCCAAGCGCGGCGAGGAATCGCGGGATCGATGCGGCTCGCGGCAGATTCGTCCGATTCCTTGATGCCGATGATCTGGCCACCTCCGGAAGCAGCGCTCTGCTCATCTCCGCGGCCCACCGCACGGGCGCCGCGTGCGGCGTGTTCGAGCTCATGGACTCCGACGGTCGCTCGATGCACCGCTACTGCCCTCCGCACGCCGGCGACTGCGGCGTGATCGGCATCAACGAACTGCGACATGCCAACTGCTTCGGCACGGGCACCATGGTGATCCGCCGCGAACTGCTCGATGGTGTTCGATTCGACGATCGCATGAGGCATTGCGAGGACTGGGCGTGCTGGGCGGCGCTCGCTCGCCGCGGTGTCCGCTGGCGCACGCTTCACCCCGGCGCCGCACCAGTGCAACGCTATCGCATCTGTTCCGGCGGCCTGAGCCAGCGCCCTGGCGACATGCTGGCGGGGGCGCTCCGCGTGCTCGATGACCAGGCCCTGCGCGACAACGCCGCGGTCCCAGCGTGGGCGATCGCCGCACAGGCGACGACCTTTGCAACCATGCTCGCCATGAGCGGTGACGGCAGCGCGGCTTGTGAGGCAGCGCACAGGTTGTTGAGCGAACACATTGATCGTGAGCATCGCTACACGCCACAGGAGCTTGGCGATTCCACGATCTGGGCCGTGCTGTCGACGACCGACCAGCATCCAGAGGATTTTCAGGTCGACGCGCGATGGCAGATGCAGGCCGCTTCCTGGTGGCGACTTCTGTGCGATGCCGGTCGATTCACGCGAGGTGACCTTCATCACGCGCTCTCGCACCTGGCCCACTGTTTGATCTCGCCGCAGGCGATCGCCGCGGAACTCGTCGAGCGTACCAGAGACAGTCAGAGACCGATCGTGGTCTTCGGCTACGCGCAGCATGGACGCCTGATCGTTGAAGAGGCACGCCGCAACCAACGTGCGGCGGAGATTCGCGATGACGCACTGGCGGCCGACGCCGGCTTGGCTCGGCAGTGCGGCGTGTCACACCTCTCCATCCGCCCGTGCGCCCTTCCGGTGGAGCCTGAGGCGATCCCCGTTGTTTCGATCGAGCAGCACAACGAACTGCTCGAACGCGAGGATCTCAGCCGAACCCGCGAAAACGGACTCACCTGGAGTCAAGCCCGAAACCGACTGGCGGCAAGTGCATTGGCAAGCCTTGAGCCGCTCCGAAGAAAGCTGGTGCCGTGAACCGCCGCCGGTGATAAGACCGTCGCCAACGGCCGCTGATGGGCGTACACTTGCCCCGCGAAAACCAGAATCCACGGAGAGGTGGCAGAGTGGTTGAACGCGCCGGTCTCGAAAACCGGTACACGGCCTAGCCGTGTCGGGGGTTCGAATCCCCCCCTCTCCGCTTCACAATCGAGGGTCGTCAGTTTGTGCCTGCAAAACAGGCCTGAACCGACGGCCCTCGATTTCGTTTTGGGTGCGCGTGCTTGAGCACGTTCCCGATCGGGCACTGCGTCGTGACGGCAACCTGGGGTGCCGGTTCAGTCGGGCGTGAAGCCGGTCATGGGCAGGAACGCCCCGTTCTTGTGGAACACTTCGCCATCGGCGCGAATCGTCCCGCCGGGGCAGCCGCCGCGCGGGCGGAGTTCGCAGACCATGTCCCAGTGCAGGCCGCTCTCGTTGTTCGAACCGCTTTCGGGATAGCCCGCGCCGACGGCGGCGTGGAACGTTCCGCCGATCTTCTCGTCAAACAGCGTGTTCCTGCTGAAGTCGGTGATGCCGTAGTTCGTGCCGATGGCGATCTCGCCGAGGTTGCGTGCGCCGGCGTCCTGATCGAGCATCTCGATCAGGAACTTCTCGTTCTTCCTCGCGCTCGCGTCCACCACCCGCCCACCCTTGAACGCAAGACGCACGCCCTCAACCTCGCGGCCCTGGTACACCGCCGGAAACGTGTAGTTCACGTGGCCCTCGACACCAAACCCGCCGATACTCGGGAGCGTCGGGCCCGCGAAGACCTCGCCGTCAGGAAAGTTCTCCAGCCCGCCGCAGTTGATCCACGTCGCTTTCGAGACGTCGACACGCAAGTCCGTTCCATCGTGCCCGGCGTGCGGCGGGACGTTGAAGTGCAGCTCCTTCTTGCCCGTCAGATACGCCACCACCCGCTGCTGATTCTCGAACACCCGCGCCCACGCCGCGACCGGATCGGGCAGGTGCAGCAGTCCCGCCCGGAACACGAAGTCCTCATAGGCCCGGAGCGACATCTCCGCGTCCTGCGCACTCCCGGCCGTGGGATACTGCGTGCCCACCCACCGAAGTCCACCGGGCTGATCGGCCCTTGCCGCTCGTTCCATGAACACCTTGAACCACGGCTTGCGCGCCGCCTGGTGCGCCGCCACGCGCTTGGGATCCACGCTTGAGAGATACTTCGTGTTCACCTCGGCCCAGAAGCCGATCTGCACGTCGATCTTCTCCACCCGGTGCATGTCGATCGGGGAGCAATACGTGATCTGTTCCTGCGATCCCTGCGAGAGCAGGATCTCGTGCAGATTCTCGCTCCGCGGCACGAAGAACGGATGCCCGCCCGCACGCAGCACCGCCTCGAATGTCGCCTCCACCAGCGGCATCGCCACCTGATCGCTCGAGACACACACCAGGTCGCCCTTCTTCACCTTCGTGGAGTATCGAACCAGAACGTCGGCCAGCTTGTCGAGTCGTGGATCACGCATGGGCAACCATAGCGTCGCCTCTCCGCGTCCCTCTCCTGGACCGGGATCGGTCTCGGTTGACCGGCCCTCACCCTCATCCGACGCGGCGTGCCGCGCCGGCAAACAATCCGCCTGTGCAGACCTCGTCGTCAACACCCTCGCCATCCCCGGAGTCGCGCCCCGCTCCGGGACCGAGCCGACTCGCGCGACTGGCGACGCTCTGGTTCGAGCAGTGCCGCGCCGCCGCGGGCATCCGCCGCGGCGTCACACTCGGCGACTGGAGCGGATCCGCCTACTACAAAGAGCTCTCATCGGAGCGCCTGGCGCGGGCCCTCTCCCCCCGCGGGCGAGGAAGCAAGGACTACCGCGTCACCTTCCCCGACGGCGGCAAGCTCGTGATCCAGTGCTCGCGCGAGCGCCTCTTCGCCGACCTTGTCGGCCCCGAGGGCC
>DHLW01000179.1:37322-45411 GCA_002405485.1 Phycisphaerales bacterium UBA4658
CACTCGGCTGGCCGCACCCCAAGGCGGCCCGGGCGGCGTCGTGAGCGTCAACCTCGACGAGCAGGCCGTCCGCTTCGCCTCCAAACGCTACCCGCTCGCAAATCTCTCCATCGAGTTCGAGCCGACCTCGCCCATCGACGCGCTTGTCGGCGAGACCGACGGCGCATTTGACGCCTGCGTCTGCCTCGGCGTCCCCGCTCGGCCGGAGCACCGCGCCCTCCGGATCGACCTGCTCAGGGAGCTCTGGCGCGTGCTCGCCACCGGCGGCTGGCTGCTCGTTGGTGTCGACAACGGGCAGCCCTCGCCCCTCAGCGACGACCTCCGAGAGGACCTCCGGTCACTCCCCGGGTTGCACCTCGTCGAACCCGCCCAGCCCGGCCCATTTGCCGACACCCTCGCCCACAAGGCGATCGAGCGACCCGCCCAGGATCCCTGACTCGAGCGTTCCAGGTTCACCCGCGCTCGCGTGGCCGACGGCGATCACCGGACCTGACGCACGAACGCGAGCAACTCGTTCCACCCGTCCAGCCGCGCTTGCCGCTCCAGCAGTCGCCGCCGACGCCGGCCCGGTCGCCACTCCAGCCACTGCGTCCGCCGGAGCTTGCGCTCGGCTCGAACCCGCATCTCAGCGATCCAGGACTCCGCCGGTTCGCCCGCCTCGATCCACTTCAAAAACGCCTCGGCCCGCGACACCCCGCGTGCCAGTCGGTCCAGATACTCCGGCGTCTGCCGCTCAGGCGGTATCAGATGCGAGCAGACGGCCGCCGGCGTGTACCACAGCTCGCCACCCACTCGTCGAAGCCGAAGGCCAAGCTCATAGTCGTCGCCAGATGTGAGCGCGCCGCCCGCCCGCCCCCCCATGATCCGTCGCGTCAGCCAGCCGCAGGCATCCAGGTGCGAGCGACGGATCGCGCACGCCGCACCCACAAGACTCTGCATCGGCCCGTCCACCAAGCACACGCGCGACCCGAGGTCCTGCTGCGCCAGAAGTGCGGCGTCCCTGCGGGCGGCGGGCGTCGGGCCACCCTCCCACTCCAGCACCACCCGCCCACCCGCCATCGCCGCCGTTGGCCGATCGTCGAATACGCTCAGGATCGCCGCGGCCCAGCCCGGCTCGGGAAGCACGTCATCATCCAGAAACGCGATGATCTCCTCGCTCGAGTCTCGCACCAGCCGCTCTCGCGCAAAGCCCTGACCCTGCCGAGTCTCCAGCACGCGCCGAACCGGCAACCGCTCGCACGCCCCGGCAAAGGCGTCGACGATGGAGCCGGTGGAGTCGGTGCTGTTGTTATCGATGACCATCAGGCCCGCCACCCGGCCGCCGACGCGGTCCATCGCCGAGATCGCCTCCAGCGTTCGGACGATCCGCTCGCCGCGGTTGAACGTGCACACGCCCAGCACCATGCGCGTCGGTCTGCTCATCCACCCTCCCCCGCCCGCGCCAAGCGCATCCATCGGCGCACCCGCGCCTTGATCGGCACCGTCAAGCCATGCCGACGCGCCGCCGACATGAGCGTCTCCCACGCCGGGCCGCTCACCCGGCCCTTGGCGGCCGCGTTGAACAGCCAACGCGTTGCGGCGTCGAAGTGCGCCCGGCTCCCGTCGTCGCACCAGCGGTCACAGAGCGTCGCGTGATCGGCGATTCGCCGCTCCAGGTGGCGCGAGGAACTCAGGTTCTGGCCCTGACCGTGCACCGTGTACCGCACAACCATCGCGCCGCACACGCCGATCGAGCCGACCTCGGCGCACTTGCGGAAAAAGTCCCGATCCTCACCGATCCGCATCCCCTCCTCAAACCGCACCCCCGCGGTGAGCACGCTCCTGGCCACCAGGCACCCGGTGCCGCTGAACAGCGAGATCGGTCGAAACACGTCTCCCGGATGTGGCAACGCTCGGCCCGACCACTCCGGCGGAACGGGGTGCGCGATCGCCTCCATGCCCTCACGCACGTGCTCGCGCCCCCCAACCACGCAGCCCATCCGATGATCGGCCTCACCCATCCGCAGCATGCTCATCACCCCGTCCACGATCGCCTCGTCATCGGCGTCCAGCAGCAGCACCCACCCAGAGGTCGTCCGGTCCAGGCCCGCGTTGCGCGCCGACGATGGCCCGGCGTTGGCCTGCCGAACGACCTCCAGTTCGACTCGCACACTCGCCCCCCCACCCTCGGCGCTTGCCGCAGTCCAGGCAGCATCGGCAACCACCGGCTCGGGCGAGCCGTCGTCCACGACCACGACCCGGCCGCCCCCCGCGGCCCGGACGCACGCCGCGGCGCTCCGCACGGCTCGCTCCACCCATCCGCGTTCCGCTCGCCACGCCGGTATGACCGCGTCCAGTCCCGCCATCGCGCAAGCGTAGCGATGGCTCCTGAACCCACGCGGCCCTACCCTCCTTTCCCTTATGCCCGAGCCCGACAAGAACGCCCGCACCCCTCGCAGCAAGTCCGGCGAAACCGGGGAGACGCACCAGCGCTTCCCGACCACCAGCGTCACCGACCCGGCCAAGATCCGCGCCTTCGCGATCGAGGTCGCCCGATTGTGCGCCGACAACAACTGCGAGGACGTCGTGCTCCTCGACGTTGCCGGGCTCAGCCAACTCTCGGACTACATCATCATCGCCTCCGGCACCAGCGACCGTCAGATGCGATCGACCGTCGATGACCTCGAAAAACTCGGCGTGCGCGAGCAGTACACGCTCTTCCGACGTCACGCTGACGATCGAACCACGTGGATCGTCGCTGACTTCGTCGACGTCGTCGCCCATGTCTTCGAGCCCAACACCCGGGCCCACTACGACCTGGAAATGCTCTGGAGCGACGCCAAACGCGTGAACTGGGAACGCCCGGAGCAGGCCAAGCGCCACCGTGCCGGCAAGGCCTGATCCGCTCGCCTCCCTGTCTCCGCTGCGCTCCACAGACGCCCGGCAGACCAGCCCAGTCAAGTCCAGCCAAGCCGAGTCCGGACCGCCCGATGCACCCCCTCCGATCCATCACGGTCGCCGCTCCCAGCCGCACCTACGACGTCGTCGTCGGCCCAGGATCGCTCGCAGAGCTTCCCGACCGGATGCGTGCCTCCCTCGGCCGACTCGGACGCGTCCACGTGTTCGTCGACGAGGGGCTCCCCGCACAGGTCTCCCACGAACTCACCCGCCGGCTCCACGCCGCGGGATGCACCGTCTCCTCGTCCATCGTCCGTGCTCGGGAGGACGCCAAGGTCCTGCAGAACCTCTACCACATGCTGCAAGCCCTCGCCGCTGCCGGCCTGGATCGCTCCGACGCGGTCGTCGCCCTCGGGGGCGGTATTGTCGGCGACATGGCTGGCTTTGCCGCCGCCAGCTATCGCCGGGGCGTGCGCTGGATCAACTGCCCAACCACCCTGCTGGCCATGGTTGATGCCAGCGTCGGGGGAAAGACCGGGGTCAACCTCCGAGTCCAGAACGAACTGCAAAAGAACATGGTCGGGGCGTTCTGGCAGCCATCGCTCGTCATCGCCGATCCCGGCGTGCTGGAATCTCTGGACGATCGCCACTTCAGGTCCGGCCTCGCCGAGTGCGTGAAGCACGCGCTGCTGAGCGCCGATTGGGGTGATGAACACCTCGAGCACTGGACCAGGACCCGCCTTGCCGGCATCCTCGCCAAAGACCCCGACACCCTTGCCGAACTCATTGCCAGAAACGTCGCCGTCAAGGCGCGCGTCGTCGGCTCCGACGAGCGTGAGGAGGCCCCCGGCCCCTCTGGACGGGCCTTGCTCAACCTCGGACACACCTTCGCCCACGCCATCGAGACCCTCGAATCGGCGTCCCCTTCCGCCGACCGCTCCCTCGCACCCCTCCACCATGGCGAAGCCGTCGCCCTCGGGCTGATCTGCGCCACCCGTACCGCCGAGCTCACCCGGCACCTCGGCCAGGGCAGCGCCGACCACCTCCGCTCGCTGCTCTCAAGCATGCATCTGCCGACCGTCGCCTACGGCCTCCCCGCTCCGGGCGAGATCGTCGACCGCATGCACCACGACAAGAAGGTGCTCGCCGGCACGCTTCGGCTGATCCTCCCGGTCGGTCCGGGCCGCTGCGCCGTTGTGCCCGCCCCCAGCGACGACATCCTGCATCAGGCCATCGAGGCCATCCGCGCCTGAACGAACTCAAGACCGTCCCCCACCGGTTCCGGGGTCCGGCTTGACCCACAGCGCCGCACACAAAACTTGAACTTTTGCAGTTTGCAGCGCCGACCCGCGCACACCCGATAACTCGACGAGTCGTGCGGGTTGCGCCGCCGGGCAACGGACGCCCGGCCGCACGCCGCGGCACGCTCGATGCGTTCACAATCGGGGAGCGGCGACGTGCGGACGTTCGCGATAGTCAATCAAAAGGGCGGATGCGGGAAAACCACGACCGCGATCAACCTTGCGGGCGTCTTTGCCAGCCGAGGTTATCGGACACTTCTTGTGGACATGGATCCGCAAGGACACTGCGCCGCCGGGCTTGCCATTCCCGAGCAGCGCGTCGACCTGCACATCGGCGACGCGATGCTCGCACCCGCCGAGCACCCGGTGGACCCCAAGCGGCTCCTCTGGCGGGTGAGTCGGAATCTCGACCTGGCGCCGGCGACGGTGAAGCTCGCGGCGTTGGAAGCCGCCCGGGGCGAGCTCGCCAAGCTCGACGACGCCGAGAGCCGCCTCAAGCGCGTGCTCGCCAGGTTCGAGCACCAGTACGACATCGCCCTCATCGACTGCTCGCCGGCGATCGGCATGCTCGCGTTCAACGCCCTGGTCGCCGCCGACGAGGTGATCATCCCGGTGGAGACGGGCTTCTTCTCGCTGCAGGGAGCGACCAAGCAGGTCAACGCGATCAAGGCCATCGGCAAGCGGCTCGGGGTCGCCCCGATCCATCGCCTCCTGGCCACCTTGCACGACGGCTCCAGCGTGCTCAGCCAGGATCTGCTCGACGAGCTTCGCCGACGATTCGATAACCGGGTCATTCCCGTGGTCATTCGGCAGGACCACGCGTTGCGGGAATCCGCGAGCTTCGGGCAGCCCGTCATCGAGTACGCCCGCGAGTCCACGGGCGCCAAGGACTACGCCGCACTCGCCGATTGGCTGATCGAGCACGCGCTCAAGACGACGAGCGTTCCCCGGGAATCGCCCATCACGGCTCATGCCGCACATGCCGATCCGGCGGCCGGGATGCAGGAAGTTCGAGTCATCCCAGGAGCATGCGAGCGCGTGCTCGGTGGCTCGCCCATGGTCGCCGCCTCGCCCCTGGCCGGCCCAGCCGTTGGCCCGATTCCCAGTCGCGCCGCGGATGTGGCCCAGCGCACCCGCAAACTGCATCGGGCCGCCTCCATCGCCGAGGCCAAGCCCGCGGCGGTCGCGCCCCACATGCACGACCTGCCTCCGGTCATGGCCGCCGCCCCGGCCCTTGAGCCCTTCGCGGCCCCCGCCGTCAGATCAGGCCCGCCCGCCGCGGTCCCGCCGGCTCCTCCACCGCCGCTGGGCGGACTTCGGCCACCCCCCCCGGCAGAGTCCGACACGCACCCGCGGATGTTCGGCGTGCAGGCGACCCCGCACGGGATGCTCTTCGTGCAGCCGGTGAACATCGGGCAGCATGTGCGCATCGCCGGCGAGTTCAACAACTGGCGCCCGGACGCCGCCCCGCTTCGAGTCAACCCTCGCACCGGCGTGCTCGAAGCGCTGCTGGACATTCCCCCGGGGTCCTGGCAGTATCGCCTGGTCGTCGACGACCGGTGGATGCCCGATCCGTTCAACCCCGTCAGCGCTCCGAATCCCTTCGGCGGCGCCAACAGCGTGGTCGTCGTCCCCTCGACGTCGTGGCAGACACGGAACGCCGAGGCCCAGCATTCCCTCCCGCGGAGCGTCGGATGAACCGGCCCCCATCCCCCCCACCACCCGCGCCCACAACGCAGTTGGCACCCAGCCAGAGCAGCCCGCGCCCGACCACGCTGACACCGATCGAGCATGCCGAACCACTGACGCGCGCCGAGTTTGCCGACGACTCGGCATCGGGCATCGCCAGCCGCATCGGCATGCGTCGGCACCGCAGCGAGGTGCTGGCCCGCACAGATTCCATCGGAAGCTCCAGCCGGGACGATCAGGACTTTGACGCACTGACCGATCTGTTCCTGGGCGAAGCTCGTCGATCGAGCGTTGGGCAGAAACAGTCCCACAGGAGCGACGCCGCCCGCGCGACCGAGGCCGCCCAGCCCGCGGCGCCGGTGCTTCGGCTGATCCGTGATGACGATGACGCCCCCCCGGCAGGGCCCGGCGTTGCCTCCCCGAGTGCCGCGGACATCGCCCAAGAACAACCTGACGACCTCGAGCCCGAGGGCGAGGCAATCTGGTCCGGGGTGCCCGTGCCCCCGCCAGCGCGGACGCCAGTCGTGGAGTGCGTGGTGCTCGGCAACCTGCCGATGCTCGCCGCCGCGTGGGCGAATCAGCACGCACGCGAGGTGGCCGTCGCCGCGGAGAAACCGGTGGCCGTCCTTCGGCTGCAGGGCGGCTACGCGAGCGTCGAGATCGTCAGCTCCGATGCCGCCGTCGGGCACGACGCCGCGACGCCCGGCAGCATCGACGACGCGATCGAGTCGGCTTGCGAGCTCACCGATCGGTGGATGATCCGACTCGAACCCGGTGGCGAGAACGCGGCCCTGCGCCACGATCTGCTCCGCGTGGTCACCATCCTCACCGGGACCGACCAGATGGCCCGAGAGGCCTGCCGGCACACGCTCGATCGCCTCGCCCGCGCATTGACGCGCGCCGCGGACGACGCCGAGCCGCCGGCGACCGCGCCGATGGTCCGCATCGGCGTCATGGGGGCGATCACCGAATCAGGCACGACCGAGGCCATCGCCCGAATCGCCCGCGAGACGCTCGGCGAGTCCGTCCCCACGTTCACAAGCGCCGGCAAGATCCACTCCGCAAAGGCCGCTCGCGTCCTGTTCAGCGGCCCGACCGAGCGCGGCATCGCCGAGCTCATGGACCTGCTGGCTTGGCTGCTCATGCCCGACGCCAAGGCCAAGCCCGCGCCGGGTCCCGCCTCACTGGTGGCATCGACCGATGCCACTCCCACGCCCGCGCCGCCAGCCGTGACCTCGCACGCGGACATGAGCGTGTATGGCCCATCGGCGGAGCCCGCCGTCGTGCCCGCGCCGCAGGTCGAGTCGCTCGAAGGCGTGGATGAGCCGGCGGCGTCCTGGATCGAGGCCCCGGCTGCGGACGCCGAACTCGAACTGCCGCTGCCGAGCCCGACCCCGAGTGTTGTGGAGGCCATCGTTGGCGATGCCGTGCCCGACCGCGTGCTCACTCAGATCCCCGCTCCGATCCACGTCGATCTGCCCGCTCCGCAGAACCCGGTCGTGATTCCGGCGGCCCCGGCGGAGACGGCGGCCTGGACGTCGTCGACCGCGGCCCAACCGGCGCCGGAGTCCAGCGCGCAGATCACGCCGGCACGTGCAACCGGAGCCGCTGATGACTTCGGCGCACTGGCGAACCATGTCGCCGGGCTGACCCCCATCGCGGCCAGATGCCCATATGCCCCGTCGATCGAGATCGCTGTCGACGCCGACGGCGTGGTGCACATGCTCACACGCGTGCACGACGGGAAGTCCGACGAGTCGGCCCTGGCGGAGCTCATGGTCGCCTCATCGTGGTTCACGCTGCACGCCGGGCTGCTCGCCGCCGGGCTCGGGCGCTCGCTGCGGGCCGACGGCGTCGAGCTGCACCTGTTCACGGATCAGCCCAAGCGCTCGCGGCGCTTGCTGGACACGATGGTGCGCGTGCATCTGTTCACACGCGTGGATCTTGGCGATCAACGCGCGTGGTGCTGCGTGGAGCTGAACTGAGCCGCGCCGATCAGATCGAATCCGGTCCGATCGGCGGGCAATCGGCAGAGTGCGGCCGCGGGAGCCGCTCCCGCGCCACGGTCCGGACGATCACGCCGAGGCCTTGCGATTCACGCGGAGATCCTGCAGACGCGGGGGCTTGGCGACGTCGGCGGCGTCGAGCACATACTCGACCCCGTCGTTGTTCATCTCCGGAAGCTCGTACTGCAGGTTGATCATGATCTCTTCGAGCACGGC
>DHLW01000029.1:0-1842 GCA_002405485.1 Phycisphaerales bacterium UBA4658
ACCCCCGCGCACTCAACACACGGTTCCTGCGCGGTCGAGCGGAGTTCCTGCCCTCAGCGCCGCCGATCAAAGAGCCGACGAAAGTGCCGAACGGCACACCAAGCGGAGTAGAACCCGAAGGCGGGGTGCTGATCCTGGACGATGGTGCCCGAAGCCGTCATGTACCAGCTCGAACCCTTCAGGGCCACCTCCGTCGACGCTCGGAAATCCGCGAATCCCAGCTCCAGCGCGGCGTTCCCGGCTTGTTCGCCGAGCATGACCATGAGCGTGTCGGCGTTGTGATGATCCGAGAAGCCGCGCCGCTGGCCCAGAGTGGCCCTCCAGTTGAACTTGTCCCCGTTGATCCGGACATGTCGAACTCCGGGAATCTCGAGTCCGTCCGGCATCCGCCGTGCCGTCGACCAGTCCATCGACCAGAGGTCCACGATGTCGCTGGTGGCGACAGTCCGCTTGCGCGAGGAAATGGTCTCGAAGGAGTACTCGTCAGGACCCCAACCTTCGTTCACCTCGATCTCGACCTCCGGTCGCCCGATCGTGGATCTGTTCACACGGGCTCGAACCATACAAAACACGTCTTTGGCTCGGAGCCCGAAGCCCTCGCCGCGCCACGGATCCACGAGGTACATCGGATCGTCCGCACCGATCGCGGGCGCGAGCGACCTGGCCGCAATCGCCCGAGGAAGCATGTCCAGGTCCCTGTGCCTGAGCACGAACACCTCGACGCCTCGGGAGCGCAGCTCGGCGGCAATCGACGCCGCGACCTCCGGGGTGCCCATGGCCAGGATGAACGGCGGGCGGCGCGCGGCCCGGAGCTTCGCGTCCATCACGTCCGCCCCGGTCGACGCGACCACCACCTCGATCCGCTCGGCCTCGGCGGCTCGTCCCCAGTCCAGCACCGACACGCTGCTGCGGTCCTGTCCCGTCATGCCCAGAGTCTCTCTCGCCGCCGTCCACGCGTCAACACTTCAAGCGACTCCCATGCCGCGTCGCACCCGCCGACAACCCGAAGCCGATCCCCCCACTCCGGACACGATCGTCGCCTTTTTCCTCGACGCCTATCGGATCGGCGCGTTTCCGATGGCCGACATGCCGTCCACTCGCCCCGTTGATCCAGATGCGTCGGAGTTGCCCGTCGCCCGGCGCGTGCGCTGGTACCAGCCGGATCCCAGAGCCATCCTGCCGCTTGAGGACGGCGCCCTGCACATCCCACGGTCGCTGTCGCGGCGACTGAAGCGAGCGGGATTCATCACGACCAGCGATGCCGCGTTCGAGGCCGTCATCCGCGGCTGCGCCCGGCCCGGACCAACTCGAGGCGGGGCATGGCTCGACGAGTCACTCGTGCGGTGCTACACGCTGCTGCACCAGCGGGGGCATGCCCACTCCATCGAGGTCTGGCGCGACACGCCTTCTCCGGGATCGACCCGCATGCTCGTCGGGGGGATCTATGGCGTCAGCATCGGGGGCGCGTTCTTCGCCGAGAGCATGTTCAGCCGACTCGACCTGGACGGCTCGGGCGCATCGGGGCTCGCGCTCATCACGCTCTGGAACCACCTGCGCGCCTGCGGGTACACGCTCCTGGACGTGCAGATCGCCAACGAGCACACGCTCCGTTTCGGCGTGCGCGAGCTCCCACATGCGGAGTACGCGCGGTCTCTTGCCGGAGCAGTTGACGCCCCGGACAGATGGAAACCGCTCTCGCTCTGACCCTCGGCCTCAGACCGTCGCCGGCTCGGCCGCACCCGCCGGCGACTTCGACTCGCTCACGCGCTCGATCTCGGCGCCGAGGGATCGCAGCCGCTCTTCCATCACCTCATACCCGCGATCGAGGTGGTACACGCGGTT
>DHLW01000029.1:2042-38135 GCA_002405485.1 Phycisphaerales bacterium UBA4658
CGCTCGCCATCACCGGCGCGCCGATGAGCTTCCGCACGCCCGTCACCACCGCCGTCGGCCCCTGACGCATGATCCGCGCACCCATGCGACCGAGCTCCGGCACATGCCCGAACCGCTCCGGATAGATCCGCTCGGTGATCATGCTGTTGCCGTCGGCAAGCGTCAGCAGAGCCATGAACTGGGCCTGCAGGTCGGTCGGGAAGCCCGGGTGCGGCTGGGTCGTGAGCTCGACCGGCCGCAGCAGCCGCGAGCACGTCACCCGGGCCGTGCATCGCATCGGATTCTGCGAGCAATCCTGCCCGACGTCCACGTGCACGCCCACCTGGTTGAGCACGTTGATCGCCGCCATGAGGGCGTCGACGGGGCAGTTCTCCAGCGTGATGTCGCCGTTGGTGATCGCCGCGGCGCACATGTAGGTCCCCGCCTCGATGCGATCGGGAATCACGCGATGATCGACGCCGCCCAGTCCGTCCACGCCGTCGATGATGATCCGCGGGCTGCCCGCGCCGCGGATCCGCGCCCCCATCGCGTTGAGCATGTTGGCAAGGTCCACGACCTCCGGCTCGCAGGCGGCGCACTCGATGATCGTCTGGCCCTCGGCGAGGGTCGCCGCCGACATCACGTTCGCCGTCCCGAGCACCGTCGATCCGAACGCCCCGCCCAGGAACACCCGCGAGCCCCTCAACCGGCCGCCCTTGCCCCCGGGCACTCGCGCGACGATGTCGCCCTGATGAAGGGTGATGTCCGCGCCGAGGGCTGCCAGCCCCCGAAGGTGAAGATCCACCGGGCGGTCTCCGATTGCGCACCCGCCCGGCATGCTGACTCGCGCAAAGCCGCGTCGCGCCAGCATCGGGCCCAGCGTGCAGATGCTCGCCCGCATGGTCCGCACGATGTCGTACCGCGCGTGGCTCTGGCTCTCGTCCTGGCTGTGGATGAGCATCATCCCGCCCGCGGCGTCCGGCGAGCCCGCGCTCGTCCGCTCGACCTTGCACCCAAGCTCGCTGAGCAGCCGGACCATGTTCTCGATGTCCGCAAGCTCCGCCACGTCGCGCAGCATCACCGGACGGTCGGTGAGCAGCGCCGCCGCCATCAGCGGGAGCGCGGCGTTCTTGGAGCCCTTCACCGTGAGCTTGCCGCACAACCGACGACCACCCTTGATGACGAACTGATCCACGCTGGTCCTCCGCTCGGATGAGCTCTGGAGATTCACGATTGTTGCCGATCCTGGGCCGGCACGCCGACCACGCTCGGGATTCGGGGCTCAGTCATCGGCCATCGCCGGGCCTGAGCCGCAGGTTTATCGGCCGCCCGCGCCTTCTCCCCGCACACGCCGCACGCCTCCCCAGAACCGCACAGACCTCAGCCCCGGCGACGGTTCCGATCAGGATCGCGTGTTTCCTTCTGGCACACGCCCGTCCTGATTCGCACAATCCCTGTGTCGGTCCTCGCCCGTTTGGCGGGGACACGGGCCGAACGGACTCGGCCCGTGCGACGGTGAAACCCAAACCCGGTCGGACGGCGGACGCTCGCCCGACCTCACCAGGACGATTGCCCATGATGACCAACTCCCGAACGCTCCGAGTGCTTACCGCGTGCGGTCTGCTCGGCGCCGCCCTGGTGACCGGCGGCGCGGTGTGGAACGCCCACGCCTCCGAACCCAGCGGCTCCACCCAGCCCGCGGGGAACACCCTCGCCCAGCTTCCCCCCACCATCACCCTCAACGGCGTCTGCCGGGACTTCCGCTGGGCCAGCGAGACCCACGGCCACCCGGACTTCAACCGCCAGCCCACCTCCGGCTTCGGTCACTACGTGGGCCAGGTCGCCGACACCCTCGACGCCGATGGCAAGCCGCAGTTTGCCTCCACCGGCTTCAGGGTGAGCACACAGGCCCGCGACGCCGCCGGCCGCAACCGCATGCCCGTCGCCAAGTCCTACATCTCCTCCCGCCCAGGCGACACCAACCCCACCGTCGCCACCACCCAGGGTGGTGCGATGACCACCGCCAACGCCTTCCGCCAGTGGTTCCGGGACACCCCCGGCACCAACATGAGCAAGACCATCCCCATCACCCTCGTGCGCCAGGGCGACACGAACCTCTACTCGTTCTCCGACCGCACCGACGCCCTGTACTCCTCCCGCGGCGGGTTCTTCCCGATCAACGGCGACCTCTTTGGCAACTCCCCCGGACAGACCAGGAACTTCGGGTTCACCTTCGAACTCGACACCACGTTCGTCTACCGCCAGGGCACCAACCAGACCTTCACCTTCACAGGTGACGACGACGTCTGGGTGTTCATCGACGGTCGGCTCGTCGTCGACATCGGCGGCGTCCACTCCGCCATCAGCCAGACCATCGAGCTCGATCGCCTGAACTGGCTCCGGGACGGACAGCGCTACTCCTTCAAGCTCTTCTTCGCCGAGCGGCACGTGACGCAGTCCAACGTCCGTATCGACACCACCATCAGTCTTGAGAATGCCCAGCTCCCCACCACCACGGGCCTGTACGACTGATCCCTCCTCCCCTCCCCGCGGGGCCAGGTGTCTCTTGGCCCCGCGTGAATCGATTGAGTGCCCGCCGCGCCGACTCATCGTGAGCGGGCTCCCACGACTCAATCGCTGTGCTCCGACGCCCGCGCCAACTGGTGCGGGCGTCGGTGTTTTTGCACCCTACACTCGACCTTTCCAAGGACCATCCGATGTCGAACCCGCCCTCCACCCCTGCCCCTTCCCCGGCCCCCGCCCCCGCAGCAGCCCAGGCCCCAGCTCCGGCCGGCTCGTCCAAGCCCGAGATCGCCTTTGACGATTTTGCCAAGGTCGACCTCCGAGTCGCCCGCGTCATCCAGGCCGAGAACCACCCGAGCGCCGACCGCCTGCTCAAGCTCCAGCTCGACGACGGCTCCGGCAAACCACGCCAGATCTGCGCCGGCATCAAGGGGCACTACACCCCGGAGCAGCTCGTGGGCAAGCTCATCATCATCGTGGCCAATCTCGCCCCGCGGAAGATCCGCGGCGAAGAGTCCCGGGGCATGCTTCTGGCCGCCAGCGACATGCCCAAGGACGCAGCCCAGCCCGACGGCGAGCGCAAGGTGATCGTTCTCCGCCCCGATGCGGACATCGCCCCAGGGTCGATCGTCTCGTAATCGCTCAGCCCGATCAAGCCAGGCTGCTCCACTCGCAGATCAAGTCTCGTCGCATTGATCGCGGATCCGCTCAGGTTCCGCCGCTTCGCCGCGGCTCCTTGGCCCCGTCCGACGAGCCCCGCTCCACGCGACGACGCTCGCGCTCGATCATCGCCGCGGCGTTGCGATTCACGACATCCGTCTGCCGATCCGGACGCGTGCCGATGTCCCGCGCCATCGCCGCTTGCCGCTCCCGCATCCTGTCCATCTGATGCTGCAGGATCCGCGTTCGCTGCTCAAACTGGGCAGCGAGCGCGGCCCGGAGCGCGGCTTGCTGCTTGGCATACGCGCCCGAGTCCTGCGCCACGCCCCGCCTCTCCATCGCCACCAGTTCCCGAGCCGCCTCCATCGCCTCGCGACCGAACCGCACATCCCCGAGCGTCAACTCATACAGACCACGATCCCGCAACCGCATCTCCATCAGGAACTGCATCCGCGGCCAGGCTTCGGAGAACTTCCGCTCCGCCTGCGCAGGGTCCAGCTTCTGCAACTCGTCCAGCTTCTGGAGTATCCCGGGCGCGGCGGCGACGAGCACATCCCGAACCGCCTGCCGATCTTCCTCGCTGAGCACGCGCTCACCCGCGCTCCCGCTCTGGTCCGACCGTCGCGGGCCGGCATCCGGCCCGGAGCCGCGCCCAGGACCCATGCCCGGCAATGTCGTCGGTCCAAGCGTGTCGACATCCGTGAAGCCCTCGCCACCCCGGGATTCCTCGATGCGGCGGAGCAGCAGCTCGCCGAAGTTCCGGCCCCCGCCGCCCGGCCCGCCACGTGCCCAGCGACCTGACTCGGGCATGAGCTGGCGCAGCTCATCGAACGACTTGCCTTCGTCGATGGCCTTGGCGATCTGTTCAAGACGCTCGCTCTCTCGCCGAGAAGACTCCAGTCGACGCCGGATCGCCTCCCGCAGCCGCTGACGCGTCTCCACTTCGCTCTTGCCCCCGACGTCGCCGGACTGGGCCTGCGGGTCGCCCCCCTTGGGCGGTTCAGCCGACGTCCACCGCGGCATCGGCCAGAGCAATGCCGTGATCGCCGCACCGATGAGCGTCGCCGCTCCGATCTTGGATGCACGCGTTCGGATCATGACGCCACGCCCTCGCTCAGCCATTCCACCAGCGACTGCGCATCGACGTCGGTTCCCGAGTCCGTCGCCGCCGGCTCGCCCCCGCTGGACCGGTCATCCAGCACGGCAAACAGCAGGTCCATCTCTCCGCGGATCTCCGCGCTCAGTGACTCGGGCGTTCTCTCTGGCTGGGCCACTCCGCCACCTCCGGGCCGAAGCACCGCCCACACCGCCAGACCCGCCGAGATCGAGAGTCCGAACACCGCGGCCACCCGAAGGCGCCAGCGCACGCCCTCAGACAGCCTGCGTCCGGCAACGACCGCCCGACGCCCGCCATCGACGGCATGCACCCGGGCGTCGGTCAACTCGCGCAGCTTGTCCCGACTCGAGAGAAACACGTCCTGCTCGAGCGTCCTCGGTCCGCTCGCCCGCTCCATCGCACCAAGCTCGCTCAGCGACGCGTTCAGCGTCCGCATGCGCCCGACGACCGGCAAGGAGGCTTGCATGATCCGATCCACCAACTCCTGATCCGCCTGCCCGCGCTCGGTCTCCCCAAGCGAGTGCAGCGCGGCGTCCACCGCGCGAAGGTCAGCGTCCAGATGCGCCGCGTCTTCCTGGGGCCGATCGGATGTGAAGTCCCGCGTACTCATGACGAACTCCCCGTCGAGTCGTTCAACCACGAGGGCGTCGCGCCCGCCGCGGTGATGATGTCCTTCAGCTTTCGCAGCGCCCGATGATGCCGCGCAAGGAGCGTTCCCAGCGGCTCTTCAAGCAGATCGGCCATCTGCTTGAAGCTCATGCCCGCGTGATGCCGCAGCTCCACGACCTCACGATCCGAATCCGACAGGTGCTCAAGCGCCGACCGCAGCACCGCCAGGGAATCACCTTGGACGTGCCCGCTGCCGGAATCCGACCGCACGCCGACCACGCCGCCCCCGGCATCGATCACCTCCGGATCGGTCGGCGTGGCATGCCGACGCACCCGCCGAACCTCGTCCCGAATCCGGTTCATCGCGACGCGAAACAGCCACGACTCGAAGCGGCCCTGCTCCGTGTACGCCCCGCTCGAGAGTTTGGCTGCCACTGTGACAAACACCGACTGCGTGACCTCCTCGGCGGCATCGTGACCCGACACCAGCCGACCACCCCGACCCTGCCAGCCCCCCACCCCACCACTCACACCAGCCGAAACCCCTCCTGAAGCCCCCCCAAGCCGAGATCGAGCAAGCGCATACACCCGTCGGGCGTACATCTCGACGATGGTCCGCCAGGCCTGCTCGTCGCCGGCCCCCGCGGCTTGCAGGAGGGCCGCGATCCCGTCCAACGTCCCGGCCGACGCCGGCTCATCCCGGGACGCACCCTCCCCGGGCGTCGCCATGACGACGTCCGGCCTGGGTTTCTGGGCTCTTCCCTGAGACGGCTGGCGGTCCACCAATACCTCTTCGTTGACTGTCCTGCACCCGCTCAACGACGCTCTGGCGAACCTATTGCATCGCCCGGAATCGTCCGTCCGTGCACGATCCATACCCAGATCTTCCACAGGCCCGCCAGCACCCGATCCCGGCTTGGCGCGGCGGGCCACGTCGATTATCGTCGTCCTCCAGACCTTTCCGCCACCCCTTTCACTGGACCCGAGCATGGATGCTCCCGAGTTGCCGCTTTTCTCCATCGGACGGTTCCTGCGCGCCCTGGGCGTGCTGATTCTGCTGCTGCTGGCCCCCACCGGCTGCACCATGGTCGGCGACCATCCGCCCGCACCGATGCGCGAGTTTCGCGGGATGTGGGTCGCCACCGTCGCCAACATCGACTGGCCCAGCAAGCCCGCCTTGCCCCAGGAAGACAACCGACGCGAGATGCACCGCATCCTGGACACCGCATCGCGGCTGAATCTCAATGCGATCGTCCTCCAGGTCCGCCCTGCGTGCGATGCAATCTACCCGTCCATGCTGGAACCCTGGTCTGAGTTCCTCACCGGCTCGCAGGGCGCTCCGCCAGCAGAACCCTATGACCCTCTCCGCGAGTGGATCGACGCCGCCCATCAGCGCGGCATCGAGGTGCACGCGTGGTTCAATCCCTATCGCGCTCGGCACACCGCGGCCAAATCGCCCATCAGCCCGGACCACATCGCCAGCACCCGCCCAGACCTCGTCCGGACCTACGACGGCTACCTCTGGCTCGATCCCGGTGAACCCGACGCCCGCGAGCACTCGCTCCGCGTCATCATGGACGTCGTGACGCGCTATGACATCGACGGCGTGCACTTCGACGACTATTTCTACCCGTATCCCAAGAAGGACCAGCCTTTCCCCGACGACCAGTCATATGCCAAAGCGATCGCCACGCGTCCTGGCATGACGCTCGACGACTGGCGGCGGGACAACATCACCCGCTTCGTTCAGGAGGCCCATGCCAGAGTCAAAGCCGAGCGACCGCACGTGCGATTCGGCATCAGCCCCTTCGGCATCTGGCGGCCCAATCACCCCGAGGGCGTCAAGGGCTTCGACGCGTTCGCCGGCCTGCATGCCGACTCGGCACGGTGGCTGCGTGAAGGCTGGCTGGATTACCTCGCGCCGCAACTGTACTGGAAGATCGACTCTCCCCAGCCCTACGCCGCACTGCTGAGCTGGTGGCTCTCGCAGGTCTCCACGGATCGTCCGCGGCACGTGTTCGTCGGCAACTACGCCAGCCGCATCACCGCCAGGCCCGATGACGAAAAGTCCTGGTCGGCGGAAGAACTCCTGAACCAGATCACTCGCACCCGCGAGACTCGCGTTCTTCAGGACCAGACCGGGGCACATCCGTCCCATTCGCCCGGCGCAATGGGCAACATCCACTTCAGCGCGGTCGCGATCGTCAACAACCGTCGCGGGCTTGCCGACGCACTGGCGCAAGGCCCGTATGCGCAGCCCGCGCTGCCGCCGGAGATGCCCTGGTCCGCCGTCGGCCCCCGACCCCGCTCCCCGGATGTTGCGATCGACACATCCGGCGCCACTCCGACCATCCGAATGAGCCCCCGCGGAGAGACTCCATCTCGATGGTGTGTGTGGACGCGGTACGGCTCTTCCTGGTCCATGCGCGTGCTCCCCGGCGACGCTCGGGAACTCTCAGTGCCGCCCGCCGCCCCCGCGGGTCCGCTCACGCGCGTGGCCGTGCAGGCGGTCGACCGCTTCGCCCGCACCGGCCCGGTCCGGTCACTCGCCCTTCCCGCTCCGACGCCCCCGGCCCAATAGACTCAGGTCCGAGCTCGTTCGTTCCGAGGCGTGCGAGCGGTTGGGATGTTTCCACCATGACTCGCATCTGCTACATGGTCGTCGCCACACTGCCCTCAGATGAGGCACGAGATCGCTACGTCTCGTGGCTTGAGGACGGACACGTGGATCAGGTCATCGCCGGCGGGGCGCATACCGCGATGATCGTCAAGCTTGAACCAGATCCGGCGGGTCGCCCTCGCGTGATGACGCAGTACATCTTCTCGACGCGCGAGCTCTTCGATCGGTACGTCGCCGAGCACGCGCCGGCGCTCCGCGCCGAGGGGCTTCGGCTGTTCGGGCCGCAGACCGGCGTGAGCATGCACCGCGAAATCGGGGAGATCGTCTGATCAACGCTCTCAGCAGGCACATGACCCGTCGATCGGCCGTCAGACGCGCATGGGCTTCCACGGACCGCCGGACGCGACCGACTCCGGCTCCTGAAAGAACCTGCGGAACAGGGCCTCGGCGCGATCCACGCTCACGTACGGCTCATCAAGCTCGAAGTGCCTGTCGGTGCCGCCGTCCTGCCATTCGACGATGAGCCCCTCGTCGGGATCGTCGAGCTCGCGGAATGTGGTCTGGATGTAGGTCAGGTCGTCCCTGCGGAGGATGACAAACCCCGTCGAGCACAATCCCAGATGACGAACGATGGACTCCACGTCGTCCAGGGTCGGCTGATCCACGACGCCGTCGGTCGGCTCGACGTCGAAATCGGCCCATTCCAGCGTGAGCGCGTGTTTGACCTTCGCCATGCCGGACCTTGCCTCACGCCGCGCCGACGGTCGCGTTGTCACGCTCGGCACCCGCGGCCTGCGGCTTCTTGGTCCCCGCGCTGATTCCGAGCTGCACGAGCGGGCCGTGCGGCTTGCCGGCCTCCGCCGCGAGCATGCGCTCCGCGTCGGGGTCGCGATAGGCGTTGAACAGCGTGGCCTTGGCCGTCGCCAGGAATCCGCCAAGGGAGCTGAAGGTGTGGTCGACCGCGGAGGGCTCGTACCCGCAGTGCACCATGCACTGCTGGCAGGCGGTGTTCCCGCTCTTTCGCCCGTAGCGCTCCCACTCGGTCGTCTCCATGAGCTCCTTGAACGTGTCTACATACCCGTCCTGCAGCAGGTAGCAGGGCTTCTGCCAACCGAAGATGCAGTACGTCGGAAGGCCCCAGGGCGTGCACTCATAGTCACGCTTGCCCATCAGGAACTCGAGGAACAGCGGCGAGGCATTGAACTGCCAACCGCTCTTGCGGTTGCTCAGCACCATGCGGAAGAACTCATTGGTCTTGGCCCGCTCCCGCATGAAGGCCTTCTGGTCCGGGGCCTTCGGGTACGCGTACCCCGGCGAGACCATGCACCCTTCGACCCCAAGCCCCATCATCTCGTCAAAGAACGCACGAACCGAGTTCGGATCCGCACCGTCAAACAGTGTCGTGTTCGTCGTCACCCGGAACCCGCGGTCCACCGCGAACTTGATCGCCTCCACCGCCGTCTTGTACGTCCCCTCCCGGCAGACCGCGAAGTCGTGGTGCTCCTCCTGCCCGTCCATGTGCACGCTGAAGCTCAGGCGGGTGTTCGGCGTGAACACCCCCTCCTCGATTCGCTGCTTCAGAAGCAGCGCGTTGGTGCACACGTACACGAAGCGCTTCCGCTCGATCAGCCCGCGAACGATCTCCCCGATCTGCGGGTGCAGGCACGGCTCGCCCCCCGGAATCGCCACCACCGGCGTGCCGCACTCCTCGGCGGCCTTCCAGCACTGCTCGGGCGGGAGCTGACGCTTCAGGATGTGGGCCGGATACTGGATCTTTCCGCACCCAGCACACGCCAGATTGCACCGAAACAGCGGCTCGAGCTGCATCACCAGCGGATACCGCTTGCGACGCTTGAGCTTCTGCGTGATCACGTACTTCGCGACCGCCCACATCTGGCTGACAGGAACCGACATTCGGCATCCACTCCTGGTCGGTCCGGACGCCCGCGCGCCGGCCGAGGCAATCGGGCGTCTTGACCGTCTCCGCAGCAGCCCGGGCGGGCGGGCGGAATCGGACTCGGGGGGCATGTTAGCGGGGTCACACCCGCTCGCCAGCGGAAAACTCGACGCCCGCGATCAATGGCCGAAAAGCACGCCTCGGGGATCGCGCACCAACCGGAGCACCGTCGCACGCCGAAGCACCAGCACCGCCGCGGCACAGACCAATACCACGATCGCGAGGCCGAAGAGCAGCCCCCCATCGTCCTTCACGCTGATCCCCAGCGGCCCCAGATGCGCGCCGATCGCCCCGATCATGACTGCAACCGACAAGCCTGCCCCGAGCGTGACCGTTCGCGGGATGAGCAGCAAGGCCACGGCGAGCAGCTCGCTCGCCCCCGCCGCCCAGCGACCCCAGGGCTCAACCCCCAGGGTTGAAAAGATGAACCGGGCCTCTTCCGCGCCCGTGAACTTGAAGAAGAGGGTCTGCGCAAGGATCGCGGCGGCGATGAGTTGCAGAATCCAGGACCCGACCCGCGCCGGCTTTGACAACCCGCACGTGCCGGTCGAACAGACATGAACTCCCGAGCCCCGGGCTGGAGACGATGAACTGGACATGGAGGCACTCCGGTCGAGGGTCGGATGCTCGTCCGGGGGCGCGCGTTTCGGATTCGACGTCGAATGCCCGAACGAAGGCGACGGCATCCGGTACACACGGGGCCGACGATGGTCGTACGCTGTCTGTTCACATGCCCGGCACCATGGGCGGTTGAGGATCGGTCAAACCTGCTACTTTTCTCGGACTTGCCTTGGCCACCATCACCGACGAACAACTGGTCCAGAACTACCGATCGGGCGATGCCGCGGCGTTCGAGCAGCTTGTCCGTCGCCACCACGACGATCTGATTCGGTTTCTGGTTCGCCTGACCGGCAATCGGGCGGTGGCGGAGGACGCGTTCCAGGAGACCTTTCTCCAGGTGCACTTATCGGCCGACACGTTCGACGTCACCCGGCGGTTCAAGCCATGGCTTTTTACGATCGCGGCGAACAAGGCCCGGGACGCGCTACGTAGAAGTGCGCGTCGACGGACCCTTGACCTGTCCGCCCCGATCGCGGGCGGTGGCGGGGGCTCCGGGACAGGTTCCGGGGGTGGGGGTGGCGGGTCCGATTCCGGGGCTCGCACCTATGTCGATCTCATGGAGGTGGACGTCCCCCCGCCGGATCAGGCGCTGAGCGACGAGGAACGCAACCGTCAGGTGCAGGAAGCCGTGGATGCGCTTCCCTGGTCGCTTCGCGAGATCCTTCTGCTGGCCTACTTCCAGCGCATGAGTTACAACCAGATCGCCGACGCCCTGCATATTCCCTTGGGAACGGTGAAGTCTCGATTGCACTCGGCGGTCGCCGCGTTCGCGAAAAAATACCAATCCCAGCGTCTGTCCTCTCCTGATCAGTCCACTCCGCCAACCGGCTCCGATCATCCACCCGCTCTGTAAGTCCATGAATCCACGCGAACGTCAAAGCCCGAGTGCCTCCGTTCCGCCGAACCCGGCGGGAGACCGCTCGCCGGAGCACTGGGGCATCGAGCTCTCATCCGCGGACGCGGCGGCGATCGAGGCTCTCCTGGCACAGGGGCTCGATGCCGAAGCGTGCACGCACGCGCACGGTGAGCGTGCCCGGCGATGTGCCGAGATTCTGGGACTGCTCGGGTGCGTGCCCGCATCCAAGCTGGATGAGGCCCTGATCGATGCGACCATTCTGAGGGTGGTGCAGGCCCGTCGGCTGGAGACCGAAGCCCTGGCGCCTGTCGATGATGACGCACTCGAGGCGCTCGTCGAAGCCGGCTTCAATCCCGAGCGGTGTCCCGGCGGGGTGCGTCGGCGGGCCAGCGAGCACGCCGAACTGCTGAACGCGCTGCACGTGGACGTCTGCCCGGTGAAGCGTGAGACGCTGGTGGGCAGCACGCTGGCGATGGTGCAATCGCGCATCGACGTGGAGGACCAGCGGCGATCGCTCGCCGAGCAGCCGCGGTGGCGTCCCTCGATGCGTGTGACGGACCTGGTCTCGGTGGCGGCGTTGCTGCTGATCACCGGCGTTGTGCTCACGCCGATGGTGGGCGCGATGCGCGGCGTGGCCCAGGCGACCTCCTGCCAGGCCGGTATGTTCGGGGCGATGCGCGGGTTCGCCGCGTATGCGAGCGACTATCGCGAGCTGCTGCCGATGGCGTCAGAGTCATCGGCGGGGCGATCGTGGTGGAACATCGGCAAGCGCGAGGAATCGAACTCCGCGAATCTGTTCACGATGGTTCGGGCGAGCTATGCCAAGACGAGTGACCTGGCCTGCCCCGGCAACGCCCGGGCCTGCCGGAGCGAGGATCGGGCCAAGGCCGACGACTGGTCGAACTCCGACGAGATCTCGTACAGCTATCAGAACCTGTTCGCGACCGAGCGACCGCGGTGGACCCAGCCGACGACCGTCATCGTCCTCGCCGATCGCTCGCCGGTCACGGTGCGGGCGATGCGTGGCGAGTGGTTCAATCCGATCGCCAACAGCGACAATCACATGCAGCGCGGGCAGAACGTGCTCATGAACGATGGCAGCGTGCAGTGGCTCACGAATCCGGTGGTCTCTCGCGCGGGCGTGAACACGCCGGTGGGCAGTCCGATGGGTGCCGACAACATCTGGCTCCCGCAGGCGCTGGAAGAGGCGATCGCCCGGTTCCAGAGCCCGACCCACGCCCGGCCGCTGAGCGGGACCGAGAGCCCGGCGGGCGCGACGGACGTGTTCCTGTCGCCGTGAGCGACGCCCAGCCATGGGGCGACCCGTCCGACCCTGATCTGTCCTGTTTCGAGCCGAAACGCGGAGCGGTCGAGAGCCTCGATTGCCAGATGGGGTGTGAATGCCTACCCTTCCCTTCCCCCGGCTCCGGGCACGCCTGCGCCCGTCCGGTGCTCTGGGTTTACCCAAGCAGGCGATGTCTGGACAGAGGCGAGGTTTCGAAGCATGCCCAAGAACAAGAGCCACAAGTCGAGCCTGAAGCGGATCCGGCTCACCAAGACCGGTCTGGTTCGTCATAACCGTGCGTTCGGCAAGCACTTGCGCTCGCACAAGAGCAGCAAGCGCCTGCGTCGCCTGCGGACCGACAAGATGATGTCCAACCCCGAGGCGAAGCGGCTGGAGAAGCTGCTGTTCCGTCGCCTGCGTGGACGGGACCAGACCCGAGCGGCCCTGCGTCGCAACCCGAACCCCGCCGAGCGCAAGGCCGCTCAGGCCGAGGCCCGGGCCGAACGCGCCAAGGCGGGCCTGAAGTACGGCGTGAAGAAGGCCTAGTTCGGGGTTTACCCGAATCCATTGGTCGCTTCCGCATTCTTTTCGCTCTTCGATTTTCGATTTCGCATCCCCACCCCCCACTTGTCCGCCGGGACCAGAAGACGGCTGAACCGCCGCCCCGAATCGGACGCATTGACGGAGTTTGAATCATGCCTCGAGTTCGCAAAGGCGCCGCCCGCACGCAGGCCCGCAAGCGCATCCTTCGCCGCGCCCGCGGGTATTACGGCTCGGGCCACAAGAGCAAGTACAAGGCCGAGTTCGCGCTCATTCGGGCGGGCGTGTACCAGTTCCGCGATCGTCGTCGGCTGAAGCGGAACATGCGTCGGCTGTGGATCACCCGCATCACCGCGGCGTGCCGCATGCGAAACGCCCGTTACAGCCAGTTCATCAACGGGCTGAAGATGTCGGGGATCCTGCTGAACCGCAAGATGCTGAGCGAGCTGGCGATCACCGATCCGAAGGTGTTCGACCAGATCTGCGAGATCGCCGTGAAGGCGAGCAAGGCGCAGCCGGCGAAGGCGTGAACTGGCGTTGTTCGTGCGCTGAGGCTTATTCGCAGCGACGTTGAACAAAGAGCCCGGATCTGAAACAAGACACAAGGGCCGGCGAGTTTCGTCGGCCCTTGTTCATTGGTTCGCACGCGCTGTGCGGCTCGGCGAAGACGTTCTGAGCCGCAGAGACGGGATCACGGCACGTTGAAGCTGCCGAAGATGCCGGGGATGGCGAAGTTGCCTCGGTCATCCTGGGCGGTCAGGTCGGTGATGGCGAGGGTGTACTGGCCGGGAGTGGGATCGTCGAGTGCGGTGGCGAGGGTGACGAGGAAGATGGCGGTGGCTGACGCGCCATTCGTGCCGGTGGTGAAGGACTTGCCGTTGAGTTGCAGACGGGCGAGCTGCTCGAAGCCGCCGGGGCCGGTGACGCGGATGGTGCCGGTGACGATGCCGACCAGAGACATGACGCTGGTGGAATCGAAGCGGATGGTGATGGTGGCGGTGGTCTCGGGCCCGCCGATGATGGAGGTGCTCAGGAGCGTGGCTGCCGGGCCGGTGGTGGAGAGCTGGAAGCGGCTGCTTGATCGCCAGTCGATGTTGACGCCGGCGAAGGTGATCGGGCCGTCGTAGGCGCCGGCGAGGAAGCGGGCCTGCTGGCCGGCGATGTTGCCGACGGTGATCGGGCCGATGCGGCTGGTCGTGCCGCCGAGGATACGGTCGTTGCCGTTGCGAGCGATCGCGTCGACGGGATCGAAGCCGGCGCCGATGATGGCGTTGGCGATGTTTCGTGCGATGTTGATGGAGGAGATGGACCCGGCGCGGAAGACGTCCGCGTTTGCGCCCGTGCCGCCGAAGCGGGCGTCGTCGCCGAGGTCGGCCCCTGAGTAGATTCGGCTGGCGAGGATGTCTCGGCCCGCGGTGATGGTGCCGATGGACTGAGCGGCGATCTTGGCGCGGAGGGTCTGGACGGTGGAGATCGACCCGAGGTTGCCGACGATGTTGGCGAAGAAGTTGACGGTGGTGGCGAAGGCGGAGATGGAACTGACCGAGCCGTCGACGATCCAGAGGGCCTGCTTGATGACGCCGTTGATGTTCACCGGGCCAAGGGTCGGCAGACCGCCGGTTCGCCCGGTGAGCCGCAGATCAAGGTCGAGGTTGCCGCCGGTGAGGGTGAGGGCCTCGAGGAACGGAGCGGTGATGATGTCGCGTGTGGAGTCGGTGTCGTCCCATGAGCGTGCGGAGACGGAGGTGATGCCGACGGCGGAGTCGATGATGAGGTTGGTGACGTTGTTGAAGGTGAAGGAAGGGTTGATGCTGGTGTTGGGAACGGTGATGGTGCGCGGGCCGAGCACGTCGCCGAGGGTGATGTTGCCGAACCCGGTGGAGGCGGTGATGGGTCCGCGGAGGCGAGCGTTTGGCGCGCTGAAGGTGCCGATGGAGCCGCTGACGGCGACGCTGACGAAGTCGTAGCGGCCGTCGCCGCCGGAGTTGGTGACTTCGACGATGGAGGTGTTGCCGGAGTTGGTGAGGGAGACGCCAAAGCCATCGGGGGTGACGGAGACTTCGCCGAAGCCCCCGCCGCGCATGAAGAAGGAGACGCGTGTGCCCTCGGGATCGAGGAGGGTCATGGTGACATTGGTTCGCCCGCTGAAGGAGCCGAAGCGCCGCTGCACGCTGATGGCGCTGGCGGAGACGGCGATGTTGTTGGAGGGGTTGGTGTCGAGGATGTTGTTGTTGCTGGCGACGAGCCGGGCGATTAGGAAGTAGGTTCCCGGGGTGGTGTCGGCGGGGACGAACATGTCGGGGGAGAAGACGCCGATGTCGTCGGGATCGCCCGTGAATCGATCCAGGAAGAGCGGCTCGCCGGTGTATCGGCGGAGAAGGGTGTCGGTGCCCGGGGAGAGGTTGGTGTCGGTGGAGAGGTAGAACTCGATGTTCACCGTGCCGTTGGCCGCGAAGGGACCGTTGTTGAGCACGAGGAGGGGAACCTCGATCCGGCCGGTTCCGCCGCCGGGATTGAATCGATCGCCGGGCACGAGCACGGCTGGGAGTCTGAAGTTGTCCAGATCCCAGGAGATCGCAAGGTCGGAGTTGAACAGCTGCCGCGGCTCCATGGCCTCGAGCGCGCATGGCTCGGCGGCAACGTGCGGGCGAGAGCGCTCGCGAGAGCCGGCGGTGCGTCGGAACTGGCGGGCGGCGAAACTGTGGAAAGCGGGGATCAACCGTGCGAACATGGCGAGAAGGTCCTCCCAGACTCAGGGGGATGGTACGCGGAAAAGACCCAGTTTCCCCCCCTCACCATGCGTATGGCCGGCATGGCTCTGAGAGCAATCGCTCGCAAGCGATGCGGACGCGCGGGCCAGGCCAAGCGACACCGGCAGCTTACCGGACCGCCCGATTCGCAGTTCCGCGCTGCGCGGTTGCACAATCGGAAAAGCCGCGCGGCGGTGTGGAATGGAGATGCACGGGGGGTGGTGATCACGAGTTGCCGGGTCGATAGCGATGCGGGCGAGCGCACGGGCGTCGCGCTTGCCTGGAGGACGACGCGACGTGAGCAGCGAAAGACCGCAAAGTGGACTCGGATCGAGGGTGCTCGGTCGGGGAGAATCCCTGGTCGCAGGGGCGGGCCTTGGCGCCGCGCTGGTGCTGCTTGCCGGAGTCGGCGGCGCCGGGCTGTGGACGCTGCACACGAATGCGGAAGCTCGGCGTGAAGGGCGTGAGCAGATGCTGCGCGCATCGGCGATGCTGCTCTCAGCCAGTGCCGAGACGCTCGTGGCGGACAACGAACTCGGGACGCTTCGGACGCTGGTGGCGGGCACGACGGTGACACAGGGCCTGCGATCGACGCGGATCGCGCTCCCGGAGCCGCAGTCGACGATCGTGGCGGAGGCGAGCCCGGAGGACATCAGCGAGTATCAGCCGCTCCCGGATCGATGGCCGGGCAGGGCGGACGTGACGGAGCTGGAGGTCACGCGGACGAGCGACGGACGGCTACGAGCGGCTGCGCCAGTGAGAATCGCGGGGCGTGGGGAACTGGTTCTGGAGATGGAAGACGGCGAGCCGGTGACCATGCTGGCGGACTGGCGGATGCAGACGGGGATCGGCGCCATCGGCGCGGCGGCGCTGGTGGCGTTGATGGCGTTCTATCGCACGGTCCGGGGGCGGCTGCGGGGTCTTGGCGCGATCAGCGAGTCGCTGGCCGCGGCGGGGACCGGGGAGCGCGATCCCGGGGTGCTGTCGGTCAGCGACGACTTCGGGGCCGAGGCACGGGCGTTCAATGAGCTTGTACGCGAGCGTGCGGCGCTTCGCGACGGGGCTGCGCTGCAGCGGGTGGAACAGACCATCGCGGGACGTCGCGGCCATGACGGGGAGCTCGGGAGCGTGTGCGACGCGCTGTGGCAGGGCCTTGTGCTTCTGGATGAGCAGATGAAGGTCCGGTACTCGAACGGAGCCGCGGCGGTGTTCCTGCGGAGCAAGCGCGACGAGATGATCGGCAAGCACGTCGAGTGCTTCCTGACAGATGTGAAAGCGCGGGAGGCGGTGCGGACGGTGGCGGGGGCGAGCGGCTCGGCCTCAAGCGGCGCCGCACAGCGCGGCCGGATGATGGTGGAGATCGAGCGGGAGGGAGACGGCGGGCTGCATGCGCGGAGCGTGCTGCGGCTGAGCATCCGACCGATGCGCCGCGAAGACCATGCCTCAGCGCTGATCGTCATCGAGGATGTGACGCAGCAGCGCGTGGCGGAGGAATCCCGGCACGGCTTCGTCGCCAGCGCGACGCACGAGCTGCGCACGCCGCTGACGAACATCCGGCTGTACGTCGACGAGCTGCTCGAAGATCCCGAGCAGGACGTGAACAAGCGGACGACGGCGATGAACGTGATCAGCCAGGAAGCACGCCGACTGGAGCGGATGGTCAGCGACATGCTGAGCGTGGCGCAGATCGAATCGGGCATCATGAAGATCAACAGGGGAGACGTTCGGCTGGAGCCGATCTTCATGGAGCTGCGGGCCGACTTTGCCGAGCAGGCGCGGCAGAAGGACATCCGGTTGAAGTTCGACCTTCCGCCGAAGTGGCCCATGATCGATGGCGATCGGGACAAGATCGTGATGGCGCTGCACAATCTGGTGGGCAACGCGATCAAGTACACGCCCGCCGGCGGGGAGGTGACGGTGCGCGTGGGTGGAGAGGGGAACGAGCTGAGCGTGGCGGTGATCGACACCGGGATCGGGATCAAGGACGAGGAGCAGCCGCTGGTGTTCGAGAGGTTCTACAGGGCAAGGGACACCCGCATCGAGAAGGTCACGGGCACCGGTCTTGGACTGTCGATCGCCCGCGAGGTCGTGCGTCTGCATGGTGGGGAGATCACCCTGCAATCGCAACTGGACAAGGGGAGCACGTTCACGATGACCCTGCCGGCGAAAGCGGCATGACCTCATGGGCCACGGGGAGCGTGGCGGCCTCGCAGGGAAGCGTGCAGGAGCGTGCACGTCGGCATGATCGAGTGACCAGGTGATACAGGCAGGTCGGGCAACCCAGAGCGCACGGACATGGAGATCCTGGAACAACGACAAGGCGCGGTGACGGTCGTGAAGCCGCGTGGTCCGCTGGTCGGGACCGACGCCGACCGCTTCAAGGACAAGCTCACGGAGGTGATCGACCGGAGTCTGGGCCGGTTGGTGGTGGACGCGACGGAGGTGGCGTTCGTGGACAGCCGCGGGCTGGAGGTGCTGAAGGAAGCGACGGAGGATCTTTCGCGGAGCGGTCAGGCGCTGCGGGTGTGCGGGGCGAACGAGACGCTGCGCGAGGTGCTGGATCTGACGGGCCTTGCGGGCATGTTCGAGCAGTATCAGGACGTGATGTCGGGAGTGCGGAGTTTCCTGTGAGCGATCCGGGCGAGACCAACTCTGCCGGCACGACTCCGCCGACGGCGGGAGCCGGAGCGTCGCGCGAAGGCCCGCCGCGATCGGGCGCCGGGGGGAGCAAGCGGCTGCGCGTGGGCGAGGCGCTTGTGGCGCAGGGCGCGATCACGCGGGAACAGCTCGACAAGGCGTTGAAGGATCAGCGGCAGGCGGGGCGGATGCTCGGCGAGATGCTCGTGGATCAGGGGGTGATCACCGCGACGACGCTGGTTCGGGCGCTGGCGCAGACGCTTGGCGTGCCGGGGTGCACGGTTCGTCACGGGCTGGTGGACCCGGCGCTACTGAAGGTGCTTGGTCCGGACGAGGCGACCCGGCTGAAGGTGATCCCGCTGTTCAAGGTGCATGACACCCTGACGGTGGCGATGGCCGAGCCGCAGAGTCTGCCGACGATCGATCGCATTCGGCAGCTCACCGGTCTGAAGATCCGTCCGGTGCTGGCGATCGAGAGCAACATCGTCGAGTACATCAAGAAGTACTCGGGCGAGAACGTGGATGTGGACGCGTTCCTGACGCAGCTTGCCGAGCAGGATGTGGAGGTCGTCGAACGCGAGAGCGTGGACGACGGCCCCGCGGCGGACATCGACAAGATGGTTGCGGGGAGCCCGATCATCAACCTGGTGAACGTCGCGCTGCTGACGGCGGTGAAGGAGAAGGCGAGCGACATCCACATCGAGCCGGACAAGAAGGGAACGCGGGTGCGGTACCGCAAGGACGGGGTGCTCCGAGACCTGATGCGGCCGCCCAGCGGCATGCACTCGGCGATCGTGTCGCGTGTGAAGGTGATCGGCAAGATGGACATCGCGGAGAAGCGCCTGCCGCAGGGCGGCCGGGTGCGGATCGTGGCCGACGGGGCCGAGGTGGACCTGCGCGTGTCGAGCATGCCGACGCTGCTTGGCGAGAAGATCGTGGTGCGGATCCTGGACAAGCGGAATCTCCGGGTGCGGCTGGAGGACCTGGGCTTCCGGATCGAGGCGATGCAGGCGTTCAAGCGAATCCTCGAGTGCGAGCATGGTCTTGCGCTGGTGACGGGGCCGACGGGCTCGGGCAAGACCACGACGCTGTACTCGGCGCTGGACCTGCTGCGATCACCGGAGACGAACATCCTGACCGTCGAGGATCCCGTGGAGTATCAGCTTGATCTGGTGAATCAGATCCAGGTGAGCGAGCAGATCGGGCTGAGCTTCGCGCGGGCGCTTCGGGAGATTCTGCGGCAGGACCCGGACATCATCATGGTCGGCGAGATCCGCGACCAGGAGACCGCGCGGGTCGCCGTGCAGGCCGCGCTCACCGGGCACCTCGTGCTCGCGACACTGCACACCAACGACGCACCGGGTTCGGTGGCGCGGCTGATGGACATGGGCATCGAGCCATACTTGCTGTCCAGCGCGATCAACGGAGCGGTGGCGCAGCGGCTGGCCCGCACGCTCTGTCCGAGCTGCGCCACAAAGTACTTCCCGACGGAGCAGGTTCTTGAGGATGCCGGCCTGAGCGAGCACGCCGGCCGCCCGTTCCGAAAGGGCGCCGGATGTCGGCAGTGCCACGACTCGGGCTTTCGCGGGCGATGCGGGGTGTACGAGGTGATGGAGGTGACGCCGCAGCTCCGCCGCATGATCCACCACGGCTCGGCGACGCACGAGCTGCGTGAGCAGCTCACGCGGAGCGGTGCGCTGACGCTGAGGCAGGAAGGGGTGCTGCTGGCCCTGGAGGGCAAGACATCGCTCGAGGAAGTGCTTCGCGTCACGCAGAACGACAGCGAGGCGGACGCGCCGCTGCCCGGGGCCGGGCGGAAGGAGGCGGCATGAAGCTCGCGTATCGGGCGTATGACCGGTCGGGACGCCTCGTGAACGACTCCATCGACGCCGAGAGCGCGGCGCAGGCCACCGAGCTGCTGCGCCGGCAGGGGCTGTTCGTGTCTGAGATCGCCGAACCCCGCGGCGCGACAGCAGGCGGCTCGGGCGGATCATCCAGGCATGCCTTCGCGCGACGGGCCGGTGGTCGCTCGGGTCGGCTGAGGGACATGTCGAGCTTCGTGCGGCAGCTCTCGATCCTGGTCTCGACGGGCACGCCGATGGTGGATGCGATCGCGTCGCTGGAAGCGCAGATCGGCCCCGGCCCCTGGAAGTCCGCCGTCGCGGACATCCGGCTGAAGCTCGAACAGGGATCGTCGCTGTCGGCGGCACTTGAGCATCACCCGAGCTACTTCGACGCGGTGGCTCGGAGCCTGATCGCGGCGGGTGAGAGCGGCGGTCAGCTCGACGCCATGCTGCGGCGACTGGCGACGCTCACTCGGCAGCAGTCCAAGACCAGGGCGATGATCCTTGGCGCGATGGTCTATCCGACGCTGCTGATCAGCGTGGCGGGCGCGGTGCTGCTGACGATGCTGCTGTTCGTGCTGCCTCGGTTCGAGGGTCTATTTCAGAACCTCGGTTCGCCGCTGCCGCCGACGACCCAACTGCTCATGGATCTCAGCCACCTGCTTCGGAACGACTGGTACTTTGCGCTGGGTCTTGTGGTCGCGGTGATCGCAGGGGCCAGGTCGTGGCTCGGCAGCGAGCGGGGCAGAGCGGCCTCGGGAACCGTGCTGCTGAAGCTGCCCAAGTTCGGGAAGATCGTGCGCTCGTTCCTGACGGCGCGGGTGCTCCGCGTGCTGGGGGTGCTTGTGGAGGCAAAGGTTCCTCTGCTTGAGGCCCTGACGCTCACAAGGCAGGCCGCCGGGCACCGGGCCTACGCGGAGCTGCTGGAGCGCGTGGAGCAGCGAGTGACCAAAGGCGAGAGCGTGTCCGCGACGCTCGACAACACCCCGCTGATCGACCGAAACATCGTGGAGGCGATCCGCTCAGGAGAGCGTTCGGGAGCGATGGGAGCGGTGCTGCTGAGTCTTTCCGACTTCCTGGACGAGGACAATGAGGTGATCCTGAAGTCGCTGTCCTCGGTGATCGAGCCGCTGATCCTGATCGTACTTGGGGTCGTGATCGGCTTTGTCGCTGTCAGCATGTTCTTGCCGCTGTTCGATCTGGCGTCGACCACGGGTGGAGGCGCCGCATGATTCATCGCCGAGCGAAGATGAGTCCGATCGGTCTGGACGTGGGCTCGACCCGCGTCAAGGCGGTGCAGGTGCAGCTTGGCGCCACCGGTCCGAGGGTCTATCGCGTCGCGTCATTGCCCCGTCTGAAGTGCGGCCAGCCGCTGGAGGCGGGAGAATGTGTGCGACTGTCAGAAGTGCTGCGTCGCAAGGGCTTTGCCGGGGACCGCGTGGTGACGTGTGTTCCCCGCGGACAACTGCTGTCCAACGTGATGGAGCTTCCTCCGGCATCGAGCGGCGCGCCGCTGGACCAGATCGCCCGGCAGGAACTCGCGCGAGCGAGCAAGTGCGAACCAACGGGGATCGAACTGGCATGGTGGGCTCTACCCGGGGGCGCTCGAGCCGCGGAAGGCACGCACGCGATGGCCGTCGGTTGCCGGCACGAGGACGCGTTGGCACTGATCGACGTGCTGGCCGCGGCGGATCTGGACGTGACGGTGCTTGATGCGCCGATGACAGCGCTCGCGAGGGCGACGGCGCCGATGCTGGGTGATCCTGCCGAGCTCGCCGGCATCCTCGACATCGGGCACTCGGCGGCGGCGCTCATCATCACGCTTGGACGGACGGTGGTCTACGAGCGCGAGCTGAGCGAATCGGGAGTCGGCCGGCTCCTGGCAAGCGTGACGGCGCGGCTTGGGATCGCATCCGACGACGCGGAGGTGCTGCTGCGCGGCGTGGGCTGCCTTGAAGTCGGGCGGGAGCCGGATCAGCCGTCGCGGCGACGGAGTGATCTTGACGACGTGAACGCGGACATCTCCGCGATGACCAGGAGCCACGCCGACGCGCTCGCCGCGGAGGTGCGGCTCTCCGCCGCGTACGCCATGCGTCGCTTCGATGCCGCCATGTCGCGGATGCTCTTGACGGGCGCCGGCGCCGCCCTTCCCGGAGTCGCGGAGCACCTCGGGCCACAGACGGGGGTGCTCTGCAGAGTGGTGCGCCTCAGCGACGTGTGCGGCGCGGACAGCGCTGCCTCAGCAGATGACGCCGGCCCGGAGCACGTGCTTGCGCTCGGTCTTGCGCTGCACCTGGACAAGGAGCCGGCGGCATGAGCGCCGTGAACCTCATCCCACGGCGTGTCCGTGAGCGGCAGGTCCGCACCAGGCGTCGCCGCACGTGGAAGCGCGGGCTGACCGCCTATGCCGTGCTGGTCACGGGACTTGCGCTCATCGGTCAGTTGCCCGGCGAATCGCTCGGTGCTGACCGGACCGATGCGATCAAGGAGCGGGCGCAGCGCCGACTCGACGCCGCGACCCGCGCTCGCGAGCAGGTCGATGCCCTGCTCAAGGACGCACGCGGTCGGGTTGAGACGGCACGCGTGATCGGCAACCATCCGGACTGGTCGATCATTCTGAAGATGCTCACGACCAGCCGAATCGGGGACTCGCCCGAGGACGTGGACGCGGTCCTGCACAGCGTGGAGATCGCTCCGGTCGCTCCCGAACCGCCGGCCAAGCCGGGGTCGGGCGCGGAGAAGCCGGCGGAGCGCAGGTCGGCGGTGGAGCGGTACGTCATCCGTGTCGTCGGCTACGCACCGACACCCGCCCGGGTGTACGAGTACGTCCTTCGGCTGGAGCGGCTCGGGGTGTTCGACTCCGTGGCCGCGCGAGACACCCGCTCCGAACGGGTGGGCGAGGCGCTCACGACGCGCTTCGAGCTGGAGCTGGCGATCTCGGGGACGGCTCACGGCGCGGCCCGGAAGACGGGAGATCGTCCATGAACCTCAGACTTCCTTCGCCGCACTCCCCGACGTTCCGCGTCGATGCTGCGGGCGTCGCCATGGCTCTGACGCTCACGTGCGCATGCGCGGCGGCCTTGTGCTGGCCGATGGTCCTGGCTCGCGGAGGCACGGAGTCCGGCCCGGACATTGCCCTCGCCCTGGAATCCCAGGCCCGCGCCGAGGAAGCCATGCTCCGGCAAAGCCGGGAAGCGCTGGAGTCGCTGCAGGAACGTGCAGCGCAGTCGGTGACGCTGCAACCAGCCGGGCAGATCAACAGCCGGCTTGTCGCGATCGCGGAGATCGCCGATCGGTGCGGGGTGACAGTCACGCTGCTCACCCCGCAGAAGCCCCGACCACACGCCAAGGCCGTCGTCATCCCGATCAAAGTCGGGGGCACGGGCAACTACCTCGGGATCACCCGGTTCGTCGGCGCCCTGCACGACTCACTCCGCGACACGGCGGTGGTGTCGATGACGCTCGGCGGACAGGGGCCGGACCGGACTCAGCCGGCGTCGTACACGCTTGACCTTGCCTGGTATGCGGCCCCTGCCGGCTCTGCGGGCAAACCGAGCGTTTCGAATCGCTCCGCGCCTTGACATTCGCCCGCTCGAATCGCCCAATGTGGGCATGAGTCTCTCAACCAAGCACAAGGTCGCGATCGGGCTCGTGGCCATGGCGGCGGGCGCGATCGTGGTGGACCGGTTCGTGATCGGGTATGCCGCGGACCCGCTTGTCCTCGATGAATCCGACCTCCTGGCGGCGAGCTCCAGCGTCAAGGGCCAGGTCGCCGCACGCACGGGCCAGGGCGAAGCGCTGTCGCTGGCCGACCGGATCAATGCCTTTGCGTCGAGCGTGAGAGAACTCGACCAGGTGCACGCGGAGGCCATGGTGGTTCCCGCAGCGTGGACCCCCGTCCACTCACGGCCTGAGATCAGGTCCGAGAACGGTTCCGAGGCGCCGGTCGCTTCGCCGCCATCGCTGCGGCTGACACTCGTGGTCCGCGATGCCTCGGGCGTTCCGACGGCGGCGGTGATCAACGGCGAGCGCGTCCGGCCGGGAGACGCCATCGCGGGGTGCACGCTCCTCCGGATCGAGCAGGGCATTGGCCTGGGAACCCGGGCGATCTTCTCCTGGCTCGGGGGCGAGCTCGCCGTGCCCATGGAGTCCGGCCAGGGCCGTCCGATCGTGGTCTTTGCGAGCCCGGATTCTCGGTCCTGACAACGCGGCCTCTTGCGAGAAAAACCTCGATCTCGAGATGTTCACACTGGGCATACTGAAGCGACCAGGGCGTTGGATCGATAGCGACCACGCGTTCGGTTCGTTCGCCGAACGCCAAGACCGATCCGTTCGCAGGAGTGTCGCATGCTTGCCCTCAGCCGTTCCCGTCGCAGCGCTTTCAGCTTGATCGAGCTGGTCATCGTGGTCGTGATCATCGGGATCATCGCGGCGATCGCGATTCCCCGGATGAGCCGCGGCGCCACCGGCGCCAACGAGAGCACGCTCTCGGGCAACCTCGCGGTGCTCCGCAAGGCGATCGATCTGTATGCCAGCGAGCACAACGGGGCCTTCCCCGCCGCCGCCGACCTCGCCACCAAGCTCACCAGCAGGACCGACATCGACGGCACCGTCGGCACCACCGCCGGCACCCACATCTACGGCCCCTATCTGCGTTCGATTCCCGTGATGAACGTCGGACCGGCCGCCGGCCGCACGAACACGATCACCGCCGGTACGACACCGGACGGCACCGCGGGCGGGTGGATGTACGACGCCACCACAGGCCAGATCTGGGCGAACGTGGCCGACAGCCAGACCGATACGGCGGGCAAGAAGTTCAACTCCTACTGACCCCGTCGCTCCCCGCTTCTCACGCTCACCTTCGCGGAGCATGAGCATGAGCCACCACTCCCGCCCGAGCCTGCCCGTCCGGCGTGCTCGGGCGACTCTCATTCCGGCGTTCTCGCTGGTCGAGCTCGTGGTGGTGCTGGCGATCATCTCGATCGGGAGCGGGGTGGCGATCTTCAGATTCGCGTCCACGTCGGCGAGGTATCGCGTGGATTTCGCGGCCTCCCGGCTGCGGCATGATCTGCACCTGCTGCAGGCCCGGGCGCGTGCCGCCGGCGATGCGCGGACGCTCCGGATCAACGCCGCCTCGCACGCCTATGAGCTTGTTGGGGAGCCGGGACTGCAGCGGGCAAGCACGCCGTTCACGGTGCGTCTTTCCGAGGAGCCCTACGGCGTCCGCATCACTGGGGTGCAGACCACCGATGGCCAGGGTGTGCTCGTGTTCGATGGCTGGGGCCAGCCGTCCCAGGACCTGAGCGTCACGATCGCGGCGGGGAGCGCTTCGCGCACGGTCTCGATCGATCGCATAGGAGGCGTTGTTGTCGTCGCTACGCCATGATCCCGCCGCGCGTGCGCGCGCCTTCACGCTCATCGAGGTCGTGTTGGCCACGGCGATCCTGTCGGTGCTGCTGGCGGGCATGGGCGTCGCACTGGCCATGTCCGCACAAGCCGCGGACCTGGGGAACGAGAGCAACGCGAGGGCCGGGGACGCCGCACGGGTGCTCGCGCAGATGCACGCCGAGGTCGCGGCCGCGACGGCGATCATCGAGCGCAGCGAGGACTCCGTGGAGTTCACGATCGCCGACCGCGACGGCGACGGTGCGGAGGAGACTCTTCGGTACGAGTGGTCCGGTGTCGCCGGCTCGCCGCTGGTGCGGAGCGGCAAGGGGCTGCAGGCTCGTCCGATTCTGCCGGCGATCGATGCGTTCTCGATTGGCATTGAGTTGCAGCCGCCGCCCATCGTGACGACGGCGAACGACCGCACGCTCGAAGAGTTCCGCGCCCACGCCGCGCCGAGCTTCGCCTTCATGGCCATCACGAGTTCGATCAACGCGGCCCAGAGCTGGGCTCCGCCGCAGGTGCCCGGCATCGCCTCGTATCGGATCTCCAAGATCGTCATTCCGTACAGAGCCAGCAGAAGCGGCACCATGCGTCTTCGAGTCTTCCCGGCTACAAGCGATCGTCCCTCGAGCGGGACGGCGCTGGTCAGCCGTTCGCTGACGATCACATCAACAGCTTCAGCGGTCGCCGCCGCGACATTCGAGTTGAGCCCGGCGATCACACTCAATCCGGGCCAGTCCGTTTGGCTCGTCATCGAAGCCCCCGGATCGATGCGCTCGCCGGTCGAGCTGCCTGTGGCCACCGGGCAGCGGGATCAGCCGGTGTCGGGACTGCTTGCCGTCACATCCAGCACCGGCTCGACGTGGACATACCGCGTGCATTCAGACCTGGGCTTTCTCGTCAGCGGCGACACGGTCAGCCAGCTCCCAACCCCAAGGAGCCGCGAATGACCCTGCAACGCCGGCCGGTTCGCGCTCTGGGCTTCACGCTCGTCGAAGCGACGATGTGCATCGTCATCGTCGCGCTCATGCTCGTCGCGGGCTTCGCGGCGGCGGGCAGTTCAGCGCGGGCTCGGCTCACCCTCGCCGAGCAGCGCAGCGGCCACGCCCTCATCCGCGGCGTGCTCGCCGAGATCCAGCAGCGGCCGTACACCGATCCGGAGCTGCTGGCGGGCTTCGGGGTCGAGGGCGGAGAGTCTCGCACGGACCGCTCGACACTCGATGACGTGGACGACTACGAAGGGCTCACCGAATCACCAGCCCTCGTCCTTCAAGGAGCGACGTTCTCGCGGGTGCCCGGATGGCAGCTTCGCGTCTCGGTGACGTTCGCCCGGTTCGATCAGACGACGGGCAAGCTGGCCGCCAGCACGTCCGACGTCGGACTCAAGCTCATCCGCGTCACCGCCCGGAGCCCGCGCGGCGTGGAACATGCCGCCGAAGCGCTCCGCAGCGCGACCGGCTTCGTCGATCTGGCCAACGCTGCAGGTGGCCGGGCCATGGTTGCGACCATCGGTCTGTCTCCCGCGGATGGTCCGCACATGATCTCCGCCGTGCCCCTGATGAACGCCCCTCCGGAATGACACCCGCACCCGCACATCTTCGCCGCAGCGCACGCCTGCGCGTCAGGCGAGGCAGCGCGTACGTGCTCGTGCTGGGCGCGTCGGTGCTGGTCATGACCGTCGGCGTCTCCGCCGCGATCCTGGCTCGCACGAACATGCGCGCCGCCCAGAGTGATCGGGCGTGGGACCACGCCACGACAGCAGCCCACGGCGCGCTCGAGGTCGCCGGGCATCACATGAACACCCACTCGGCCTGGCGCACCGGACCAAACCCGATCGGGCCGATGGCGATCGGATCAGCGACCGCGGTCGCGATCATGCTCGATCCGGTCGATGGCGATCTCGATGATGATGACACCGAAGGCGTGCGCGTCTACTGCATCGCACACTCGGGATCCGCAACGCGCTATTGCAGCATGGCTTTCACCGCTGGGGCGATCAACCCGCTGGACGCGCTCACGCGGCCCATGCACTCGGGCGGAACGCTCTCCATCGGTGCAAACGCGTATGTTCAGGCCGGCGCAGGTCCGCTCTCGGCCGGCGTGGGCTTGAGCATCGATACCGGTGCAACGGTCAACGGCAGCGTCCTCACGGGCGTGCTCAGCAGCCGCGGAACCGTGACCGGCAAGATCACGACCGGTGGACAGTCGATCGCGCTCCCAGACGCCGCGGCGTGGACGGCGCTCTCCGCGTCGGCGGTCCGCATCACCTTCTCTTCAACGTCAGGACTGATCGAGCGCGTCGCACTGACGCCCTCACAGAACCCTTGGGGTCTACCCAGTCTCTCCGGAACCTACATCATCGCCGTTCCCGCCGGACAGAAGCTCACTATTCGCTCCTGCCGGATCGACGCCTCGCTGCTTGTGGAGCTCGGAGCCGGCGCGACACTCGAGATCGTCGAACGCGTCCTCTGGGACCCCGAGAACGGCGGCATCGCGATGCTCGTGCGCGCGCCAGAGGGCGGTGACGTCCTGCTTGGCAACTCCGTTGCACCCTTCTCCGAGTCGGCGATCAACGCCAACCTGAATCCCCTGCTTGCCCCGTATCAGGGCACATCCGACATTCTGCTTGACGATACCTACGAGCCGGCCATCCGAGGCGTCGTCCACATCTCCGGCTCGCCCCGGACACGCATCGGCGACGGCTTTGGCCTCTTCGGATCGCTCATCGTCGAAGGCGACGCGGCGATCAACGGCTCCGTCACCATCACCACCGATCCCGCACTCATCGCTAGCCCGCCACAGGGCTTTACCAAGCCGCGGGAGATGCGTCCGGTGCTCGGGTCCTATCGATGGGAAACGCTGGCGACGCTTGAGACGGCGACGTCGAGCGTCTCCTCTCCGATTCTGGACGCCGCGACTGACCTCCTCGGCGATGTGACCGACTCGCTCGGGATCACAACGGCTGGCGCAGCGCAGGCTGATAAGGACAAGGACAAATAAACTGCTCGCCCTAAGCGGCGGCGGCGGCGGCGGCAGTCTCGGCGATCTGATGCGACTGCACCAGCGCGTCATACGCCGACAGATCCAGTGTCACGAAGAGCTTCGCCAGAGCGGGATCAAACTGCGTCCCCGCACACTTCTGGATCTCGATGAGCACATGGGCCCGGGGCATGGCGGACCGGTACGAGCGGTTGGAACTCATTGCGTCGAACGTGTCCGCGAGGGCGATGATCCGGGCCAGCATCGGGATCGCCTCGCCGGCGATCTTGTGCGGGTATCCACGGCCGTCCCACCGCTCATGATGGTGCAGCACGCCGGGCAACACGTCGGCCATGAGCGGCAGGTCCTTCAGGATGCGATGCCCGATCTCCGGGTGCTTCTTGATCGCGTCGAACTCCGTGTCGGTGAGCCGCCCGGACTTGGTCAGGACCGCCTCGGGCACACCGATCTTGCCGATGTCGTGCACCAGTCCTGCAACGCGGACCCGCTCGGCCTGCTCCTCGCTCATGCCGGCGGCGAGGGCGAGCTGCCTGGAGAGCAGTGCGACCCGCTGCGAGTGGCCGCAGGTGTACCGGTCCTTGGCGTCGATCGCCGCCGAGAGCGTCTCCAGCGTGCCCATCGAGAGCGCCTTCTGCTGCGCGTAGAGCACGGCGTTGTCGATGAACGCGCCGGCGTAGCCCGCCGCCGCCTCCAGGAGCTGGATGTCGTAGCTGGACACCTGCGGATCGTCCCCGTGCTTGTCGCCGGCGATGAGCACGCCGATCGGGCGCCCGGCCCGCAGCACGGGGTGCATGAGCACCTGTCCCGCGCCGGGAATGGGCGTCCCGCACAGTTCCGTCAGAATGAGCCGACCCTCGTCGGGATCGAGTCTCTGGATCAGCCGCGGCAGTTCGGCCTGAAGGAGCCGCCGCAGACCGGTGTCTCCCTGGATCGTCAGCGCGCCGTCGATCCCCGCACCCGGAGCGCCACCGGCCGCGAAGTACGACCCGACGAATCCGAAGTTCAGCGTGTCGCGCACCCGTCGGCACAGATGCTCGACGAACTGGTCCGGATGGGTCAGTTCGTTCATGCTCCGGCCCAGCGCGTACAGCAGGTCGATCGTCTCGAAACAGTCCGAGAGCTGACGGGTGAATCCGCTGACGGTCTGGTCGCTCTCCTCCACGTGCAGCAGGTCCTGCACCATCCACAGCATCGCGTCTCGAAGGGCGTCCATCGAGGCGTGGGTGTACTTTGCATGCGGCGTCAGCACTCTGCGCATGGCGTGCACGTCCAGGGCCGCACTCTGGCAGGCGTTGTCGAACTCCGCCGCGTTCAGTCCTTGTACAGACAGCGCCAGGCCCACCAGCCACCCCGTGCGGTCGCGCCTGCGTCTTTCCGGAAGGAGGATCGCCCAGCAACCCGAGAACAGCTCCGTGATCCTGGGATGGTCCGTCGCACCGGGGCCGATGCTCGCCTCGCGGACCGCAGCGCTGATCATGCCCGTGATCGACCGCGAACCCCACAGCAGCCCGACCGGCGCACCCTGCTCGGGATCGCTCACGATCAACCCGGCGTTGTCGCACCTCCATGTCGGCACGCCCAGCGTCAGGCAACGCTCCCGCAGCGTGCGGATCGCCTGGCCGCGATGATCGGTGATCGATAGACGCGGAGGTGCTGGAATCATGCGGCTTGGCTCATGCTCCGGGGGCTGGTCAGCGGGCCCGAGACGATCAGGTCATTCTGCACGTACGCGAGCAGGTCGCGCACGCTGAAGGGCTTGCTCATGACGCGCCGAATGCTCGTCTTGGCGAGCATCTCCGGGGTCAGCACGTGCCCACGCGCGGTGAGCAGGAGCACCGGAATCGGCGCCGTCGAAGGATCCTGCTTCATCGCGATCGCCAGCTCCAGCCCGTTCATGAATGGCATCTGCAGGTCCGTCACGACACCCGCGGGAGCGTGCGCTCTGATCAGTTCCAACGCTTCCTCACCGTCCCGCGCCTCATGCACGATGAACCCCGCTGATCGGAGCTTCTCCCCGACAACCAGACGAATCGGGGGCTCGTCGTCGGCGATCACGATGGTCTGGCTTGAAGTCATGCCGGCTCGTCCCCTTGATCCGCGACGGAGTGTGCGCGTGACACGCTCGGAGGTCATCGACCGGCAAGCCGAGCCGGTCAAGTCCCGCGCTTGGTCGGAGCCGCGCGATCCCCCCAACCCCGCCCTATCGGCCGCGCAACCACCCTTGCCCGCGCATCCCGACCGGTTCGAAGATCCCATATCTTCCACGCCCCTGCTCTCAGACCGGCCCTCTGCCAGGCCATCCCCGACCCGCTCGGCATCGACGGTCCGAGTACTCCCTGGAACCCGATCGGACCGGGGAGTTGGCCAGGTCGATACCATCGCCTCGGTCCGTCTTTCACGTCGTCATCGCCACGCGCTTCGGAGCCACGTGCATCACGCCGTCGAACACTACTTCGCGTCCCGCGGCTGGTCGCCGTTCGAGTTTCAGATCCGGGCTTGGCAGGCCTATCTCGATTGTCAAAGCGGGCTCATCAACGCTCCCACTGGCGTTGGCAAGACCTACGCCGCGTGGCTCGGTCCGGTGCTGGAGCGTCTCCATGAGCTCCAAGCCAGCGGCGGCGAAACGTCCTCGTTGCCTCGGCCCAGGCGGTCGCGCCGATCCCTCCGCCCCGCCGGCGAAGGCGAGCCGCTGCGCGTGCTCTGGATCACGCCCCTGAGAGCCCTCGCGAACGACACGCTCACCTCTCTCCGCGAGCCGATCGAGCATCTGGGCATTCCCTGGACGATCGAGTCCCGCACGGGCGACACGTCGCAGGCGCTCCGCCGCCGCCAGAAGGACCGCCTCCCCTCCGCGCTGGTCACCACGCCGGAGAGTCTCACGCTGCTGCTCTCGTACTCCGATTGGCGCCAGAAACTCGGGTCTCTCCGCTGCGTCGTCGTCGATGAGTGGCACGAACTCATCGGCTCCAAGCGCGGCGTTCAGATGGAGCTCGCCCTGGCGCGGCTCCGCTCGCTCTGCCCCGCGCTCCGCACATGGGGAGTCTCGGCGACGCTCGGCAACCTCGAACAGGCCCGCGACGTGCTCCTGGGAGCCTCCCGCATGTGCGCCGGGTCGCTCATCCGGGGCGAGCTGCCCAAGTCCGTGCACATCCAGACGCTCATTCCAGCCGATATCGAACGCTTCCCCTGGGCAGGCCATCTTGGAACGCGCAGCGTCGACGCGGTGCTCGATCGCATTCGCTCCTCACGATCGACCCTGCTGTTCACCAACACCCGCGCGCAGGCCGAGATCTGGTTCCGACGACTGCTCAGCAGCGACCCCGAACTGGTCGGAAGCGTCGCGGTGCATCATGGATCTCTGGACCGGGGTCTTCGGCAAAGGGTGGAGCAACTGCTCGCCTCCGGCAAGCTCCGGTGCGTCGTCTGCACGAGCTCGCTCGATCTGGGCGTGGACTTTTCTCCGGTGGATCAGGTCGTGCAAGTCGGGAGTCCCAAGGGCGTCGCCCGCCTTCTGCAGCGTGCGGGGAGATCCGGTCATCAACCGGGCGCCATGAGCCGCGTGGTCGGGGTTCCCACGCACGCGTTCGAACTGGTGGAGTTCGCCGCCGCTCGAGAGGCCGCCGAGGAACGCCGCATCGAGTCCAGACCGCCACTCGTCGCTCCCCTGGACGTGCTGGCGCAGCACCTGGTGACGATCGCCTGCGCCGAGTCGCCATCCGGATTCGATGAGCACACTGTCTACCAGGAGGTCCGCTCCACCCATGCGTTCTCGGCTCTCTCCGATCAGGAGTGGGCCTGGGTCATGGATTTCGTGCGTCGCGGCGGGCCGGCTCTGACGGCCTATCCCCACTTCGCCCGCCTCGCCCCGGCCGCGGATCATCCCGCGCGCTGGATCGTCGCCACCGATCGCGTTGCTCGAACCCATCGCATGACCATCGGCACCATCACGGGCGAAACCTCCCTTGCGGTGAAGTACCTCTCCGGCCGATCGCTCGGACACGTCGAGGAGGGCTTCATCGCCCGGCTCGAGGTCGGAGCGCGATTCGCCTTCGCCGGCAAAGTCCTCGAGATCATCCGCGTCCGCGACAACACGGTGTTCGTCCGAAGGACCAACAAGAAGAGCGGCGTGATCCCACGCTGGGACGGCGGACGATTCAGTCTCTCCACGCAACTGGCCGCGGCGGTCCGCCAGAAGCTCGGGGAGGCCCGCGAGGGGCGGTTCACCGGACCGGAAATGCTCGCCGTCCGATCGCTGCTCGAGCTTCAACTCCTCCGCAGCGCCATTCCCGGTCCGGACGAGCTCCTCATCGAGACCATCCACACGCCCGATGCCTTCAACCTGTTCATCTACCCGTTCGAGGGTCGTATGGCCCATGAGGGACTCGGAGCGCTGCTGGCCCATCGCATCGCCCGGCTGCGTCCGGCGACGATCACCGCCAACTGCAACGACTACGGTCTGGTGCTGCGTTCACAGGAGCCGCTCGACATTCCGCCGGCATCCTGGCCCGCCCTCTTCTCCGCCGATGGTCTTGTCGACGATCTGCTGGCGTGCGTGAACTCGTCGTCGATGGCCCGACGGCAGTTCCGCGACATCGCAAGGGTCGCCGGCCTGATCGTTCCCGGGTTTCCCGGACGATCCACACCCATGCGACACCTGCAGGCCTCCAGCGAGATGTTCTTCGACGTCTTCGAGGAGTTCGATCCCGGGAATCTCCTGCTCCGGCAGGCCCGGCAGGAAGTCCTCCACTCCCAGCTCGAACTCGGCCGCATCCACGCCGCCCTGCGGCGCATGACCGAACAGACCATCGTGCATCACGCTCCGGCAGCCCTGCCACCCTTGGCCTTTCCGCTCTGGACCGAGCACCTGCGAGCCACATCCGTCAGCACCGAAAAGTGGTCGGACATGGTGGCCAAGATGGCCCTGGAGCTCGAACAATCCGAGCCGTCCGGCCGCCCGCGAAAGGCGTCTGGACGCGGCTCGGGCGGCAGCATCGCCCGAAGGAGCTCGACTCGTGCAGGACACTCCGTGCGCACACGTTCAGTGGGCAGGTGAGCGCTTCACGCTCTCGCCGCTGCGCCTTGCGTACTGGGCCCGCAGGCGCACGCTCCTGGTCGCCGATCTGCACCTGGGCAAACCCGCGGCGTTTCGGCATGCCGGCGTTCCCGTGCCCGAGGAGTGCACCAGCGCCGACCTCTCGCGGCTCTCGGAAGCGCTGCTCCAGTTTCCGACTGACCGGCTGGTGATGCTCGGGGACCTGCTCCATGCTCGCACCGCCCGCGCTCAACAGACGATCGACACCATCACCCGCTGGCGAACCGGTCACGCCGAACTCGACATCGTGCTCGTCCGGGGCAACCACGACGCGCACGCAGGAGATCCGCCGGAGGAATGGGGCTTCCGCGTCGCCGACGAGCCGTTTGCCGAACCCGATGACGGCGTCATCGCTTTCGCCCACTATCCCGAAGCCGCTCAGCACGACCGGGACAGGTTCGTGCTCGCCGGCCACGTGCATCCCGCCGTCCGGCTTACTCGCGGCTCGCGCTCGCTGCGCACGCCATGCTTCTGGTTCTCGGGTCGCTTCGGCGTACTGCCCGCGTTCGGATCGTTCACGGGTACGGCGGTCGTCACGCCGTCAGTGCACGACCAGGTATTCATCGTGGGGGACGATGCCGTGGTCCCCGCGCACGCGCCCGGGGCTCAGAACCGCGCCCGCGCGACTCGCGCCTGATCACGCCGAACCCTTCAGCATCAGCATCACCCGCAGCGCCTCGGACACGCTCCACGCCTGGGCCGTGCACCCTTGAGGCCGCTGCGGCGTATCCCCGTCATAGACCTCGGCAAGCTGCCCGATGCACCCGAGGTGCGACGTCCGCGTGGATCGCCCGAGCAACTCACGCATGAGCGGCTCGAGCACGCCGTGCGCCTCGCGCCGCGACGATTCGCTGAACCCGCCCACCCGCAGCACGCCCTCGGCGTATGGCCCCAGCAGCCATGGCCACGCCGTGCCGTTGTGATAGGCCCGGTCACGCGACCACATGTCCCCGTCATATCGACCCTGATACCCCGGGCTCCCAGGCGCCAGCGTCCGCAGGCCATACGGCGTCAGCAGCTTCTCGCGAACCACGCTCAGCACGCTCCGCTGCTGCTCGGGCGTGAGCGCCGAGTGCGGCAGACTCACCGCAAAGACCTGATTCGGCCTGATCTCCGACGACGCCTTCCATCCCGCGCCTTCGGCGCTCGGAACCAGCACATCATGCAGGCAACCCATCTCCGGATTCCAGAACCGAGTCCGCACGCTCTTGCCCACGGCCTCGGCGAGATCTCGCAGATTCGCCGAGGCCGCCCCGTCCCCGCCTCGCGTGACCAGGGCCAGCTCCTGCAGCGCGGCGAACCACAACGCGTTGATCTCAACCGGCTTTCCGTGCCGCGGTGTGAACGCCACGCCGTCGCGCTTGGCGTCCATCCACGTGAGCTGTGTGGCGCTCGTGCCCGCGGTGATGAGCTTGTCCTGAGGGTCCATCGCGATGTTGAAGTCCGTGCCCTTGCGGTACCACCCCACGATGTCCAGACACGCCGGCAGCAACCGTCCATCCCACGCCGCGCGATCTTGAGAGGCGCGGAAGTACGCGCAGCACCCGAGAATGAACCAGAGCGACGCATCGACCGTGTTGTACTCAGGGCGGCCGGTCTGGTCGTTGAACACGTTGGGCACGATGCCGTTGCGACGGTGGCTCGCAAATGCCGAGAGCGTCTGCTGCGCTTCATCGAACCTCCCGGTCGCAATCAGCAATCCGAGCAGCGCGATGCTCGTGTCCCTGCCCCAGTCGGCAAACCACGGATACCCCGCGATGATCGAGGACTCCTTGAGCCCGGACCCATCTGGCGCGGCCCGCCTCACCACGAACGCGTCCGCCGCCGTGACCAGCGCCGCGATCGCTTCCGCGTCCTGCGACCCCGGCGCGTCCTTCCGCGACGCCGTCGCCGACGCGTGCATCCTCGCCAGTCGCTCACGCTTTCGGGCCATCGACGCCTCCGCGTCGGCCACCGCGATCGGCTCCAGAGCCGCCTGCACGATCACCCCCCCCTGCTGCTCCTGGCCCATCGAGAACACGAAGACTCCGGGCGAAAACAGGTCTTCAACGTGCTCTTGCTGCCGCTCCCGATCGATCCCGTACCCGAACTGGTTCCACCACTGGTGGTCGCGCTGGAAGCTGCCGCCCGCACTGATCAGATACACCGGAACCGGAGACTGCGGATGCCGAACCTTCACTCCACCGGACACCTCGGACACCTCGAACGCGTCACACCGATCCCGTCTTTGGATCGCGTGCATGTCCCGCAGCGAAACCAGCGGCCGAACCTCCAGACGCACACTGGCCTGACCAGACAGTCGCCGCACCGCAAAGCGCACCTGCGCCGCATTCTGCTGGTCAAGCAGCACCAGTTCGCGAACGACCTCCACCTCGCCGCCGCGTTCCCCCTTTGCCCGTGCGCGATACACCCAGCGGCACGAAAGGTCCTTCTCGAACCGCACCAGCCGCGACAGCCCATCGGGATGCGTCACATCCTCGCCCGCGCCGCCGACGAACACGAACGTGCTCAGTTCGACCCGCTCGGCCTCGGCTCCGTCACCGAAGATCACCGCGTCCACCGTTGCGTTGAGCGTCGCCACGCGCCCGACCGGAGGCATGGTGGCGCCGATG
>DHLW01000029.1:38339-41613 GCA_002405485.1 Phycisphaerales bacterium UBA4658
TGGTCAGCAGCCACTCGGTCGCACACAGGCGTTCCCGAGCGCCCGCCTCGCTCGACTCGAGTCGATACGTCGGCAGCGCGAACGCGCTCCCGTCGGCACGCTCGGCCGCGCCGGGCCCGGGAGCACTGCCGCGCTTGGACGTCGCGCCGGTCGATGATGGCTTGGCTGGCATGTGCGCTCCTTCGTGCGGACTCACCCGACCTCGGACCCACCCTCGGATGATCGTGTGCGGGTCGCGGTCACAGGTCGAATGTCCGTCCGCCTGATCCGCCGGTTTTCAAGACCTCTTGGGCCCGGCGGCACACCCGGATTTGACTTGCCGCCCCGCCCACCCTTGAATGAGCATGGCCACCAACGGCATCGTCTCTCCGTCCTCCGCTCAGGCGTCCGCTCCGTCCTCCGCGGCCGGTTCCGGGTCGTCCCAGGCGTTCCCCACCATCGCCGAGAAGATCATCGCCGAGGGATTCACGTTCGACGACGTGCTCCTGCTCCCGCGCTACAGCGACGTCATGCCGGCCATGGCCGACACGTCCACGCGGCTCACCCCGCGCATCGGGCTCAAGATCCCCCTCATCTCCGCGCCGATGGACACCGTCACCGAGTCGGCCCTCGCCATTGCGCTCGCCCAGGAAGGCGGCATCGGGTTCATCCACCGAAACCTCCCCATCGAGACCCAGGCCCGCGAGGTCATGAAGGTCAAGCGCTCGGCCAACGGCGTCATCCTCGACCCCATCACGCTCGGGCCAGACGACACCGTCGGACTCGCCCGCAAGCTCATGCGCGAGCACAACGTCTCGGGCTTCCCCATCACCAGCGACGCCTCCGCCGCCTCGGGCAAGCTCCGCACCAAGGGCAAGGTCATCGGCATCCTCACCCGTCGCGACCTGAAGTTCGTCGAGGACGAATCCACTCCGATCCGCGAGGTCATGAGCCACGGCCGGCTCATCACCGCCGCCCCCGCGACCACCCTCGAGGAAGCCAGCCGAATTCTCAACAAGAACAAGGTCGAGAAACTCCTCCTCACCAACCCCGACGGCACCCTCGCCGGGATGATCACCCAGCGCGATATCGACCGCCTCGCCGACTTCCCACGCGCCAGCGTCGATGAGCGCGGCCGGCTCCGTTGCGGCGCCGCCTGCGGCGTCGACCAGTACGAACGCGTCGAGGCCGTCCTCGCCGCCGGAGCCGATGTCATCGTCGTCGACACCTCCCACGGCCATTCCGAGAATGTCCTCCGCACCGTCCGCACCATCAAGCAACGCTGGGGCAAGGACGGCGTCGAGGTCATCGCCGGCAATATCGCCACCCCCGAAGGCGCACGCGCTCTCGCCGAGGCCGGCGCGGACGCCGTCAAGGCCGGCATCGGGCCCGGCTCCATCTGCACCACACGCGTCGTCACCGGCGTCGGCGTCCCACAGATGACCGCGATCCTCGGCGGGCTCCACGGCATCGCCCTCTCCGGTCGAGACATCCCCCTCATCGCCGACGGCGGCATCCGCCAGTCCGGCGACATCGCCAAGGCCCTCGCCGCCGGAGCCAGCTCCGTCATGCTCGGCTCGCTCTTTGCCGGACTCGATGAATCCCCCGGCGAGCTCGTCATCTCCGCCGGCCGTCGCTACAAGAGCTACCGCGGCATGGGCTCCGCCGGCGCCATGGAGGCCGGTGCCGCCGATCGCTACGGCCAACATAAGGACGCCTCCGGAGCATCGGTCGCAAACGAAGAACGCAAACGCAAGTTCGTCCCGGAGGGTGTCGAGGGCCTCGTCCCCTACCGCGGCCCCCTCGCCGAGTTCGTCTACCAGATGGTCGGCGGCCTCCGCGCCAGCATGGGCTACTGCGGCTGCTCCACCATCGAGCAGTTCCGGACGAACACCCGCTTCGTCCGCGTCACCAGCGCCACGGTTGTCGAAAATCACCCCCACGACATCCGCATCACCAAGGAATCGCCGAACTACAGCCACGATGTCTGACTCTCAGAACACGAGACTGCTGCTTCTCTCTAATGAAGAGAGTTGACGCGAGAAAAACAAAAAGACGATAAACTCCATCGTGGGGTGCGATCCTCGGTCCCCCTCCACCGATGAACTTCCCTCAGGGATATTCACGCATGCATGCACGAGCTTTCTCGCTCGTCGAACTCGTGCTCTGCATCGGGATCGTGATGGTGCTGATCGGCTTGGCGATTCCCCAGATCCGGTGCGTGCGCGAGTCCGCGGTGCTGACACGCGAGACCGCCCAGCTTCGATCGAACGCGCAACTTGTATTCACTCACTGTGCCGACCACTCCGGCGCGTTTCCGCTCGCCGACGAACGTCTCGGCTCGGCGAAGCTCAACTGGTACCTGGCCCTGAATACTCCGAATGCACGATTGGCCACGGATCCCGATGGTGTGTCGCGTCGCGGCGTCCATCGCTTTCTGCTCGGAGCTGCGTTTGTCGGAAACTCGGCCCAAATGTCGCCCGGCCGCACCGTTCCGCCCGAGTTCGCCCGCTCTCGTTTCGTTCGCGATGCCGAAGTGCTCTTTCCCGCGATCAAGGGCATGATGGTCAAACACGGCGACAGTGTTGGCGGCGAGTTGCAACTCTGGACGTACATGACTGTTGATCCTCCCAAATGGCCGGTTGTCATGTGCGATGGCTCCGCCCTGCACGCACGCTGCACCGATTTCCGATTGGCCTTCGACTTCCGCGAGAACAACATCGGACATCCCGTCGTGTCCACGTGGTACGGCACCGCCGGCTGGGATGCTCGCAAGTAGCAAAAGAGCATGTTCATGAGTCGGACTCTCGCCCTCGCCGCAGTGCTCGTCGCGATCGTTGCCAATCGGCTCGCGCCCGCCTCCGCACAGTGCTATTCCCCCCAGCGCTCCGGCTGCGGATCCGGCGCAGATTTCTGCAAGAAGGGCGCGAAGGTCTGCGATATCGGATTCTCAACAACGCCGCGCACGGGCGGCGGCAAAGAGTTTGGCGGTGGCGACACCGTCAATCGAAAGTGCTTCAAGCTCTGCAATGTTCTGACCTCTCCGTGTCCCCCGGGAGAAGCAAGCCCCGGCCCCGGCTGGATTGCCGTTGGATGTTCTCAGAATGGCGTGTGCTGCTCTACCGATCGTTTGGACGAGACCTTCGGCGGAGAGGGTTCCATGGGTCAGCCCACGGGTGAGCCATGCTCAAACTGATGACCGCATGTGCCATACTGGCTGCGGTGGTGTTGAACTCCGCCGCATTCGCCCAGGCCGACCGCTCATCCCCGTCCCCCCCGCCGCTTCCCATCGCAT
>DHLW01000029.1:41731-43139 GCA_002405485.1 Phycisphaerales bacterium UBA4658
CGCTTCCCATCGCATCGGACCTGCTCAATGAGCTGAAGGCCGAGTTCCCCACCAAGGGATCACTCACCCTTTCCTACCAGAACGCCGTCGGCATGAGCCGGACCATCATCCGCCTGGACTTCGCGACCGGCGCATGGTGGGTGCTCCGAGAGGGCATGAACAATGTCCTCGGACGAAACCCGGCGGGCCTCGCCTTTGCCGGCACGCCCTCGCCTGGCGGACTCCGCTTCGAACCGAGCGCACACTCCGGGCTGGACACGCCTCTCGACGATCCGCTCCCAACCCGCATGCTCATGATCATGCTCGATCGCAGCGCAGGCGCGGTTCGAGATGTTCGCGCGACGGATCAAGCTGGGGTCTTCCAGATCGTCTTCCAGCTCCCCCGCGGCAGCCGAAAGCTCGCGCTGAGCGAGATCCCGAGCACCGAGCTCGACCGCTGGAGCGGCCCGGAAAAAATCGATCGCACGGTCGAGGTGCTCTACGACCGGCCGAACCGTCGCGTGCTCTCAATGCGGGCTCAGGACATCAACCCGTCCGAGTGGTTCACCTCGACCTATGCCACGAGCGACTGCAGCCGAGGAGCCGTGCAAGTCACCTCCCGCCATCCCGACCCAGACGTGACAATCACGCTGGTCGAGTGCACATGGTCAGAGACCAGCTCCGCGGCAGAGTTCGAGCCGGCCCGGGTCGAGGCCGCCGTGATCGCACTTAAGGCCCCGGCAACGCCCGAAACTCCCGGCACTCCCGCCCCGCAGCCCGGCCAAAGCACACCCACTTCGACCGCCTTCGGCGTTCACCCGCTGGTCATCGCCGGGTCGGCCGTAGTTCTCCTGGCCGGGGGCCTCTGGTGCCGTCGACTGCTGCTGAATCGCCGACGCGGCTGATCTTCGTGATCGACTCTGATCGCCCCGATCGACGGAATCCTCACACTCGGCGACAGCATCTACGATCGACCGTCGATGTCCAGCCACGCCCATCCCGTCATCCCGTTCACACCCGGTCCGCTGCCAACCGGCCAGACCGCGGAGTCTGCCGCCCGCGCTTTCCACCAGCGCATGAACACCCGCCGAAGCGTCCGCTTCTTTTCGGATCGCCCGGTCTCGGAAGACACCATTCGCGCATGCGTGCAGGCCGCCGGCACCGCCCCCAGCGGCGCGAACAAACAGCCCTGGCGGTTTGTGTGCGTTCAAGACCCTGGACTGAAGCGGCAGATCCGCCTCGAAGCCGAAGCCGAGGAACGCGAGTTCTACGCGCACAGAGCCAATCCGGAGTGGCTCGCCGACCTCGCGCCGCTGGAGACCACGTCCGACAAACCGTTCCTCGAAACGGCCCCGTGGCTGATCGTGGTCTTCAAGCTCATGAAGACCGACGAGGGCGGCCAGGTCTACTACGTCACCGAGTCCGTCGG
>DHLW01000029.1:43334-43620 GCA_002405485.1 Phycisphaerales bacterium UBA4658
CGTCACCCTCACCCACACGCCAAGCCCCATGGGCTTTCTGGGCAAGGTGCTCTCTCGACCAGAGCACGAGCGACCATACCTGCTCCTCCCCGTCGGTTACCCCGCAGCCGGGTGCGTCGTTCCGGACATCGCCCGTAAGCCGCTTGACCAGATCATGGTCATCCGCTGACCCGCGGTGCTCGCGACTCGTGCGTCCGCTCCGGCCACGACCGGTCCCGTGCCCGCATTGACCGACCTGCGTGGTTCCTGTATACTCCGCGTCTTTTTTGGGCCGGCGACGATCCGC
>DHLW01000029.1:43776-43960 GCA_002405485.1 Phycisphaerales bacterium UBA4658
CGTACCCACGGCCGCCCCTGCCTTGCATGTCTGGGCAGGCTCGGCTCCGGGGAGCATCGTGTCCGGATTCGTGGGGTCATTCTCGCAGGAAGGGACACGCATGGCAAAGTCCGCCAAGCCGAGCACCAAGTCCAAGTCCGCTTCCAAACCCGCGTCCAAGCCCCCCAAGAAAGCCCCCTCCAAG
>DHLW01000148.1:0-293 GCA_002405485.1 Phycisphaerales bacterium UBA4658
CCATCCCCACCCTTGGCGGCATTCCACAGCGCGTCACCCATCATCCCGGCACCGAGACCCTCGTCGGCTGGGCCGACGCCAGCTCCCTCCTGTTCTACACCAACGCGATGGGCGGCAACACCCGCCAGAACCAGATGTTCACCGTGAGCGCCGATGGCGGTCTCCCCGCCAAGGTGCCCGTTCCCTACGGCACTTTCGGCGCGTTCAGCGCCGACCGGACCTCCCTCGCGTACATCCCGCACTCCACCGATCAACGCACCTGGAAGCGATACCGCGGCGGCATGGCCACCGAC
>DHLW01000148.1:483-9717 GCA_002405485.1 Phycisphaerales bacterium UBA4658
CGACTGGGAGGGCACCGACACGCTCCCCATGTTCGGCCCCGTCACCCCGACCGGGCAAACCATCTACTACCTCTCCGATGCCGGCCCGGAGCACCGTCTGAACGTCTGGTCCCTGAATCCCGCCACCGGCGCGCGGTCGCAGATCACCACGTTCGCCGACAACGACGTCCGCTGGCCATCCATCGGTTCCGGCGGAACCTCCGGTGAGATCGTCTTCCAGCTCGGCAGCTCGCTCATGCTCCTGGACATCGCCTCGGGCACGTCCGCAGAGGTCAAGGTCAGCATTCCCGGCGCACGCCCGAAGGTCCGCGAGCGCCTGGTCGACGCCGCCGACAACATCTCGGCGGTCTCCATCTCCCCAAGCGCCAAACGCATCGCCATCACCGCACGCGGCGACATCTGGAGCGTTCCCGCCAAGGAAGGTCCCAGCAGGAATCTCTCCCGCACCGATGACCAGCACGAACGTGGCGCCACATGGTCACCTGATGGCAAGTGGATCGCCTATTTCAGCGATCAGAGCGGCGAGTACGAGCTTTGGGTGCGCCCCTCCGATGCTCGTCCCGCCGACGCCGACAAGAAGGACGAAAAGGCCGACGGGGGCGACAAAGCCGACAAAGCCGACAAAGCCGACCAGCCCGGCGACGCTGGCGCTGCGCCCGCCTCCGGCCCAGGCGCTCGACCCCAGCCCACCAAGCTCACCGATCTCGGCCCAGGGTTCCGCTCCAACCTCACCTGGTCCCCCGATTCCAAGCACGTCATCTTCAACGATCAGAACGGCACGCTGACGCTGGCGTCGCTCACCGTCGACGAATCTGCGTCCACCGTGTCCGCGGCCGTCAAGGTCATCGACAAAGACCCGTGGATGGAGTCTCCTTCGGTCTCCTGGTCGCACGACTCGGGCTGGATCGCCTACACCCGAAGCAACGACGAGAACAGCCTGGCCTCCATCTGGCTGTACAAGGTCACCGGCGATGACGCCGGCTCGCGCACCCGCGTCACGAGCGGCTTCTTCGATGCAGGTTCACCCGCCTTTGATCGCAAGGGTGACATCCTCTTCTACCGCACTTCCGGCCGGTGGGCAAACCCGCGCTACGCCGACAACGACACGACCTTCATCTACGCCGGCACGCAGCAGCTCATGATGATCCCCCTGCGGCTGGATGTGAAGAACCCGCTCGCTCCGCGCAGCGACGAAGAAGAGCTGAAGAAAGACACGCGGCCCAAGGACGACAAGAAGCCCGCCGACAAAGCCGCGGAGAAGCCCTCGGACAAGCCGGCAGACAAGCCGGCAGACGGGGAGAACCCAAGCGATTCCGACAAGAAGCAGCCCGCTCCCAAGCCCTCCGATCCCGCCGCCGGCGCCGAGCCCAAGGCCGACCAGCCCACCAAGGGCGAGACCAAGGATCAGCCCAAGAAGGACGCCGACAAGAAGGACCAGCCCAAGAAGCCGATCACGATCGATCTGGACAACATGGAGGCACGCGCCATTCCTGTCCCGGTGCCCCCGGGCAACTTTGGTCAGCTCGCCGTCAGCGAGGACGGCAAGCTCATCTTCGTGCGTTCCAGCGCCCGCGGCGGTGACGACGCTCCCGGCGCATCGCGCACGTCGATCAGAATCCTCGATCTCAAGGCCGCCGCGACGGAGGACAAGAAGGAAGAGACCATCGTCGATGGCGCAGGCGAGTTCGACCTGACCCCCAAGGGCAACAAGATGCTCGTCCGCGCTCAGGGCAAGATCCGCATCATCGACGCCGCGGCGGGCGGCGGCGCGCCCGGCAAGGGACAGGACGTCTCCACCGCCGGCCTCCGCCAGCTCGTCGATCCCCGCGCCGAGTGGCGGCAGATCTTCCTCGAGGCCTGGCGCCTGCAGCGCGATTACTTCTACGTTGACAACATGCACGGCGTCGACTGGTCCGCCATGCGCGACCACTACGGGAAAATGCTCGAGGATGCCGCCAGCCGCGAGGATCTTCAGTACATCATCGGCGAGCTCATCAGCGAGCTGAACATCGGTCACGCGTACGTTCAGGGATCCGGCGATGTCGGCGATCAGGGACCATCCCTCAGCGTCGGCCTCCTCGGGGCCGACTACGAGCTCGTCGGCGCCCCCGGCGAGCCCGGCAGCGCATATCGCTTCCGAACCATCTACGAGGGCGCGCCCTGGGATGCCGACGCACGCTCCCCGCTCGCACAGGGCGAGCCCCGCTCACGCGTCAAGCAGGGTGAGTTCCTCCTTGCCGTCAATGGCATTCCCGTCGACACCTCCAAAGACCCCTGGGCCGCGTTCATCGGACTCGTTGACCGCCCCGCCTCCATCACAGTCAACTCCGCCCCGACCATGGACGGAGCCCGCGACGTCCTCGTCCGCCCGATCTCCAGCGAGGCCACCCTCCGCTTCCGCGCATGGATCGAACGCAACCGCGCCTACGTCCATGAGAAGAGCAACGGCAAGATCGGCTACATCTACGTCCCGGACACCGGCGTCAACGGCCAGAACGAGCTCTTCCGCCAGTTCTTCGGCCAGCGGCACCTTCCCGCGCTGCTCATCGACGAACGCTGGAACGGCGGCGGCCAGATCCCCACACGCTTCATCGAGCTCCTCAATCGTCCTGTCACCAACTACTGGGCACGCCGTGACGGCAACGACTGGGTCTGGCCGCCCGACGGCCACCAGGGTCCAAAGGCCATGCTCGCCAACGGCCTCAGCGGCTCCGGCGGTGACATGTTCCCCTGGCTCTTCAAGCACAACAAGCTCGGCAAGCTCTTTGGCACACGCACCTGGGGCGGACTCGTCGGCATCAGCGGCAACCCGGGCTTCATCGATGGCGGCGGCATGAGCGTTCCCACCTTCGGCTTCTACGACATCGACGGCACCTGGGGTGTCGAAGGCCATGGCGTCGATCCCGATGTCGTCGTCATCGATGACCCCGCCCTCATGATGGACGAGTCCGGGCCCGTCGGACCCCACGCCTCCGTCGTCGGCCAGGTCGGCAAGGGACGCGGCGGCGACCCTCAGATCGACGCCGCCGTCGCCCATCTGCTGAGCGAAGTCTCCACCCGCCCCTACGTTGCCCCCAAGCGCCCCACGCCTCCCAACCGCAAGGGCATGGGCCTCCCGGACTCCGACAAGTAACCCGCGCGGCGATCCTGCCTTCCAGCTCCCCGGCGTCTGTTCCGCCGGGGAGTTTTTTTGTGCGCGCCAGCCCCCGCCCGTCAGCCCGCGCCCGTCGTGCGCTGATCGATCCGCAGCAGCACCTGCCGCGCCGTGGACCGAACCATCTCGTTGGCCCCTTCGTCCGCCGCGATCCGCCGCACTTCCTTCTCCAGCTCCTCCGCGGCGGGCGATCCCTTCGCGAGGCGCGTGTCGGCCGAGATCTGGTTTCCTGCCGCGATCAGCGCGTTCCGCCTGAGCATCTCCATCGACGCCCGCTTCCCCGCCGATCCGCCCAGCAACCGCTGCCGCGTCGGTGCATCGTCCGCGGCCCGCAGGACTTCCAGGAGATCCAGCGTCATGCCCTTCCCCGTCGGATCCGCATACGCCGGATGGACACGGTCCAGAGCCGCGTCCCTGGGCTCCTGAGACTGGTTGAACGGGCAGACCTCCTGGCACACGTCGCAGCCGATCACCCGGTGCCCGATGCCGGCGTGCAACCCCGGATCGATCACGCCCCGGTGCTCGAGCGTGAGATAGGACACGCACCTGGTCGCATCCACGGTGTAGCTCGCAATCGCGCCCGTCGGGCACGCTTCGATGCACCGCGTGCACGACCCGCACCGATCCGTGTCCGCCACCGCCGCTTTGGATCCCGTCAGATCCAGCGTCGTCGCGATGCCCCCGAGCAGCACGTAGCTTCCGATCGACGGATGAATGTACAGCGTGTGCTTGCCGATGAACCCTTGTGCGCGCCGACCCTCCAGCGTCTGGCCCGAGGCGACCATCCCGGCGCGTACCGCCTGCTCCCGCTCCAGCACGGGCCCGGTGTCGACAAAGGGGCGGAATCCGCTCCCCGGGTGTCGCGCTCGAAGCCCGTCCACCAGCGTCCACAGACGCCGTCGCATCACCGTGTGGTAGTCCCGTCCGCGTGCGTACCGCGCGACCAGCCCCTGTCCGATGCGTGCCCCAACGCTGGTCGGCTCATCCGGAGCCGCCGCCTCCGCGCGGCCGTACTGATCCGCCACCACGATCACGCTCCGCGCAGCGGGCAGCAGCGCACGCACGTCCATGCGTTCATCCAGATGCTGGGTCAGGTACTCCATGTCCCCATGTTTGCCCGCGGCGAGCCAGTCCAGAAACGGTTGCCGCCGCCGCGTCGGCTCCGCCGGTGCAACCCCGGCAAGCGCGAAGCCCAGCGCGTGACACGCCCGGATCACTTCCGCCGGCTCGACCATGATCGCGTCACCATCTGTGGACATGCCAGGACCTGAGACCCGCCTCCGCGAAGCGCTCAGCGCCCGCGCCCGGCGGCCGCTGACGAAGACCCGGCCGCGGGCGCGGTGGGCGCCGACGCGCCTGCCCCGGTCACCGCCGATCGCAGCCACCCGAAGATCGTCCGCGAAGCGACCGGCAGCACCGTCTCGGCCGAGGCCAGGCTCGTGTCCCATGCCCGGTCCCACTCATACACGAGCGGGCCCTGGAAGCGCTGGGCCACCAGCTCCCGCACGAAGGCCTCGCACCGCCCCGAGCCCGTGCCGAGCTCGCACGGCACGCCGTTCTTGGAGTCCTTGATCCGCGCCAGCCACAGCAGATCCCCGAGCGCACGCACGCCCTCGACCGGATCCTCGCCCGCCAGCATCGCCGTCAGGTTGCAGTACCCGGCCCCAAGCAGCGGGTGGTTGACCCGCGCGATGAGCTCCCTGAGCTCCGCGGCCGTCAGGAACGAGCCCCCGTTCTCGACCACAACGCGCACACCCGACTTATCCGCGTGATCGACCACCTTCACGAGCCGCTCCGCGATCCTTGCGATCGCCGACGCACGCTTCTCGCGAGTCGGAAACTCAAAACCGAACACGCGCACCAGCGGGCATTCCAGACCCACCGCAAGGTCCACCGCCGCCTTCCCCTCTCGCACCGACCGCTCAACGTGATCGGAGAAGTGACCGACCACCGGCGGCCACACCGGCTCGTCGAACCGCACGCTCGTGCCCAGAGAGAGAATCTCGACGCCCTTCTCCAGGAAGGTCGCCCGCGTCTTGGACTCGCCCGACAGGGCAGGATCGCACGCAAACCGCCGGGAGTCGTCCCCGAACGTCCGCAGCTCGACGGCCTCGAATCCAAGGCCCAGCGCACGGTCTGCGACCTCACGCAAGAGCCACTCCGGACAGGTCACCGTACTGAATGCGGGCTTGAGCATCGCGGGCATCATAACGCCGATGCGGTCAGGATTCTCTCCGCCCCGAGTCGCTTCGTCCGATCGACCCCTGTCCTGCGCCCTCGGGCCTGCCCGCCGGCAGCACCACGCAGAAGTCCGACCCCACCCCCGCCTCGGACGTGAGCGTCAGCCGGCCCCCGTGCTCCTCGATCAGTCGCCGAGACGTCGGCAGCCCCAGTCCAGAACCGCCGCCCTTGGTCGTGAAGTACGGCTTGAAGATCTTCTCCTGGAGTTCTTCGGGCACCCCCGGCCCAGTGTCGATCACGTGGACCTCGACCACCGGCGTGGCACGCCCCGACGCCAGCTCTCGATCCACTCCCGCGCGAGTTCGAAGGATGAGCTCCCTCGAGCGCTCCGCGGGTCCGCTTGCCATCGCCTGCGTCGCATTGATCATCAGGTTCAGCAACGCCTGCTTCACCGCCCGCACGTCGATCGCCGCCTCCAGCGGCTGGGGGCTGAGCTCCGCACGCATCCGCACCTGGTGCCGCTCGGCCTCCGGAAGATAGAAGTCGGTGATCTCCCGCACCAGCTCGTTCACGTCCACGGCTCGCCGATCCAGGTGGATCTGCCCCGCAAACTCCAGAAAGTCCTGGAGAATGCCCCGCAGCCGCTCCGTCTCGCGCTGCAGCGCCCGGGCCCGATTCAGCAACCGACTCTTCTCATCGGGCGCGATGTCCAGATCCTGCACGCCTTCCAGCAGCAACCCCGCGTTCAGCCCGATCGTCGACAGCGGATTCTTGATCTCGTGCGCCAGCCCGCCGGTCATCGATCCGATCTCGGCCATCCGCTCGGCCTGTCGGGCACGCCGCTCGGCGATCCGCACCCGCCGGACGTGCCGACGCAGGATCGCCCACGCCGACAGCGACGCGACCAGCGTGCCCAGTCCAAGCCCAAGACTCAGCGACGCCGGATCCATGCCCCGCACCGTAGCACGCTAACGCCGAGGCGATCTGGAATACGCGCGTTTGGGAATCGTGACTTCCAGACTCTCCTGCCGAACCACCCGCGACGCATGCCAACCCTTGTCGGTGAGCTCCGCGTCATACACCACCGACGACCCGTCCTTGAGCACCCGGAACCCATCGCCGAGGATCTTCGAGTAATGCACGAAGATGTCCTGCCCCTCCGGGCCGACGATGAAGCCATACCCCTTTTTGGGATCAAACCACTTGACCTGTCCGGTGACCTCGGTCAGTCGATCGCTTGGTGCCTCAGACATTCCGGTCTCCGCTGCAAGCGCGACAGGCCGCCGTGGGATCCTGACTCCCACCTTGGCGTGCGTCGCCAACGACACGTTTGAATCACCCCGGCCTCCGATCCGCCACTCCCCACGAGCAACGGATCCCTCGGATGTTCCAGTCTCCCCCCCGAATCCGGAGCCCGATGCCCGCCGACACTCGGTGCCGTCAAGCGCATGACCCGGGGTGCATTCTGGACGAATCCGCTCACAACCTCTCCAGACTACCACGCGCGCAAGGAATCCGACAAGATGTACGTCTCAGAGTTGTGCATAACTTGGCGCGAGCACGCACCGTCGGAGCAAAGAAAAGCCGCGGGCATGTCTGCCCGCGGCTGTGCAAGTGCTCAACACACCAAGACTTGGTGATCGACTCAGGTTCAACCCTGAGAACGATCAGTCGTCGCGACGCTCGCGACGTTCCCCGCCGCCGCCACCGCCATTGCCGCGACCGCCGCGACCACCGCCGCCGCCTCGGCCACCGCGATCGCCACCTCGGCCGCCGCGATCTCCGCCTCGGCCACCCCGGTCACCACCCCGGTCACCGCCCCGGTCACCGCCGCGGTCGCCCCGCGGTTCGCCCGACCCATGGGCGCCCGCCAGTGCCGGGTCCGGCTCGCCGCCGTCCCCGCCACCGCCGCCGCCACCCTCGCCGCCCATGAGGGCCTTGCGGCTGAGCTTGATGCGACCCTGATCGTCCACCAGGATGACCTTGACCTTCACGATGTCGCCCACGCGGACGACGTCGGTGACGTTCTTGACATAGCCGTCGGCGAGCTCCGAGATGTGGCACATCCCGTCGGTCCCCGGAGCCAGTTCGATGAACGCGCCGAAGTCCTTGGTGGAGACCACCTTGCCCGTGTAGATCGTGCCGACCTTGATCTCCTCGGTGAGAGCCTCGATCTCGCTCTTGGCCGCCTCGATCGACTCGCCGTTGGGGGCCGCGATCATGACCGTGCCGTCGTCCTCGACGTCGATGCTGACGCCGTACTTCTCCTGCATGCCGCGGATGGTCTTTCCGCCGGGGCCGATGAGCTTGCCGATCTTCTCGGGGTTGATGTGGATGGTGACCAGACGAGGCGCGTACACGCTGATGCCCTCGCGGGGCTTGGCGATGACGCTCTCCATGATGTCGATGATCTCCAGCCGACCCTTGCGGGCCTGCTCGAAGATCCGCTCGACCTGCGACAGGGTCAGCCCTCGAGTCTTGAGATCGAGCTGAATGCCCGTGATTCCCTCGCGCGTGCCGGAGACCTTGAAGTCCATGTCGCCGAAGAAGTCCTCTTCGCCGATGATGTCGGTGACGAAGACCTCGTTGGCGTCGTTGTCATCGCTGAACCGGCCGACGGAGATGCCGGCGACGGTGTTCTTGATCGGCACGCCCGCGTCCATGAGCGCCAGGCACCCGCCGCAGACCGACGCCATCGACGATGACCCGTTGCTCTCGGTGATGTCACTGACGACGCGGATGGTGTACGGGAACTCCTCCGGAGAGGGCAGCACGCCCATGAGCGACCGCTCCGCCAGCGCGCCGTGGCCGATTTCCCGGCGCCCCGGCGCCATGATGCGCTTGGCCTCGCCGGTCGAGAAGGGCGGGAAGTTGTAGTGCAGCATGAACTTCTTGCTGTACTCCGGCAACAGCCCATCGATGATCTGCTCGTCCTTGCCCGTTCCCAGGGTCACGCTCACCAGCGACTGCGTCTCGCCACGCTGGAAGAAGGCCGACCCGTGCGTCCGCTCGAAGATCCCCACTTGGCCTTCGATCGGTCGGAGCTGCGTCGGCCCGCGTCCGTCAGCCCGGATGCCGCTCTCGACGATGAGCTTCCGCGTGATCTTCTCTTCCAGCCGGCGCAGGGCGTCCTTGGCCATGCCTCGGCGCTTGGTCGTGCTCGCGAAGGTCTCGTAGTTTCCGCTGGAGTCGACCTTGAAGTGGGTGTCCAGCACCTCGGTGATGATCTTGTCGACCGCCTCCGAGCGTTCCTTCTTGCTCTTGATCTTGCGAGCCTCGGTGAGCTTGGCCGTCGCCAGCTTCTTCACCTGCTCGACGATCTCGGGCGCGGGCAGGATCCGGTCTCCGTCCCGCTTGGGCTTGCCGGCCTTCTTCACCAGTTCGCCGATCAGACCAAGGGTCTGCTTGATCTGCTCGTACCCGAACTCCATCGCGCCGAGCACGCCCGCCTCGTCCACTTCCGCCGCCCCGACCTCGATCATGTTGATCCCGTCCTTGTGCCCGGCGAGCACGAGGTCCAGGTCGGAGTACTCCATCTGCGTCACGGTCGGGTTGATCACGTACCGGAGCCCGTCGTCGGTGTGCACGCGTCCGACGCGCACCGTCGCGGTCGGCCCCTCAAAGGGAGCGTCGCTCAACGCCAGCGCCGCGCTCGCCGCCGTGCCCGCAAGCACGTCCGAGTCGTTCTCCCCGTCGTGGCTCATCACGAACACCTGCACCTGGATCTCATCGACGAACCCATCCGGAAACAGGGGCCGGATCGGGCGGTCGATCATCCGCATCGTCAGGATTTCCTTCTCCGACGGCGGCCCCTCGCGCTTCCGGAACCCGCCCGGGAACTTGCCCGCCGCCGACGTCTTCTCTCGGTAGTCGACCGTGAGCGGGAAGAAGTCGATGCC
>DHLW01000001.1:0-162 GCA_002405485.1 Phycisphaerales bacterium UBA4658
ATGTCGAGCCAGCCGTAGGTCGTGGGCATAGGACGATCCGGGGTTCAGGGTTCGGGGTTCGGGGTTCGGGAAGGCGGCAGTCGGGAGGGCGGCCGTCGGCAATCGGCATTGGGCATTCGGCATTCGCGAAGGCGGCGGGCGGGAAGGCACGCTGATTTCCGA
>DHLW01000001.1:366-5366 GCA_002405485.1 Phycisphaerales bacterium UBA4658
CCGATCCCCGGTTCCCGAATGCCGCCTCACCCCCTCCCCCCCACTCCCCCTCAGTGCGGAATCTCCTTCACCGCATTCCGATTCCAGCTCGGCACGCGCACCACGATCTTGCCCGGCTTCAGGATCTCGCACTGGCAGCTCAGACGGCTGTTCCGCCGAACGTCCGGGGCTTCTTCCACGCGGTCATCCTCGGCCTCGGTGCTCTCGCTCAGCAGTTCCATGCCCTCTTCGACATAGACGTGGCACGTCGAGCAGGCGCACACGCCGCCGCAGGCGTGCTCGATGTTGATCCCGTTGCCCAGGGCCAGCTCCATCAGGTTGTGCCCCTTGGCACCATCGATGACGTGCTCTTTCTGATCGGTCCCCGTGACGGCCTGCGGATCCTCGCAGATGTACGTGATGGCGTTCGTGGCCGACCCTGCGTTGATTTTGACGCCGTGCGTGTGCATGGGGGAAGGGTAGTGGCCGAGAGGTCAAGAGGTCGAGAGGCAAAGTGCAGAAACAACCGGGAAGGCAAGACCTGGCCTATAGACCTCTCGACCTCTCAGCCTCTCAGCCTCTCGACCTCTCAGCCTCTCGACCTCTTCACTTCTCCCGATCCCCCTACCCTCTCCCATGCCAGAGGCCCACCCTCCTCTCGACCCCATCGAACTCTCCGTCGTGGCCCCCGCCCACAACGAAGAAGACAACGTCACGCCCCTCGCCGACGAGATCGCCGCGGCAATTGCGCCCCTGAGCATCCGCTTTGAAGTCGTCATCGTCGACGATGGCTCCACCGACGCCACCCGCCAGCGTCTTGTCGACGCCATGGCCACCCGCCCTTGGCTCCGCTGCGTCGCGATGACCCGGACGCCCAAGGGGAGAGGCGTCGGGCAGTCGGCGGCGTTCTATGCGGGGTTTCATGCCGCCCGCGGTCGGCTCATCGCCTCGCTGGACGCCGACCTGCAGAACGATCCCGCCGACTTTCCGGCGATGCTCAAGCTCATGGGCGAGACCGGGGCCGACATGGTCCAGGGCGATCGCTCGCACGCCCGCAAGGACAACGCCGTCCGCCGCGTCGGCTCGATGGTCGGGCGGACGTTCCGCCGGCTGGTCATCGGCGACACCATCCGCGACACCGGGTGCGCCGCGCGGATCATGAAGCGTGAGATCGCCGTGCAGCTCCCGCTGCAGCTCCGCGGGATGCACCGCTTCGTTCCGGCCACCGCCCGGCACCTGGGCTACACCGTCGTCGAGATGCGCGTGAACCACCGCCCCCGCGCCAGCGGGACGACCAAGTACGGCTTCGGGATCCTGCAGCGGGCTCTGCCCGGGCTGATCGACCTGTTTGCGGTGCGCTACATGCGGAATCGCCGCCGGCCGATCGAGAGCGCCGAGATCACCCGAGCCAGCCCCGCGCCCGTGACGCTCAAGTCCGCCGCGCCAGAGTACGCCCAGTCGCGCTAGCACCGACCGCCAGCACCGCTCTGCACCCCTCACCACTCGACCATGAGCACGCCGCGCAAGCGCACTAAGTGGGAACCCGCCGCTCTCATGGCCCTGGTCCTCGGGCTTGGGCTCTGGATCGCCTTCGGCCCTGCGGGCAAGCCCGTCTTCCCCGTCAGCCCCGGCGCGCTCACCCAGGACGTCCGCATCGGACAGACCCGCGGCGTCCTGGAAGCCACGCCCGGCGCCCCGGAGACCGCCGACATCTCCTTCCGCCTCTGGATCAAGGGCGGCCCAACGCCCCCGCCGACCTGGTCACGCGCTGACGCCGAGCGGATCCTCGGCCAGGGCGTCGTGCAGGACACCCTGAACTCCAGCCACAACCGTGTCTTCCGGGCCTTGAACATCACCTCGTGGGTCAACCTGGTCTGGGTCGGGATCGGGCTGCTTGGGCAGGTGGCCTTCTCCGGGCGCATGCTCCTGCAGTGGATCACCAGCGAGAAGAGCCGCAAGAGCGTCATCACCGAGAGCTTCTGGTGGTTCAGCTTGATCGGCGGGGTCCTGCTGTTCAGCTACTTCGTCTTCCGCCAGGACCCCATCGGAATCCTCGGGCAGGCCTCGGGGATCGTGATCTACGCCCGCAACATCCGCCTGCTCCGCAAGCAGGCCCGCCGCTCCGAGCGTGAGCAGGATCGCGCTCTGGATCGCGATTCGGCGCAGCCGGCGTCGGAGTGAACCGCCGGCTTTGCTCCCCTTCCTTGGCCCGGCGAACCGATATCGTTTCCACGCATGCACGTGCTCGTTGACGGCCTTCGCCTCGACACCCCCGCCCCCTCCCTGGCGTGCGCCCTCGCCGCCGCCAGGTCGCACGCCCAGCGCCAGGATCGGCTGGTCGTCGACGCCCACCTCGACGGGCGACCGATCGCCGACGAGATCCTCTCCAGCCCACCGACGCTCCCGGCCGACGGCGAACTCGCCTGCACCACCGCCGATCGGGGCGAAGTCGTTCAAGGCGCCCTCCTGGGCGTCGCCGATCTGCTCGGCGAGGCCAAACACGATCATCACGCCACCGCCGACCTGCTCGCGGTCGGCAAGCTCGAAGACGCTCTGGCCCGCCTGCCGGTCACGCTGACAACCTGGGAGACCGTTCGGCAAAGCGTGGGTGACGCCGCGGCGATCCTCGGGATCGATCCCTCCGGCCCTCCCCTTGCCGAGCCGATCGCCCGCCTGACCGCGGCTCTCGCCGAACTCAAGCGCTGCGTCCACGCCCGGGATTGGGCCGGACTGGGAGACGTGATCGGGTCGGATCTGGCCGTTCAGGCCGACCAGTGGCGTTCCACGATCGGAGATCTGGCCCGTGATGCCAGCGCACGCCGGGTCACAAGCCGATACGCTGCTCCGCGGGCGGTGAGTGTCACGACGGAGAGTTGAGCATTGCCGGGCACCCAGTCCGAGAAAGCCGCGAAGATCGACGCGATGATGGAGCAGGCCTCCGCCGCCCTCGTCAAGCGCGAGTACTTTGAAGCCGAACGGCTGGCCTCCAGCGCGCTGCGCCGGGCATACGCCGCCGGCGATTTCGAACGCATGGCCCGCATCATCATGCCGCTCCAGGAGGCCAGACGGCAGAAGCGCGACCTCGCCTGCGATTCCGGGCGCCTCGTCGTCATCGATGCCGAGCTCCCGCAGGGCAAGGCCATCAAGACCGGGTGCTACCTCATCGCCCCTCCCCGCGTGGGCGTGGACGGGCGACTGCTCCGCGAACTCGCCGACGAGCGGCACGTCCCGACGGTCGTCCTCGTCCGCGAGCCCACCAGCCGAGAGGGCCTCTGGCCGATCGTCGCCGTCGGCCCGGTGACCATCCGGACCAAGGTCATGCCCCCGCCCCCAGCCCCGCCCGCCCCACCCCCGTCATCCGTCAGACCTTCGACGGGCAAGGCCGGGGCGGAGAAGAAAAAAACGTCCAGGAAGACTTCGCCCAAAGCCGAGGCTGAGGCCCCGCCGTCCTCACCCGGACTCCCGGTCCTCACGCGGGAGTGGTTCCTGGCCGCCAATGAGGCCCTCGGGGACGCCGCGATCGCCCAGGTGCCCGCGACGCTTCCCGCGGCGTCACGGGTGGACGCGTTCATGGACCGCCTCGAGGCCCACCCGGACCACGAGAAGCTCCACCAGCGTCTGGCCGAGGCCTGTCGCGAAGCGCTCCTGGAACCGGCCCGCAAGCGTCGGGCGATCGATCCGGCCTTCTTCGAAGAGGACGACGATCTTTCTGATGGCGATGGGGAGTAGCGCCCCCCAACCCCAACCGCTGCCCAGTTCAGACCCGCCGCTTCACGCCCCCAGAAGTTCTACTGGGGTCCGCGGGTTGGGCGTGTCGGAGACTCCGAAAACGCGGTTTGCGATGTTGGAACCCCGACGCGGACGCTACGATGGATGTGGTGGCCCAGAGCAACTTCCGCTATGGAGGCGCCAATGAACCTGACCGGAAACCAAACCATGCGTATCGACGTCACTGGCAAGCACATCGAGATCACCCCCGCCATCCAGCAGTACTGCGAAAAGAAGGCGGAGCGCCTGATGAAGATCTTTGATGGAACCCAGCAGATCCGCATGGTCCTTGAGTCCCCGCAGGGCAAGAAGGCCGAGTTCCACGTCGAAGTCGCCGTTGACGTCGTGAAGCACAAGGACTTCATCGCCAACGCCATCGACGCGGACATGTACGCCGCGATCGACATCGCCGTCGACAAGGCCGTTCGCCAGCTCCGCGACCACAAGGACAAGCTCCGCAGCTAACTGCTCGGTCGGCGTACGGGGCTCGGGCGGGGTCCGCCGGGACCGGCTCAGGTTGGCCGAAACCAGAGCGTCTGGCCCGGGGCCTGCACACGCTGGGGCCGCACGATGGGGCCCGTGGGTGGTCCCGGCTCCGGTCAGCGACGAACGCCGGATCCGGCTTCGGCCGTTGGCTTGAGCCCTGGCACCCGCATTGGCACCGGGTTGGCCATCGACCGTTGGCGGTGCCCACGTGGGCTTTGCCGCTATGCTCCAAGTGCGTCGCGCCCGGAACACCCCGGCGACCGCACGCCCAACCACGGATCGACGGCATGAAACTCACCACCATCGTCAGCAAGGACGCAATCCTCCCGCGTCTAAGCTCCAGCGAGCGCGACCAGACCCTCAACGACCTCATCGACGCGCTCATCGCCTCCGGCGCCGCCGACCCCAAGCTCCGGCCCGAACTGGTCGCCCGCGTCCTGGAGCGCGAACGCCGCGGATCCACCGGCTTTGGCAAGGGCATCGCCGTGCCCCATGTCAAGCACAAGAACATCAAGCGCATGGCCGCCGCCATCGGGCTTTCGCCCACCGGCGTCGACTTCTCCGCCCTCGATCACCAGCCGGTCTACTCCGTCTTCCTCCTGCTCAGCCCGGAAGATCGCCCCGACGATCATCTCATGGCCATGGAGATCATCTTCAAGCACCTCTCCCAGGAGACCTTCCGCCGATTTCTCCGCCAGGCCCAAAGCACCGACGACGTCTGGACACTTCTGGAAGAAGCCGACGGCAACCTCGGCTGATCCTCTGCC
>DHLW01000097.1:0-26451 GCA_002405485.1 Phycisphaerales bacterium UBA4658
CGGCGCCAGACTCGACGCGCCGCCGTAGTGTCAGGAGCGTTGCCTTGCTGAGATCGGCGTGTGCTTCTCCTTTGCTCCCGGGCATCATCCCGCCGCCCGGCTCGCCGCCGCCGGCCGAAAGAACCTCGCGTTTCCCACGATCTTCAACCTGCTCGGTCCGCTGGCCAATCCCGCCGGCGCGACCCGCCAAATCGTGGGGACATATTCGCTCCTCAACGCGGCCAAGCTCGCCGCGGCCCTCGGCAGACTCGGTGTCGAGCGCGCGTTGGTCGTTCACAGCGAGGATGGACTGGACGAACTGACCACCACGGGAATCAACCACGTCTGGCACGTTGAGAGGGATGCCATCCGGCAGGAGCGACTCGACACCCAGGAGCTGGGCTTCGGCCCCGCATCGCTGGATGATCTTCGAGCACACTCGCTGGATCAGGCCGTCGACATCGCCCGGTCGGTGCTCCGGGGCGAGCCCGGTCCTCGTCGCGATGTCGTCGAGCTCAACGCGGGAGCATCGCTCTATGTGGCCGCGTGCGTCCCGACCATCGAGCAGGGGATCCAGGACGCGCGGCGTGCGATCCTGTCCGGCGCAGCCCTCAAAACGCTCGAGCGGCTTGTCAGCATCACGGCTTCGACTTGATCTCGGGCGATCGCGATGAAGTCAGTCGCTCCCGGAGCGCTTCGGTTCTTGACGCCGGAAGATCGCGCCGTGGGATCAGCCACATCGACGCCTCCGCCTGATCGTCCTGGTCGATCCACAGAACAACGTCCACCGACGGCTGCTGATCCAGCCACGCGCGTATGGCGTCGGCGGCCGGGGGCGACTTGAACGGCGACATTCCGATCACCGTCCGAAGCTCCGCCGACATCGTGGTCTCACGCTCGACGATGGTCGGGTCATTGTCCGGCGACGGCGCGGCCAGCCCGATCAGTCCGTACCCCGCCTTGGAAAGCCGAGAGAGCCGAGCGTCGATCAACTCCTGCTGCGTCGCGCTCAGGGTCATGTTGTGCTTGAGCACGAACACGCGGGCTGGAGGAGCGGGGGGGAGCATCGCCGCTCCCTCTCCCTTGACCGCAGCCGCGGGGCGATCAGTCCGATTTCGATCTGGCCGAGTGCTCTTGACTTCGATCGCGGATTGTGCTGCGTGATCGATCTGCACGCCCGACTGTGCGATGCGATCCGTCGAGCCGGCCCCGGAGAGCTGCGGCATCGGCGGTGGGATCGGGCCTGCGGGAGCCGCCGGTGCGTCGGCGATCGTGATTGGAAGCTGCGAGAAGTCCGCCGAGTCCCACTCCTGGCTCGAGGCAGAGTCCGGATCCGGAACGCTCACGCCAGTCGGCATGTACTGTGCGATGTTGGACGCCGAGCGGAACACGTTGGGCACGAACCGACTCAAGAGGAACAGCGCGGTCCCCACAACGAGCACCAGCAGAGCAAAGAAGACGCCTGCATTGGGCGCACCTGGACCGTCCGCGCGCCGCGACTTCAGCCGGCCATACGCCCGCGCTCGTGCGTCGCGAGCACGCTGGCGGGCGCGAGAGAGCTGCTCAGCGGCCGTCAGCCCTGGAACGCGGTCGGGTGCCGCGACAACCGGAGCTGGCATCGCCACGCCAGCGCTTGCCGCCGCGGGAGCCAGCTCGTACCGGCCAGTCCACCAGCTCGACACCTTCAGAGCCGGACGCGTTCCGGCACCGAGGGTTGCACCCGCGAAGACTGGTGGCGCCGCGCTCGCGGCCGCAAACCTCGGGCCCACCGAAGCGGGCGTCCCCACGCGAGCCGCTCCGATCTCATCCAGGTCCGGCGTGTACGACGGCACATACGGCATCGCATCGCCGCCCGCCCGCATGCTGGGGAGGTCCACCGGTCGTACCGCCAGCGGATCGGATGCTCCCAGCACGGTCTCCAGGTCCAGGAGCATCGTCGAGACCGAGTCGTAACGCTTGTCGTAGTCGGCCATGGCGCGACGGATGATCCACCGGATCGCCTCCGGGCATGGACGGGAGATCTGGCTGAGCCCGCCATGCGCAGGGAACGAGTTCTCGATGATCGAGTACAGCACCGCGCCGGCGGCATAGATGTCGAACTTGGCCCCGTCGACCTCGTGGACCTTTACCCCGCGCAGGGCCATGCGCACCATCTCCGGGTCTCTGAAGTACTCCGTGCCGTGAGTCGTCAGCGTCATGCTCGAGCGAAGCGGCGTGACCAGCCCGAAGTCCACCAGATGGGCCTGACCATCGGAGACGATCACGTTGTCGGGCTTGACATCCTTGTGCCACAGACCGCCGGAGTGATAGGTGTGCAGCGTCCGAAGGATGTCTGCGGCATAGCCGATGCCCTCGATCAGATGGCGACCGCTCAGCCCGCTTCCGCCGGTGATCGCGTGCAGCCGCTGCATCGCGAGCGTCAGCGACTCGCCCGGCACATACCGCGTCACGTAATAGAACCGATCCTCGGTGAGTTCATGCTCCAGGATCAGTCCGAGCCGCTTGGCCGCGGGCAGCGCGCGGTTCTCTCGGACGATCTGCGGGAGGGTCGAACCGTCGGCGAGCGAGAAGCTCTTGATCACCACGCGATCCACGTCGCGCTGCCCCGACCGCGCCAGCGCTGCGAGCTTCTGCGCCGTCGGCTCGGCGACAAAGAGCCGGCTTCCCGATCCACCGCCCGGCAGCGAGCCGACGATGGTGTAGCCATCGAACTGCCCCTGGCGCTTCGAAGGCCGATCCGCTCCCGGCGCGTGCGCCATCGCCGCCGGCACCCGCTTCTCGATGCCCTCGGTCAGAGGGCTCAGCAGCAGCAGCCGGGCCGGATTGCCGATCACGATGCGATACAGACAGCCCACCGCCGCCTTCAGTTCGGCCTCGATCGCCCGCCCGTAGTGGGCCGAACTCGACCAGCGTCCGATCAGCACGTTCACGATCGTCAGCGGCACAAGCACGAGCGATGTCAGCAGCGCCCCAAAGAGCTTGAGCAGATCCAGCAGCGTGCTCTTGATGAAGCTGAACACGTGACGGATCAGCCAGCCGATGCCGCGAAAGACCGGCCCGGCGAGGAAGATCGCGGCCACAACCAGCGCGGGGACCGCGATGAGCAGCACGATCACCGTGATCAGGATGGCTCCGACTTCACCCACGTTGAGTCCTTTCGTCTCACTGACCGTGCCGAGGCGGCCGCAGCACTCCACGCAGGCGTCCGCTACGCGCCGAGCCGATCATCCTGGCGACGCAACTCCATCTGTCGCGAGTAGATCTCGCCTATCGCGTCGTCAAACAGAGCGTCATCGGCCTTGCTGGGATTCAGCGCCAGTCCGTTTCGCTCCGCTTCGCCCAGCTCGTCATCCGTGAACGAATATGTCGCAACCACCTCGCGAAGTCGATCCCGCAGCAGATCGCGAACCTTGGCCAGTCGCCGGCTCACCGTCGGTTCACTGATGCCCATCGCCTCGGCAACCTCCTTGCCGGGCTTGTTGTCCAGAACCCGCATCCGATAGATCGAAAAGTCCATGAAGTCGCTCTCCCGCTCGACCATGCGGATCGCGGCCTCGACCTTGGCCCGGAACATCGCGGCCTCATACTCGGCGTCGGCGCCGATCGCCGCGGAGGCGACCATCCACGACTCGTCCAGTTCGCCAGTCTTGCGCTTGCCGACGCTGCCGTTCTTGCTCGCCCCGCCACGCTTCTGAGCGTTCCGTCGATCGAGCTCGTCCCCCAGCACGTGCTTGGCGATGGCCAGCAGCCACGTCGAGAATCGAGCGCCACGCGTCGGGTCGAATCGATCGATCGAGTCGGAGAGCGCCGCGAGCGTCTCCTGAGACAAGTCACGCACCGTCTCGACACCGATCCGCCCCTTGCCCCACTTCGTGAGCTGGGCACGCAAGACCGGCCCGAAGGTCTGCCAAAGGTCAAACCACGCGGCCTGGTCATTGGCGCGGAGGCGAGACACGAAGCTGGTGGTGATCGAGTTCAGCATCCCACGTCTCTGGCCATGGCCACGGTTCCCGACCGAGGCCGAGCACACGCCGTTCCCGCGGCAGGTGCTCCACCTGATTCAAATGATAAGTCGCTCTCTTGATCGGAAAGCGCCCCGCCTGTTTTCGCGGTCCCCATGGTCCGCGGCAGGGTCCGCCGCTTCCCAGCGGGCAGGACGCCGACCGAGACCCACCGGAATTCTCGAGTCCGCGTGAAAATCGATCCCCGGTAATCCGAATCAGCCCTCACCGCCAGTGTCGGCGCGTGATCCGATGCGATGGCGTCGCACCCACCGGCTCGGTCGTCCATCTGGATGATCCGCCGAGCCACTTGTCAGGAGGACCAGCAGTCATGCCCGTTTCCAAGTATGTCGTTCGCGGCGGCGCGATCGCGGTCGTGGGCCTTGGCGCTCTGGTGGTCGTTGCCGGTCCGGACCGCGTCCGGGCCCTGTTCACACAGGCCCAGTCGGCGGTGAACGACCAGATCGACGCCCAGATCAAGGACCCCGTCGCGCTCCGCCAGCAGATCCGCACGCTCGCCGAGCAGTACCCCAAGCGCATCAGCGAACTCCGCGGCGATCTGGCGCAGCTCAAGGCCCAGCAGGCCCAGCTCCAGCGAGACTTGCAGGTCGCCAATCGCGTCGTCGAGATGGCCGATCAGGACTTTGACAAGCTCTCGCTCGCACTCCAGCACGCCACCGCCGCGGCCATTCAGAACGTCTCACTCGGCTCGGAGACCGCCGACACCGCGCAGGGTCACTCCGGCGTGGTGATCGTCTTCAAGAACGAGCGGCTGGAGATCCCCGCCGCCCAGAGCAAGGCCAATCAGGTGGTCGCCACCCGCGCCGCCTATGCCGGTCGAGCCGCGGACATCCAGCGTGACCTCGGCTATCTCACCCAGCAGGAGCAGCAGCTCAGCCAGCTCGTGCAGAAGCTCGAACAGGAGCAGATGAGCTTCAACACGCAGATGATGGACCTGGATCGCCAGATCGATGCCATCGGCCGGAATGATCGCATGATCTCCATCATGACCGATCGCCAGAAGACGCTCGACGAGCAGTCGCGCTATCGCGCCGCCAGCCTGGACCAGATCACAACCAAGCTCGCTGACATCCGCGCCCGGCAGGAGGCCCAGCTCAACCATCTCGGCAAGCTGCAGGACCGCTTCCAGTACGAGGACGCGGCCAAGCAGGCGCTCGATCGCGAGAACGCCACGAACGCCGCCCGTCGACCGCAGCCGAGCATCAGGCCCTCGGTGATCGAGATCAACCCCGATCGCCTCCCCCCGGCGCCCCCGGCGAACTCCACGTCGAGCCCCGGCCCGCAATCGCCCGCGGGCTCAGCAGGCACCTCTTCGTGATCAAGTGCCGATGACGGATCATCCCACTTCCCAGCCGCCGGGCCGCGAACAACGGCTCGGCGGCTTTCTCGTTCTTCGGACAACTCAACCCCGGGTCCCGGCTCAATGACTCAGTCGCTTCCGAAAGAGTCACGGCGTCCGGTACCGTCCGGTCCCACTTCATCCCGAACAACCTCGCGGCCAGCTCGAAGGTGCGCCGGAACGTGCAACTCCGCATGCTGATCGTCGGTGTGGCCCTGAACCGATGGCTCTGCACCAAGCACGCCGAGAACGCGACCGACGATCGTCCCGGTATGGACAAGCTCCCGGATTTCCCGCGCGTGGTCGTCGGCGCGCTCAGGCCCGAGCGGTGCCCGCAGAGCAGTTCAACTGGCCGTCGCACATGCGTAAGGATTCTGATTGGATACATGGCTTTCCCGAGGAGAGACGTGGGTTTGGGCGGTGATTCGCCAAACACCCCCCGATCCGACTACGCTTCAACATCTCCCAGAGCCGATAATCTCGGCCTGTTCGGGGCGTGTGCCCCGGGAGACGACGAGGGTACCGCCCGAGGAACCGCTTGAAGGTCGCTCGCAGACCTTGGCAAGGACTGCCCACCGGTGTTTGATCGACTGTTCGGCCTGTTCAGCGTGGACATGGGGATCGACCTCGGGACGTGCAACACCCTCGTTGCCGTTCGGGGTCAGGGAATCGTTCTGAATGAGCCGAGTGTTGTTGCCGTCTGGAAGGGCACCAACCGCGTGGTGCGCAACGGTGAAGCCGTCGGTTGGATGGCCAAGGAGATGCTTGGCAAGACGCCCGGCACCATCACCGCCATCCGCCCGCTGAAAGACGGCGTGATCAGCGACTTTGAGATCACCGAGGCGATGCTCGGGTACTTCATTCGCAAAGTCACCGGGAAGAACAAGCTCATTCGCCCTCGTGTGGTGATCTCCATTCCTTCGGGCATCACCGCCGTGGAGAAGCAGGCCGTCTACGGCTCGGCCGAGCGTGCCGGCGCGAGGCGGACCTATCTCATCGAGGAGCCGATTGCCGCCGCCATCGGCGCGGGCCTTCCGTTTGCCGAGCCGACGGCGAGCATGATCGTCGACATCGGCGGCGGCACGACCGAGGTCGCGATCATGTCTCTGGGTGATATCGCCGTCTGTGAGTCCGTCCGCGTCGCGGGCGACGACATGGACGAGGCGATCATCAACCACATGAAAAAGACGTATAATCTGATGATCGGCGAGCAGACCGCCGAACGGATCAAGATCGACATCGGCTCCGCCGCCCCCGTCGGCGATGAGAAGACCATGGAGGTCCGCGGCCGAGACATGATCAGCGGCCTGCCGAGAAAGACCGTCGTGAGCTCCGAGGAGATCCGCGAGGCCCTCCAGGAACCCGTGAGCGCGATCACCGAGGCCGTCACCCGCACTCTGGAACGGGCCGAGCCCGAACTCGCCGCCGATCTTGTCGAAAATGGCGTGACCATGGCCGGCGGCGGCTCGCTCCTCAGAGGGCTCGACGTGGTCGTCTCCAACGCCACCGGCTTGCCCGTCAAGATCGCCGACGATCCGCTCACCTGCGTCGCCCGGGGCACGGCAATCTACCTCGAGCACATCGAGGAGTGGAAGATCACTCTGGAGAGCGACCTGGATGTGTGAGCGGCGGTGAGCACAGACACTCGGCCATCAGCCGAGCACATCGGCCTCGCCGAACGGGAGCGCAGCACGGGGGCTGACAAGAGACTGGAAGCGCAGAACTGTCAAATGGTCCACCCCGCATGCCATCGTCGCGCACATCCCTGACTCTCGCGTTCCTGCTGGTCGCAGGAGCGGCGGCGGCGCCCCGGCCCATTTCGTCCGCACTCACCCACCTGCACGTGCCCGCGACCGTGCTCCTGGCGCCCGTTCAGCAGCCCGCACGCTCGCTTCTGGCCTGGCTTCGTGGACCGGGCCCAGGGTTGACTGCCGACGCGCCAAGCCCGGAAGTCCAGGTCCTCCGCGAGCAGCGCGACCAGTATGCCCTCGAGGTCAAGCAGCTCCGTCAGCAGATCGACGAGCTCCGCGTGCTCATCCGCGACCTCTCCCGCGGCTTCGACCTTAACCCCTCGCTCGCCGTCAAGCAGATCACCGCACCCGTCATCGGCTACGGCGCCGACAACAGCGGCGGCCTGCTCACCGTTCGAGCCGGTCGCCGCGACGGCGTGAGCGTCAACAACGTCGTCGCCCTCCGGGGAGTGCACCTGCTCGGGCGCGTCGTCCGCGTCGACGACCGCACCTGTGCCGTGCTCCCGCTCACACGCATGAGCAAGGGCGAGGCCGTCGGCGGCGTCGTCATGCTCGCCGATGAGACCATCGGCCCGCGCGTGCTTCTGAAGACCCACGAGGGCGGCACGCTCCGAGGCCAGGTCGAGTATCTCCCCGATCCTTCCGGCGTCGCTCCGCCGGTGACCATCGCCCGAGGCATGGTCGTTCGGCTGCAGGACGCCGACGCCCGATGGCCGCAGAGCGCGCAGATGCTCATCATCGGGCAGATCGAAACCGCCGAGCCCAGCCCGGAAATGCCCCTCCGCACGGTCGTCACCGTCCGCCCGATCCACGAGATCGAGCGAGCCAGCGAAGTCATGATCCGCATCCCGGAGTCCGGACAGTCCGCCGAGCGCGTCGGTGAGAAGGGCGGAACGCCATGAGGTGGCCCGTCACGCTGCTCTTTGCCTGGGTTCTGCTGGCGCTTGAGCCGGTCATCCGCGAGGCCCTGCGCCTCGGTCATCCAAGCGCCGCGCCCTCTCTGGTGGTGCCGCTGGTGGTCTTCGTCGCGCTCTTTGCGCCGGTCGTGCCCTCCCTGTGGACCGCGCTGCTCGTGGGGCTCATGGTCGATCTCACCACGCTCCGCGGTGGATTGAGCTCAACCGGGCTCCCGCCCACGGTCGTCATCGGACCCCACGCCCTCGGCTTTGCCCTCGGCGCGTACCTCGTCCACACCGTTCGGCCGATGATGATGCGCAGGAATCCGCTCACCGTCATGGTGCTCTCGATGATCGTCGCCGCACTCGCAGGTGTCGTCGCCTCGGCCATCCTCGGAGCTCGTGATATGCTGTTCAGCGGCTCCTGGAGCGACGGCTCCGAGTATCGGGCCATGAGCGACCTGCTCGCCCGTCTCCTCGGCGCCCTCTACACCGCCGGAACGGGACTGGTCATCGGCCTCCTGCTTCTGTGGGCCCATCCGCTTTTCCACTTCCACGACAGCAGCGGCCGTCGGGCGTTCTCGCGCCGAACCTAGCCGCGGAGTTCCGCCATGCTCAGCGTTCTGGTCTTTGACTCCATCCATGCTCGAATCGGGGCCGGATCCGTCCAGCCGCTCCTGGCTCCCATCACCGATCTCAGAGCCGCTTTCGACATTCGCACCGGCGCGCTCACAACGCTCCGTCGCATTCTCCTGCACTCCAGGCTCAACGACCTGCCCCAGCCCGACGGCCTGCTCGTCCCCAGTCGCATCGAGTCCATCGTGCGAGAACGCACGCCCCCGACACTCCCTGTGAATCCGAACCGGCTTCCGGCAGTCGGCGTGCTCCTGATCAATGGCGCGTGCCCGCTCATCGATGCCGACTCGACCGGGCTCGAACTCGGCCACGCGCAGATCGATCGGTCCACGGGCATCATCGCCAAGGCCCATGTCCCCGCCGACCGCGCCGCCGGCGTCCTCCAGGGAGACGTGCACGGCTTGCACCTGCACCACGCCGACGTTCCCACGCTCACCCGTCCGTGGCACGTCCGTGCGCATCGAGACACCTGTCTCGCCGCCGACCTCAAGCTCCTGGAACGCTCTCGAACCGACTGGATCCGACCGGCTGATGCCGCCGGCGTCCTGCTCTCCGCCAGCGCAAGCGTTCACCCCTCCGCCATCTTCGACACCGCAGCAGGCGCGGTCGTCATCGATGACCATGCCACCGTGCGGCCAGGGGCCATCATCGTCGGCCCCGCGTACGTCGGACCGCACGCATCCATCCTGGAGCGAGCGGTCATCCGCGCGGGCTCGGCCATCGGCCCGCACTGCAAGGTCGCCGGCGAAGTGGGGGGGACTATCTTCCAGGGCTACAGCAACAAGGCCCACGATGGCTACCTCGGCGACGCGTACGTCGGCGAATGGGTCAACCTCGGCGCCGGTACCACGAACTCCAACCTGCTCAACACCTATGGAGATGTCGTCGCCAGACCGCTCGCCCACGATGGCGTGTCCGCGTCCAACGAGCGCACCGGTCTGCAGTTCCTCGGCTGCGTCCTTGGCGATCACGTCAAGACCGCCATCTGCACCCGCATCATGACCGGGTCCATCGTGGGCACCGGATCGATGTTCGCCGCCACACGCCCGGTGAGCGGAACCCTGCCGCGATTCCGTTGGATCACCGACGCCGACGACGGCCGACTGAGCGATCGTCCCTACCGCATAGACAAGTGCCTGGAAGTCGTCCGGGCGGCGATGGCACGGCGAAAACTCACGCCGAGCGCGGCATATGAGACGTGCATCCGGCAACTCGCCAACGCAGATGGCGACGGGGCCCGAGGACCACGGCCATGATCCCTCCGCTCCGTCAGGGCGTGCTCTGCCGCCGGGCGTCGCGCACGCCGGCGCGCGTCAACGCTTCTCTCGCAGGTCGCCAAGCCAGAGCGTCTGGCGGTTGAGCGTCTGCCCGCGATCGCCGAGGGCGATCAGTTCGATCTGAGTCTGCTCGATCGGCTCCTGCCACTTGATGTTCACCACGCCGAAGTTCGTTTCTCGGCGCACCGGCCCCACGCGATACTGGTTGGGATCGGTCACCACTCGTGCCCGCTCGTTCATGCCGCTGGACGTGAAGTCCCACAGCGGATAGGGCGGGCGCGTTCCATCCAATCGCGGCACGCGATCAACGGAGATCTCCGCAAGGTGCCGATCTCCTGAGAGAAACACCACTCCGCCCGCGTCCGTCGAATCGATGAGCGCGTACAGGCGCTGCCGCTCGTGCGGGAAGTTGCCCCACGTCTCGAATCCATGCTCGTCGGCGACGACTTGGATGCTGCTGACGATCAGCCGGATCTCCGCCGGCTCACGCAGACGCTCCTCCAGCCACTTCCACTGCGCTTCCCCAAGCAGCGTGCGCGACGTGTCCGTCGTCGGCAGATACGGGCCACGCCGCGTCCGCTGGTCCTTGGGAGCGACATCCAGAGCGTCCCGATTGAACCGCGTGTCCAGGAGGATGATCTGCACGCGCCGTCCGGCCGGGCCCAGCACGCGAGACTGGTACACTCCCGGCTGGTTCCGAAGGGGCGATGTCGGGGGCTCGCCGTAGAAATCCCAGAACGCCTTCTTCGCGGCTTCCTTGAGCGGATACTCCTTCCCCGCGTCGTTGGCGCCATAGTCGTGATCATCCCATGTCGCAAGCACCGGACAGGTCCGCAGGATTCGGCGATACCCGTCCTGTGCGCCAAGTGCGGCGTATGCCTCCTCGATGCGCCGGACGTCGGTCACCGGCTTCATGACCAGTTTCCCGTCCTCCTCCTGAAAATCGGCGTACATGTTGTCGCCGATGAACAGGAAGACGTCCGGTTGCTGGGCCACGATCTCGGTCCAGATCGGCTGGGCATCACGCTCCCGGGCGCACGAGCCGAACGCGATGACGTCAACTGGCTCCGAGGATGTCTGAGCCATCGCCCCTGCCCCGAAAGAGGTCAGGCCCGCAAGGGCGACGATCGCGCACGTTCGAAGCATCGAGGACTCCTCCGACACATCCTCCCACCAGTTCAGCATTGGCCGCTTCGCCTGGATGCGTCCACCGTGCCCCGCGTTGCTTGCAATTACTTCACAATCACGGCCCGCGGACTGGTCAGGATCACCCGCTGCTCACGAAGCTGCAGCATGGCGGCGAGGTGATCTCGGACCAGCGGCCAGTGTCGTTCACCCACGATGTGCCGCAGCGTCCCGGCGATCATCGCCGGGCCCGCCTGCTCGCCAATCGCTCGCGCCGCCGCCGCCCCGGGCTCCCGGGACGTCGCCATCGGACCCATCATGTCGCCCAGCACGTCGGTCAGCGATCGCGGCCCGGGGAACTCCAGGATCTGGTAGTCCCCTTCAACGAGCTTGAGCTCCCGCGCCAGGTCGCGCACGCAGTCGTTCAACCCGCCGATCGCGTCGGCCATCTTGAGCTCCACCGCGTCCGACCCTGCAAACAGCCGTCCTTCGGCCGTCTTGGAAAGATCCATCCCCGGCCGCCCGGCGCTCACGCGCGATGCAAACAGGTCATAGGTCTCCTTCATCTTCTCACGCACCAGTGCCTGCTCCGCATCGCTCCAGGGCCCGCTCGAGGCCAGCATCCGCCCCATCGGGCCGCGCTCTCGGCCATGTACGCGCACCTTGAGCTTGTCGTACAGCCCCGTCATCGCGATCTTCCCCCCGACCACCCCGATCGACCCGACGATGCTCGAAGGGTTGACATACACCTTCTGCCCGGCCACGAGGCAGTAATACCCGCCGCTGGCCGCCATGGATCCGACGCTCACCCACACCGGGCGCGTCTCGCTCAGTCGCTTGATGCCCTGCCAGATGACCTCGCTCGCCGTCGCCGACCCGCCGGGCGAGTCGATCCGGATCACGACGCCCTTGAACAGTTCCTCGTCCTCGATCTCCGACAACGCACGCCGAATCGTGTGCGAACCGACCGACGACTCGCCCAGAAACCCGCCCTCGGAGCTTTCTCCATCCACGATCGGTCCGTTGATGTGCACGATCGCGATCGCATCCCGCGTCGGCGTGTGGCTGGGCTCCTTGAACAGCTTGCTCAGCATCGCGAACGGATTCGACGTGTCCAGCTTCGGCGTGCCATCGGAGACTTCGAAGTTGTGCCAGTCGATCTCCGTGCCGTAGGCCTTCTCGAGATGCTTGGTCAGCGACGGCAGATCGATCGTCGAATCGATCAGCCCAGAACTCTTGCCCGCGTCGCCAAGTCCCATCCAGCACCGCCGCATCGCGTCGTCCAGCTTCGCGTCGTCTAGCCCACGAGCGCTCTTGATCCGCTCGCGGACGTTGCCGTACAGCGCGTCCAGAAGGCCGCTGATGTTCTCTTCCCACTGCGGGCTCGGGGAGGTCCGCATGTACTGCTCGTTGGCACCCTTGTAGTCGCCCACCTGCACCATCTGCGGCGTCAGTCCCGCCCAGGCCATCGTGTCGGCGAGGTACATCTCCTCCATGTACATCCCCGGAAACATGATCCCGCCGCCTTCCTGCATCACGATCTCGTCGCAGTACGACCCGAGCACCAGCTCGGTCGTCGAGTACCCGTCGGCAAACAGGTGCACCTTCTTGCCCTTGGAACGAAACTGCGTGAGCGCCGAACCCAGTTCCTCGACCTGCGTCAGGGTCAACTCCGCCTCGCGAAGCCGGATCACCAGCCCCGACACGTGCTCGTCCTCCGAGGCCTCCTGCAGCAGCGCAAGCATGTCCCGCATCGTCGGGTGATCCCCCGATCCCGTCAGCCACGCCAGCGGGTGCGGCATCTCCGCCAACGCGCCGTGAATCTCCACGTGGCCGATGCCCGTCGACTTGACGACCGCCTTCGCTGCCGGCTTGTCGTCGTCAAGGCTCAGATGGGCGTGGGTCACCGTGACCGGCGCCACGACCATGCACAGCGACGCCATCCAAACCCCCACCGAAGAACTCATCTTGGTCATGCGTGACTCCCTGTATGTCCCCGAAAGGTTAGCCGTCCGCCCGCCTGCAAACCCTCACGCCCACCTCGCCCGTAAATCAACTCCGGTCCGCATCCAGCAGCTCGGCGTAGCCGCATGCGATCGCTTCGCCCATCGCCGGAGCAAGCGATTGCCGCAGAAACTCCACCAGTTCATGGGCCTTTTCCAGCGATCGCTCCGGACAGATCAACGCCTCGAACTCGATGAACGACCCCAAACCCTCGACCTGGTCCAGATGGATGCGCACGCCCTGATACGTCCAGAGTTCCCGGATCTTCTTCACAACGATCCACACCGGCAGATCCGTTGAACCAAACCGCTGTCGGGCCATCCCATCCGGATACAGCGTGAACGTGCTCAGCTTGCTCTGCGTCCGCTGCGCACGGTTGTAGAACACCCACTCCGTCGGCTGGCCCTCGGTCTCCCGCCTCTTGAGCTTCGCGTCCGGCACTCGAAAGTACGTGTCGGTCTGCCTCAGCGTGTCCACGCTCAGCGCCCCGAGCGATGCCGCGATCGTCCGGGCCAGCGTCAGGTCCCGCAGCTCGGCCTTGTACTCCACGTTCTGCATCGGCATGGTCAGTCCGCGTCCGCGTCCTCGCCGCTCGGGCGAAACTCCTCCGGAGCCGGAAGATCCCGAACGCTCGCCAGCCCAAAGGTCTCCAGAAACGACTTGGTCGTCCCGTACAGCATCGGTCGGCCAAGCTCCTCGGCACGACCGACGATCGTCACCAGCCGACGCTCGATCAGCGACCGCAGCACCTCGCCGCACGCCACCCCGCGGATCGCCTCCAGCGACGCCCGTGTGATCGGCTGCTTGTACGCGATGATCGCCAGTGTCTCCAGCGCCGCTCGGCTCACCCCGTGCCGCTCTCGCTTCCCGTGATACCGCTCCAGCACCCCGGCATGCTCCGGCAGCGTCATCACCCGATACCCGCCCGCGACACGCTGAATCCGGAAGCTCCGCCCCGTCCGCTCATACTCCCCGTTCAGATGCTCCACGGCCGCGTTCACGAGGCCCACCGGCGTCTCGGCCGGCTTGCCCTTGCGGCCTTTCGAGCGTCCCTTGGGCGCGGCTGCGTCCGCCGGTTGCTCTTCCCCGGTCTGCGATGGATCCTCCGCGTCCTGGATCAACCCAAGCGCCTCCGCAACCCGCGCCGGCGGAACCGCGCGATCCACGCTCAGCAGCAACGCCTCCACAGGACCCGCCAGCGACTCCGGCGTGCGTCCGGCAAGCGCAAGTGCAAGCTTGACCGATGCATCCTCCAGAGGTCCGTCGTCATCCCCCATCCCCGCCGGTGACGTGCCGACTTTGGGTTCCACGGCGGGCTCTTCTCGGTCGGTCGGTGGGGCGGGCGTCATGGGGCTCTCCGAGCCGGCGGGTGCGTCCATTCGGCGGACATCGTACCACCCCCGCTTTGCCCGTGTGAAATCCCCGCGGACCGCTCCGCGCCCTCCCATCCCGTCGTATCGTTCTGCTCCAATGCCCAGGGGACTGCTCATCGCACTGGTGGCCTTCGCAACGGTCTTCGCCGCCTCGCTCGGCGGGCTGATCGCCGTCTGGCGATCCAACGCCCGGTCCGCCGCACTCGATGCAACGGGCGAAGCCGCGAACGGTCTTGGACCGCGCGGCTCCAGCGTCGCCCGCAGCGATGATCCGCTCACGCCCGACTCCAACGTCAGCGACCTGCGCATCCTGCCCTTCGCCCTCACCGATCACAACGGCGTCAAGATCACCAATGACGTCTTCTCCGGGCGACTCACCGTCGTCAGCTTCATCTTCACACACTGCACCCTCGTCTGCCCCATGCTCACCCAGACCATGAACACCCTCGCACGCGATCTCCGTGCCGCGGGCGGGCCAGGGGCCCAGGTTCGGTTCCTGAGCATCAGTGTCGATCCCACCCACGACACCCCGGACCGCCGCAACGCCTACTCCCGGCAGATCGGAGCCGATCCGACCAGATGGACCTTCGCCGTCGGACCCGCTCAGGACGTCTATCCCCTCCTCGAACAGGGGCTGAAGTTCGCCGTCGGCATCGACAAGAACGAGTCCAACATCATCACGCTCCCGGACGGGTCCACGATGAACAACATCGTCCACCCAAGCTGGTTCGTCCTCGTCGGACCCAAGGGCGAAGTGCTCGGCATATATCTCGCCAGCGTGCCTGAAGAAATGGCCTCTCTGAAAAAGCGCGCCGCCGACGGGGCCCGCAAGCTCGGCCTGCGCTAGCGGCGGCTGCCCTTCGCCTTCGCCACCGCCGCCGCCAGTCGCTCCGCCGCGATCGCCGAGCCCGCGTTCGCCTTGCCAAACCCCGGAAGTGCTCCCGCCTCCTCCGCCTGTGCCTGTGCGTCCGGAAGATTGCTGATCAACAGCAGTTCCGCCCGCCGCGTCGGCGCCTCCCGAAGCGATGCGATCAGGCCGATCCCCGAATCGCTGGAAAACGTCCCGTCCAGCACGCGATTCACGAGCAGCACGTCCGCTGTCCTTGCGGCCTCCTCCAGCCCCGTCTGATCGTTCACCCGCTCGATCCGCGCCCCTGGGATCGCCCGTTCCACAACGGACTTGAGCATCCACGAGTCCGGACTGCAATGTCCGATCAAGGCCACGATGGTGGATTGATCCGCGTTCGACGGTTGTCTTGGTGTGCTCATCCGCCCTGCTTTCAAAGAGGTCCCCGACATGCTTGGATGTCCACCCGGCCCGCCGCGATTCGGATCTCCAGCCCGGCCAGGGCGATCGTCCGTGGCTCCGTCCCCCGGTCACGGATCGCTCGCACGGCTCGGTCCATTCCTCGCCGTGCGAGCCCATCGGCCCCGTCCACGCCCACCAGCTCCAACCGCACCTGCCGGATGAGCTCTCCGACCACCACCCCCGGTGCGGACCGGAGCAGGTCTCTGGGCAGCCACACCCCGCGATCCCGAACGTCGGCCCGGCTTCGCAGTTCCAGCGCAGCGCTCACGACCACGTTCTCCACGGCCTTTGCGTGCACCACCGCCTGCACCGCGTGCCGCGACACCCCGGGGCGAAGCTCCTTGAGCACAGGCACGATCCGATGCCGGATCGCCGATCGTGTTCTGGTGACATCCAGATTGGTCGCGTCCTCGTTCCACCGAACGCCCGCGAGCTGGCACAGCCGACGACACTCGTCCCTGGTGACTTCCTGATCCTCGCACAGCATCGGTCGCACGAGCGCAACACCGGGAGAGAGCCGCCGTCGCCTGGGCATGCCCCGAATCCCGAGGCCCCCTCCAGTGCCGCGCACGAGGGACATGAGCACGCTCTCGAGCTGGTCGTCGGCGTGGTGGGCCGTGGCGACATATCCCACGCCCGCTGCACACGCCATCTCCGCCAGCGCCCGCAAGCGAGCCGCCCTGGCCAGTGCCTCCAGGTTTCCCCCGGCCCTGGCCCGCGGCCCATCGGCAACCGTGGAACACACTCGCACCTCCCGCTCCATGAACGCCACCCCGAGCGCATCTGCGAGCGCACACGCCACATCTCGATCCGCGAGCGCCTCAGGCCGCGGACGAAGGTCGTGCACCACGTGTCCGATCACCACTCGATCCGAGGCCGCTCGAAGCACGACCGCCAGCGCCACCGAATCCGCTCCCCCGGAACACGCCACCAGCGTCGCTTCGCCAGTTCCGAGTCTCGGCGATCGTTCCGACTCCGCCGACGTAAGCCGTCGCCACGCGCGGATGATCGCCGATGCCACGCGGTCGCGACGCAAGGCCATCAGCGGTGATCTGCCCGGCACAGATTGCCCCATGCTCGATCGTAGCTTTTGCCGTACACTGGCCCCTCGGCCCAAGGACCGGGATCTCCACATGCCCCCGCTCATCGACATCTCCGGGATCGACACAATCCTTCGTTCGGCCCTGAACACGATCACCCCGGCTCGCGCCGATCCGCCTCTGGCGTATTGGCTGGCCATCGGGCTCGTCGTCGGCGGAGTGCTCATCATCGTCGCTGTCATCGTCGGCCTGCTCCGCGGCCGCTCGCGCGTGGATGGCTTTGCCCGTTCCGGACCCGCCACATCGGCCTCGGCCGGCAAGGACCTTCCACCCGAAGGCGCCACCTCGCTCGCCACCGTCCAGGAGGCCGAGCGACTCCTCCGACTCATGGGTGACGCCGAGGAACTGTGCGCACGCCTCTCAGGCGAGCTCGATGCCAAGGCCCGTGAGTTGCAGTCTCTGCTCGATCGGGCCGAGTCCATCCGTGCCGCTCCACTCCAGCGGCCGCTTCCCGATCGGCACGCCGAGTCCGGCGCGGCTCCGGATCAACTCGCCGACGACGACCTTCGCGGCATGCCCGTTCGCGCCGCGGGACTCGTCAGCCGTCCCCCGATCCCCGAATCGCCCAGCGCCCAGTCGGCCGGCGCCCCGTCCGAGCGTGCCCCGACCATCGTGACCCGGCCGCTCGACGCCCTGAACCCCGTGCCCGCGCGGGCGGTGACCGCGCCCGACACTCAGCACGACGCCCGTGGCGGGCCTACTGGCGACGGCCTCGACGCGCTCGCCCGCCAGGTCTACACACTCGCCGATCGCGGACTGCCCGCGCAGGACATCGCCAGAACCCTTCGAGAGCATCCCGGCAAGATCGAACTCATCCTCGCTCTGCGCTCCCGCTGACGCGCCTCGGCTCAGCGTCGTATCGCGCTCAGGCAGAGCAGCTCGAAAATCACGTGCGCCGCCATCAGCGATGTGATCCCCGCCACGTCCCGATCGGGCAGCACCTCCACAACGTCCGCCCCTGCAAGATCGATCCCGCCGAGAGACCGGATCGCCTGCAGCGCCTCGCTCGACGTCAGCCCTCCGACGCTCGGCGTGCCCGTCCCCGGCGCGAACGCCGGATCCACGCAATCAATGTCAAACGTCACGTACACGGGCCGACGCCCCATGCGCTTGAGAAACGCCCGCACCGCCACCTTGCCGCCCGCCCGGAACTGCTCGGCCGTCAGCACCGTCACGCCCCGATCGCGTGCGAAGGCCAGATCGTCCCGGCTGTTCAGCGGCCCCTTGATCCCGATGGAGAGCATCGCCTGCGGGTCCACCGTTCCCGCCTCGATCGCCCGCCGAAAGACCGATGCATGTCCCCACCGCTCATCCCACACCGCGTCCACCGTGTCCAGGTGGCTGTCAAAGTGGACCAATGCAAGTCCCTGTCCGGCTCCAAATCGCTCATGAGTCGCGAGCAGGTTCGCGTACGCCACCGTGTGATCCCCGCCGACGGCCAACAGTCGCACACCCGGGTGCCGCTCCTGCACACCTCGGCAGAACTCGGCCTGCACCCTCGCGTTGCCCTCTGCTGAATATGGCGCCACCGGAGCATCGCCGGCGTCGGCGATGCTCAGGACCTCCGTCACGTCCACGTCGTACTCGATCGAATACCGCTTGACGTACTGCGACTCCACGCGGATCGCCCGCGGCCCGAATCGAGCGCCGGGGCGATAGGTCACCCCGCCGTCGTACGGCACGCCATAGATCGCCCAGTCCAGGGCCTGGCCACGCGCTTCCACATCCTCGATCCGCGGATAGCGGCAGAACGTCGGTATCCCCGCAAACCGGGGCGATCGGCGGGCGTCCGGGAGCATCGTTCCCGTCGCTGATTGCCTTGAGCGGGTTCCCGTGGTCTTCCCGCGCAAAACCCGATCTTGTGAACGCTTGGCCATGCCGCGAGTGTACCGCTTGCCAATTCCCGTTGTCTCGAAGATCATGATGTCCGTCGGATTGCGCCAGGACGCCAATCCCCCCCCCCGCCCCGTGCCCCAACCGGGCATCGCACCCGATTGACGCATGCTCGAGAGCACCTGCCATGGTTTCCGAACAGGTCCCCCGACACTTGTCGCTCCCGCTCGCTGGGCTGACGAACCAGGCATGGGCCGACGTCAAGTCGCGGTACGGCCTGTTCCTCGCCGCCGCCGCCGTGGCGATCCTGCTCTACATCATCGCGAGCGTGATCACCGGTCTTGTGCCCTATCTCGGCGAGATCGTGCTGAGCATGTTCCTCGGCGTTCACCTCAGCGCGGGGCTCACCATGCTCGCCCTGCGCGTGATCCGCAACGAGCAGGCAACCATCGAGAACCTCTTCGACAGTTTCCGCTGCTATGTCCCGCTCATGCTCGTCGGGCTTGTTCAGGGCCTCATTGCCGCCGGCACACAACTCGCCGTTGCCGGCATCTCTTGGATCGCTCGAGGCGGGCCTGGAGACTGGATTGCCGTCACGCTGGTGGTTGTCGGCACCGTGCTGGCCATCGCCGTGAGCGTCTTCTTTTCCATCCGACTCTGGCTCGCGCCCATCATCGTCATGGACAAGAAGCTCGGCACCGCGGACGCCATCAAGCTCAGTTGGGCGTGGTCCGGCCCGCTCTTCTGGCCCATGTTCCTCGTCGGCTTGCTCGCCCTGCTCGCATTCCTCGGATCGTTCCTGCTCCTGATCGTCGGCGTGCTGCTGGTCGGCGTGCCGTTCGCCACCTGCATGGTCGCCCGCATGTACCACCGCATCACGTCCGGCGTTGATCCCGACGTCTGCGCCCGATGCGGGTACGACCTGCGCGGAGTCGCCGCCCTTCGATGTCCGGAATGCGGGACGCCCCGGCTTCCCCCGCCGACAGAACCCATCACCACGACCATCTGATCCCCGCAGCGGCGCGACGGGTCACGAGCTCTTGCTCGGCTCGCCGGACTTGGCGGCCTCTTCCTTCTCGCGACGCTGCTGCTGTTCGTACACCACGTTGAACCGCTCCTCCATCGCCCGCAGCGAGAACGGCGAAGACTCCACGGTCGGGTTGATCTCCTCCTGCATCATCGACTGCAGGATGCGGCCGTGCGACTGCCGGTACGTCTCGATCGTGAGCGGAGCCAGCTTCTTGATCCGGAACACCGCCACGCCCAGGCCCTTGTCGATCGCCGCGCTCCCCGTCCGCTTCGCGGCCTCCAGCGTCGCCACGTCCACGGTCGGGTCCATCGGCTCGGCCAGGTCCATCACGGCATTGCGGAAGCTCTCGGTGTCCAGCGAGGGATCCGCGGCCATGACCCGCTCCCGGCTCACCGTCGCCTGCTGAACCCGGAGCGTCACCGCCGCGTCACCCGTCGCATCCGAAGGCGCCGCCGACAACGCCTCAAGTCCCTGCGCGTTGGCCAGGTTCACCAGACCCGCCTGCTTGGCCTTGAGCGCCTCGAACCCGGCGAGCCGCTTGATGTCCTTGACGATCTGCGGCTTGATCTCGTCCATCGTGTCCGGGGGCGAGGTCTTTCTCGCATCCAGCACCGTGAAGAAGTACCGATTCCCGACCCCGTCGGTCAGCGGCTCCATGCTCGGCACGCCGACCTGCACCACAAAGTCGTTGTTCCCCGCGATCTCCCGCACCCCGAACACCACCTCCTGCACACGGATTGCGGACGACCCGCGACGGAGGAACGAACGGCCAAAGCCCTCCGCCCCCGTCAGATCACCCTCCTCCATCCAGTCCCGATCTCGCACCGCCACCGCCGGCAGCACAAGCGTGACGCCATGGGCCTCCGCCACCCGCTGCGCAACGATCGTCCGCAGCGACTCCAGCCGGGGCATCCGGCTCGACCAGTCCGACCCCAGCTTGTGATACTCGCCATCGGGCTCCAGCGTGCGCAACGCTTTGGTGATCTCCGCTCGGATCGCCTGCGTCGCCGTCGCCATGACCCGGTCGGCGGTCTCGGTTCGCACCTCTCGCTCGATCCGCGCCCGCTCGTCTTCGATCTTGATCCCCTCCGGCGGACGACCCGTCGGATACCACTTGAGCAGACGCTTCTCCACCTCGATCGGATCCACCGTCACCGACGACTCAATGAGCATCCGATCCAGAGTCAGCCACTCCAGCTTGACCCTCTGCGGCAGCGTGTACCCGATGCCGAGGGCTCCCTCGCCCTTGGGCGTGCCCTTGAACTTTTCGTAGTGCGCCGCGATCGCCCCCGCGTCCGGCTCGGTGGCCGAACCAAGCTCCCGCTCGGCGGGGATCAGCACATAGTCGACTTCCGCCGCATCGTTGAACTTCCGCGCCGTGCTCACCAGCCGGCGATCCGAGTAGCGGAGCGACGATGCATACGCGTTCTGCATCCGCAGCACGCCGCGGAGCTTCGCCAGGGCCTTGAAGATCTGCTCCTCGGTCATCCGCGTCTCGCCGGCGATCCGCGGCAGGCCGGTGGTCATGCTGTCGAGGATCGTCACCCGCGTCGCCTCGATGTCCGCCGGGTTCGGGAAGAACTGCCCACGCTGCCGAGCAACGTTGGTCGCAAAGATCTCCGCCAGGTCCGCCGCCAGCTCCCCCATGTACTCGCGGCCGTCGTTCACCCCGCCGATCATCCCGGCCCGCTCGGCCTCGCGCGTGAGCAGGATCCAGTGGATGTCGCTCTCACCGGCCCCGACCAGCGGCAGCATCTCCTGACGACCCAGCAGCCGCCCGATGGCGTGATACTCAGCCGCGAGCCGGGCGTAGCGCTCCATGCCATACGTCTCCCCGTCGACGCGCATGATCGTCCCGCCGATCACCCCGCGTCGCGAGAGTTCCGTCAGCGTGCCCTGCAGCAGAAAGGCCACCATCAGCAGGCAGCCGCCGACGACCAGGATGTACGTGTTGTACTTGCGAAGCCACTTCAGCATGGGCGAGCTCGTGCAGCGTTGCGGCCCCTAAGCAGGGCCGATGTGTCCAGACCATCCCCGCTGACCCCAAACACGCGGGGCCGAGTGATGAACGCACCCGGCCCCGACGGTCAGCATCTCTGCATCGGCCGATCCCGCGGCCGGGGGCCACGGATCAGCGATAGAACTCGATGATCAGGTTCGGATTGACGTCGAACGGAATCTGATCCGACGTGGGCAGGGCCACGACCTTGATCGTCAGCTCGCCCGGGTTGAAGTCGATCCACCCCGGCACTTCGTGCCCGGAGAGCGACTCCATCGCCTCGCGAACCACCTTGTGCACCTTCGGCTTCAGGGTGATCGCGTCGTTGATCTCCACCGAATAGCTCGGGCGATCGGTCTTCCGGTTGTTCACCAGCACGTGCCCGTGGGCCACAAGCTGCCGCGCGGCCCAGATCGTCCGGGCCAGGCCCGCACGCCGGATCACGTTGTCCAGCCGACGCTCCAGCAGTCGCAGCAGCATCTCACCCTTGTTCCCCGGCAGACGTCCCGCCTCGTCCACATACCGCCGGAACTGCCGCTCCAGAACGTGGTAGTGATGGCGGAGCTTCTGCTTCTCGTTCAGACGAACGCCGTAGTCCCGCAGGCGACGACCGCGAAAACCATGCATCCCGGGCGGCGTCAGCGTCCGCTTGGACGTGTGCTTCGGCACATCCTCGATCGGGGTGCCGATTCGGCGTGACAACTTCAGTTTCGGTCCGGTGTACCGGGCCATCAGGGCCTTCCTTTCCGTCTTCCAGAGGAGCATCTCCCCTGGTGTGCCCGGTTCGAGCGCTTCTCGCCCGCCGAGCGACCTGTTGCGCCGGTGTCCCGCGGCTGCGGACCGGCCAGTTGCAAAGATCCGGATCATCACGGTGATGTCGGGTCTGGATGGTTGACCGGGAAGTGGTCGGGGTCAAGCTCCCTGGCAAAGACGTAGGGCCGGGCCTGAACATCTCGGCCCGGCCCCAATCGTCCATGCGATCATCTCAAACGATCACCCGCGCCGCCGACGAAGACCAGCGGCCAGGGCAAACCCCAGAAGGGCCGCTCCGCCGGGCGTCGGCACCAGGTTCTCCTGCACCCAGTCCTTCGCGGCGTCGTGCTCAGCCTCGGTCAGGCCGTAGTTGAACGCGATCCAGAACGGACGGCTGGTGAGCGAGCCAGCAACAAGCTCCAGCTCCGCCAGATAGATCCCCTGGCCAGTGCTTGACGTGGCCCCGTTGAGCAGCCAGTCAAAGTGGAAGTCATCTGAGAGCAGCCAGGAGTACCCGGCGACCGGTGTGTCGGTGGCTGGGGTGTTGATGAACGGCTGGCCCAGATCGGGAAGACCGGTGCCCATGGTGGTGCTGGTCGTGACGAACGAGGACCCGTTCCAGGACCGGAGGGCCTTGCGGATATTGAACTGGATGCTCTGGCCAAGCAGCAGCGGATCGCGCGAGGCATAGCCGGGCTCATCGATGCGAACGTCGTTCGTGATGGCGTTGAACTCGAGGTCGGCCCCGAACACCCGCTGCTCCACGTCGCCGAAGTTCTGGTTGGGCGGTTCGCCGACGACGACGCCCGTACGCAGTTCGCCCTGGACGAGGGCGACCTGGATGTCGTCACCATCCGCGAGGGCCGCGGGCGACGCGATCACTGCCGCCGCGCCGAATGTCAGAAACACACGTTGCATGTTCATAAAGGCACCTTTCTCTCTCGAATACTCTTGAACGAAACCCCGACGAGTTACATACGTCGAGGAAAAATCCATACTGAACTTGCCCGTGCACCCGAGGCGTCATGGGCATCCGGCAAACCAGGTGTTCAGAAACGTGAAGATGTCCTGAACATCCAGCCCGCCCCCGTCGACGTCAGCGCTCGGAAGCCCTGCGAACCAGGCGTTCAGGAACCCGAAGATGTCCTGAACCGTCACTTCGCCCGATTGATCGAAATCCGCGGCGCACGGACACAGCGACACGCTCGAGCCCGGTGTTCCCGCGCCCCTGGACAGCAGATAGGCCACGCAGTTGGCCTGCTCCTGCGCCGTCGAGTTCTGGTTGAACACGACCCAGAACGGCTCGCTCGGAGCGGGGCTCAGACCCGCGGGGCTGCCCGTCCAAGCCGCCAGTTCCAGCACATAGATGCCCGCCGAGGAAGGCGCGGTCAGAGCGAAGGCCCCGTGCTCGTGGAAGGCACCATCCTGAGCATCGGAGATCCCCAGCGTCACACTCGGTCCGCTCATCGCCGACGCAGGGTCCACCAGGGGCGACGTCGCCGTCAGGCCCAGCTTGGTGAGCGTGATCCGCTCCGGCGGGATCGTGCACAGGTTGCCGCCAGACCACTTCCGCAGCGATCGCGTCATCGTCACCCCAGTCACCGCGCTCGCAAAGAACTGGTCGGGCACGGCGTTGAATCCCGGATTCGTCGTGCGATTGGCAAAGCCCGTGTCCGCGAATCGGGCCTCGAACACCCGGGCGGCAAACGGCGTCAGACCGCTCGCCCCGCCCGTCCGCACCCGATTCCCGTCGGGCAGGTCGCGAAACAGGATCACGTCCCCTTCGTGCAACTGCCCGTGAGCCGCGGGGGTCGCGATCCCGATGATCCCCGTCAGTGTGCATGCCAGACTGGTCTTCCACACGGTCATGGTGATCCTCTCAGCACGGCTAGCGTGCATACTCCGGCCAGAACTTGTTGTCCGTCAGCGTGCGATACACCTGCCGAAAGCTCAGCGTCCTTGCGCTCCCATCCAGAAAGCCGTAGTTCGTGCGGGACTCAACGCCGACGGGCGAGCTCGCCCCGCGCGGGTCGTGCCCACCCACGTCCATCTGGGTCGCGGCAAGCCCCGGGGCGTTCTCTGGGCCAAACTCATCCCAGGTGTGCGCGTCCACGTGGTCGCTCGTGGCAAACGGCGCGCTGCTCGGGGTCAGCCCCTGCGTGATCATCAGAAAATGCACCGTCTGGTCGGGCCTTGGCACCTTGCTCAGACGCTCCCACGGACCGGCGAAACGCCCGGTCCTCGGATCAATCACCGATGGCCGGGCAAACCGCGTCAGAAAGTTGTTCAGCCCGTACGACGTCCACCGCGGAATCACCGACGGCGGATTGGCAGACGTGATCGTTCCGGTCTCCACTCCCGACAGCACCTCGGCCAGTCCCGGGCCGTCGCTCTGCCCCCCCTGCGCTCGTGGCCAGTACGGGCTCCGATCCACGGGCGACCGCAACGCGATCGACTTGTCGGCGTACGACCCAAGCGCGATCGGCCATGAGCGGGTCAGAACGCTCAGACCGCCGTGCCCGAGCCCCGCATCCACGAACAACTCCCTGTGGTCGTTCATATAGAGCGTGTGCGCGACCTCGAGCTGGCGGACGTTGCTCAGGCAGACCGCGGTGCGGGCCGCCGCCCGAGCCTTGCCCAGCGTTGGGAGCAAGATTCCGATCAGCAGCGCAATGATCGCGATCACCACCAGCAACTCGATGAGCGTGAACGCCCGGGCGCCGGTGCACCGGACCGAAGAGGTTGCGGTTGGAAGACGGCGGCTCACTGGTGCAACAGGATTGCATCTGTACCAAGGGGCTGTCAAGTGACTTGCCACTGATTTGCATGAAGAAATCCTCGGCTCGTGGGGCGATCCGCCGAAATCGCCCGACTCGGTCGCTATCCTGCCCCGACGCATGCGACCACCCTTTGCGCTTCCCGTGCTCAAGCCGCCCGCCCCATCGCGGTCTGTCGCTCTGGAGGCGCATGCGTCGTACGAGAAGAAGGAAAAGTGTGGGGTCGTCGGCATCTGGGGCGGTCCGGAAGCCGCCGTGCTCACCTATTTGGGGATGTATGCCCAGCAGCACCGGGGGCAGGAGTCGGCAGGCATCGCGGTCTCCAACGGGCGGCGGATCAGCGGGCACACCGGCATGGGCCTGGTGTCGGAGATCTTCACGCGTTCGGTGCTGCACGATCTTGAACAGGCGACCCGTCCGGCGCAGCCCGGCAAGCACGGTCCGGCCCCCTCCGCCGCGGTGACCAGCGGCAGCGCGATGGTCCGGGGCTGCGGAGCGATCGGGCATAACCGGTACTCCACGGCGGGCGGATCGATGCTTTGCAACGCCCAGCCGCTCATCGAGAGCTATGTCGGCGGGCAGGTGGCCATCGCGCACAACGGGAACCTGATCAACGCCGACGCGCTCCGCGGGCGATTCGAGGCCGCCGGCCACCTGTTCCACACGACCAGCGACACCGAGGTCGTGATCCATCTCTACGCGTCGCCGGAACAGCAGCGGGCCGTCGATCCCCTGGCCGCGACGCTCCGCCAGCTCGAAGGCGCGTACAGCGTGCTGCTGCTCTTCCCGGATCGGATCGAAGCGGCCCGAGATCCGTGGGGCTGGCGTCCGCTGGTGCTGGGCAAGCTCCCGGACGGTCGGCACGTGGTCGCCAGCGAGACCGTGGCCCTGGACGTGGTCGGGGCCGAGTTTCAGCGCGAGATCGAGCCGGGCGAGATCGTGACCCTGTCCGACGCGGGCGTCTCCAGTCGCCGCTTCTCCGACCCCGCGCCGCGGCTGGCCAAGTGCGTCTTTGAGCACGTCTACTTCGCCAATCCCTCCAGCACCGTCTTCGGGCAGAATGTGCAGATGGTTCGCGAGCTGCTCGGCGAGCGGCTCGCCAAGGAGGCCCCGGTTTCGGCCGATTACACCATGCCCATGCCCGACTCCGGCCGTTCCGCCGCCACCGGATACGCCCGGGCCAGCGGCATTCCGTATCGAGAGGGCATCGTCCCCAATCGGTACGTCGGACGCACGTTTATCAAGCCG
>DHLW01000097.1:26656-41953 GCA_002405485.1 Phycisphaerales bacterium UBA4658
TCGTCCGCGGGACCACGACGCAGGTGAAGATGAACCAGCTCCGCGAGGCCGGGGCCAAAGAGATCCACCTGCGGATCAGTTGTCCGCCCATTCGCCACCCGTGCTACTTCGGCGTCGACTTTGCCAGCCGCGATCAGCTCATCGCCCACGAGAAGAGCGTCGAGGAGATCCGTCAGTTCCTCGGCGTGGACTCGCTGCACTACCTCTCCCTGGAAGGGCTGCTCTCGTGCGTCAACGCGCCGTCGACGGACTGGTGCACGGCGTGCTACACCGGGCAGTACCCGCTGGACCCGGATTTCCCCGTCACCGGGGAGATTGCCACCAGCCAGATGCACATGTTCTGATCCCTGTCAGCCCCGCGTGACCGCGGGCCTTCCAGCCGGCTTCGCCATATAGACTGTCTGCATGCGCGTGTACATGCGATCGCTTGTCGCGGGGTGCGTCATGACTCTTGTCCCCGTGTCCGACGTGTTCTCCGGCCACCCGCTTCCGCCATCGACCCGCTCCGAGGTCTTTGCCCCGAAGGCCATGGCGGCGACTGCGCATCCGCTGGCGACCCAGGCCGCACTCGACGTGCTCCGCGCCGGCGGCACCGCGCTCGACGCCGCCATCGCGGCCAATGCCTGTCTGGGGCTCATGGAACCCACCGGGTGCGGCATCGGGGGCGATCTGTTCGCACTGGTCTGGGATCCAAAGTCCAAGTCGCTGCACGGTTTCACCGGCTCCGGGCGGTCACCCGGGGGGCTCACGCTGCAGGAACTCAAACGCGTCCTGAGCGAGCGGTCGCTGCAGGAGATCCCGCGGACCGGTGGGCTGGCGGTCACGGTCCCCGGGTGCGTGGACGCCTGGTTCGCTCTGCACGAGCGCTTCGGTGTGCTGCCGATGGATCGGATCCTGTCTCCGGCCATCGGATATGCCCGGGAGGGCTTCCCGGTTTCGCCGAAGATCGCCGAGGCATGGGCGACCAGCGTTGAACGCTTCGCCGGGATGCCCGGGTTCGACGAGCAGTTCACGATGCGATCGCAGGGGGGCGATGCTCGCGCTCCCTCGGCGGGGGAGGTGTGGAAGAACCCCGCGCTTGGCGACCTCTATGCCCGCATCGCCTCCGATGGGCGTGACGCCTTTTATGCGGGCGAGGTAGCCCGGGCCGTTGCCGCCAGCGTGCGCGAGCAAGGCGGATTCCTGACCGAGGAGGATCTCGCCTCGCACCGCGGCGCGTGGGAGCAACCCGTCAGCGCGAGCTATCGCGGCTACGACGTGTGGGAACTCCCGCCAAACGGACAGGGCATCGCCGCGCTGCAGATCCTGAAGATCATGGAGGGGTTCGACGTTCGGGCGATGGGGTGGGGGAGTTCGGCATTCGTGCACCACTTTGTGGAGGCCAAGAAGCTCGCCTTCGAGGATCGAGCCCGGCTGTACGCCGATCCGGAGTTTTTCACCACTCCGGTTGCCGCACTCATCAGCGGCGAGTATGCCAAGACCCGGCGTGCCAAGATCGACCCCGCCAAGGCCGCGCGACGCGTCGAGCCCGGACGCATTCCGGGGGGTGCGGACACCACGTACCTCACCGTCGCCGACGAATCGGGGATGATGGTCTCGCTGATCCAATCCAACTATCGGGGGATGGGCAGCGGCGTGGTGCCCAGCGGCCCGCGGGGCACGCTCGGGTTCATGCTGCAGAATCGCGGGGAGCAGTTCGCGCTCGTCGACGATCACCCGAACGTTTACGCCCCGGGCAAGCGGCCCTTCCACACCATCATCCCGGGGTTCATCACGAACAATGGCGAGCCGTGGGTGAGCTTCGGCGTCATGGGCGGGGCCATGCAGCCCCAGGGCCATGCGCAGATCGTCATCAACCTCATCGACTTCGGGATGACCCTCCAGCAGGCCGGCGACGCACCCCGCATCCATCACGATGGCTCGACTGAGCCCCAGGGTGACGTGAACCCCATGCTCGAGGGCGGCGTGCTCAACCTTGAACCCGGGTACTCCGCCCGTGTCATCGACGAGCTTCGCACGCTCGGCCACGAGATCAAGCCGGCCCCGACCCCGATCTTCGGCGGCTATCAGGCCATCATGAGGGATCCTCGCACCGGCATGTACGTCGGCGCCAGCGAGAGCCGAAAAGACGGACACGCCGCGGGGTTCTGAGTCCAGTTGCTTCTACCCTGAAGGCTCATGGCCGAGACCGCACAGTCCTCACTCACGCTTGCCCACTCGCCCGACCCGGACGATGTCTACATGTGGTGGCCCATCACGGGGATGATCGAGCCGCCGAGCGATCCCCAGATCGTCGAGCCGGCGCGGGTGCTCTCGCCACCGGAGGTGGACACAGGCGATCTCCGTTTCCAGCCGATCGCGGCGGACATCGCGCAGCTCAATCGCCGCGCCCAGAGCGTGTCGGATCTGGACATCTCGGCGATGAGCATCAACACCTACGCGCACGTCCGCGACCGGTACCGGCTCACGAGTTTCGGGTCGTCGATGGGCTTCGGGTACGGGCCCAAGGTCGTCGCCCGACGTGGGCGGTCGTTTCAGGATCTGCTCGCGCCCGATTCGTGCGTCGCGATTCCCGGAAGGCACACCACGGCGTACCTGCTCCTGTGCATGATGCTCGAGGGTCGGCACGCCGACGTGCCGGTGATCGAGATGCCCTTTGATCACATTCTCGACGCCGTGGGACACGGCCGGCAGGGTGTGACCCACGGCCTGCTCATCCACCAGTCGCAGCTCACCTTCGCCGATCTTGGGCTCGATCTCGTCGCCGACGTGGGCGAGTGGTGGCTGCGAAAGACCGGCCTGCCGCTGCCGCTCGGGGGCAATGCGGTTCGGCGGGATCTGGATGCCCGCCTTGGTCCGGGGGGCATGCAGCGCGTCGCCGACATGCTCATGGCGTCGCTCCGATACGCGCGGCTGCACCACGAGCGATCCCTGGAGTACTCGATGCGATTCGCCCCGGAACTCGACCGCTCCCGGGCGGAGCGGTACATCGAGATGTATGTGAACGATCTGACCGTCGACGCCGGGTCTCAGGGGTTGGCGGCGATGCAGCAACTCCTGGACACGGGATCGCGCCTGGGGCTTTGCCCCAGTCCGGGTCTGATCGATCTGCTTCAACCGAGGCCCGAGATCTCCCGATAATCCGGGCAAAGTGGGCGTCTTCGGCAAAGGCCCACGCGGATATCGCTGACCGGATGGATTTCCCGGGTTCCAGAAGCAGACTAAAGGACGCAGACTAATGGACGTGTGCATCCGATGGAGCGTGTGCTGCGTATCAGCCGGTGGTGAGCATCGGCCGCGTTCTGCGGTCGGTGGGTGTTTGACTGGAGTGTGACTGTGGGTCAGAGCGTGCAGAGGCGTCATCGCTCCGCGGAAGTGGCCTGGGTCGTGGTATTGACCTTGGCCGTGGTTGGCATTGCCCTTGGCACACAGCCGCTGCAATCGACCAGGACGAACTTTTTCAACGCGGGCACGCAGCCGCTGTCGCTGAACGTCCCGCTGATTGATCCGCAGCAGTGCAGTTTCTGCCATGGTGGGTATGACGACGCCAATGAACCGTCGTACAAGTGGACGCACTCGCTCATGGCGCAGTCGGGGCGTGACCCGGTGTTCTATGCGGCGCTGGCGATCGCGGAGCAGGACGCGTCGTATGTCGGCGAGGCGTGCTTGCGATGCCACACGCCGACGACGTGGATGAACGGGCGGGTGAAGTTCGAGAACGATCCGATGGAGCCGGAGTTCGGCAAGCACTTGCCGCTGAGCGGCTCGGATCAACTTGGAGTGTCGTGCTCGATCTGCCACCGCATGGTGGACCCGGTGTATCAGCCGGGAGTGAGCCCGGCTCCGGATGCGGCGATCCTTGCTGGGCTGACGACGGGCGTCCCGCTGAACCCGCACAACGCGGGCTTTGTTCTTGATCCCGAGGATCGGCGTCGCGGTCCGTATGACCTGGACGCGGACTGGCAGGCGGCGGGCCTTGGGCCGTTCCCGGGTTTCCACGACTGGCTGCAGTCGCCGTTTCATCAGTCCTCGCGGATGTGCGCGACGTGCCACGAGGTGTCCACGCCGCACTTCCGCTGGGACCCGCAGGATGCGCGGTACGCCCTCATCGGTCCGAATGAGCAGCCGGCGGCGGACAAGTACCAGCAGTTCCCTGAGCAGCGGACGTTCAGCGAGTGGGGGACGAGTCTGTTTGCGGTCGGTCCGGTGAATCTGAACGGGCGATTCGGGAACCGAATGTCGGTCTCGAGCTGCCAGGACTGCCACATGCCAAAGGCCACCGGGCAGGGGTGCGCCATCGAGCCGCCGACGCGGACGGATCTTCCCCGGCATGAGTTTGCGGGGGCCAACTCGTGGGTTTTGCGGGCGATCAACTTCCTGTATCCGTCGACGCAGACGGGGATGAACCCGCAGGGCGTGGATGAAGCGATCGCCCGGAACGTGGCGATGCTGCAGGCCGCGAGCGACCTGGAACTGAACGTGAGCGGATCGACGCTGACGGCGCGGATCGTGAACTTCAGCGGGCACAAGCTGCCAACGGGGTACACCGAGGGGCGACGGATGTGGGTGAACGTGAAGTTCAAGGACGCCGCCGGCCAGGTCATCGCCGAGCGCGGCGCGTACGACTTCGCGACCGCAACCCTCACCGAGAGCGACACGAAGGTGTATGAGGCCAAGCTCGGGCCCGACGCGCAGCTCGCGGCGCAGATCGGCGTGCCGGCGCAGGCGACGTTCCGGCTGGCGATCAGCAACAAGATCTACAAGGACAACCGGATTCCGCCCATGGGATTCAACAACGCCGCGGCGAACGCGGTGCAGGCCGGGCACGTGCCCCCGGGCCAGTACGCCGACGGTCAGTACTGGGACGACACGCCGTTTGCCATTCCGGCCGGGGCTCGGACGGCGACGGTGCGTGTGTATCACCAGACGACCTCGCGGGAGTACATCGAGTTTCTGCGCGACAACAACACCGACCCGAACCCGCTGACCAACGAGGGCCAGATCGCGTACAACCTCTGGAACCAGTTCGGCAAGAGCGAGCCGGTGCTGATGGACGAGCAGTCGATCGCGATCAACTGCCGGTGCGACTGGAACGCCAGCGGTCTCATCGACGTGCCGGACATCTTCGCGTTCCTGAATGACTGGTTCGCCGGCAACGCCGACTTTGACGGCAACGGCTCGTCGACCGTGTCGGACATCTTCGACTTCCTGAACTGCTGGTTTGCCGGTTGTCCGTGATCCGCCGATGTTCGGCAACTGACCCGAATCGCGGGGGTCGGTGTTTGCCGGTAGAATCTCCGTCATGGGCCACGATCATCTGCCGCTCCACGTCGACACCCAGGTCATCCACGCCGGGCAGCGTCCCGAGCCGGTGACCGGGGCCGTCATGCCCCCGATCTTCACGTCGTCGACCTATGCGCAAAGGTCTCCCGGCGAGCACACGGGATTTGAGTACTCCCGCTCACACAACCCGACCCGCTACGCGCTCGAGCGCATGATGGCCCGGCTGGAGGGGTCCGTGCTCACCGAGAGCCAGGATGTCACGTTCGGCGGGTTCGCGTTCGCCAGCGGACTGGCGGCGATGGATTGCGTGCTTGAGCTGCTCACGGCCGGGGACGAGGTCGTCTGCATGGACGACGTGTACGGGGGAACGAATCGGCAGTTCCAGCGCGTCAAGGCCCGGTCGCAGGGGCTCAAGGTCCGGTTCGCCGACCTCACCGACACCGCCAGTCTCGCCAGGGCCATGACCCCGAAGACCTCGCTGGTCTGGCTGGAGACGCCGACGAATCCGACGCTGAAGCTCGTCGATCTGGCGGCCATCGCGACGATGGCGAAGAAGATCAACCCCGCCGCGCTCGTGGTGTGCGACAACACCTTCTGCTCGCCGATGAATCAATCGCCGCTGGCGCTCGGGTGCGACATCGCGATGCACTCGGCGACGAAGTATCTGGGCGGGCACAGCGACGTGGTCGGGGGCATGCTGGTCACGGGCAACGCCGAGCTCGCGGGCAGGCTCCGGTTCCATCAGAACGCGGTCGGGGCGGTGATGGGTCCGTTTGACGCGTATCTGGTGCTCAGAGGGATCAAGACTCTGGCGCTGCGCATGCAGCGGCATAACGACAGCGGCATGGCGGTGGCTCGGTGGCTCGAGAGCCGCGTGGGTCACGGCGTGCAGCGGGTCATCTATCCCGGTCTGGCGAGCCATCCGCAGCACGCGCTGGCCAAGCGGCAGATGCGGGGCATGGGCGGGATGATCACGTTCTTCATCGAGGGCGGCCTCGCCGAGGCCCGAGCGTTCCTGGAGAACACCCGGCTGTTCACGCTTGCCGAGTCGCTCGGCGGCGTGGAGTCGCTCATCGAGCACCCGGCGATCATGACGCACGCCAGCGTTCCGCCGGCCATGCGGCAGGAGCTTGGCATCTCGGACACGTTGATCCGCTTGAGTGTCGGCATCGAGCATGTGGACGATCTGATCGCCGACCTGGAGCGGGCCCTCGCCGCCGCTCGCGGAGCCGGATCGGCCGGCACCGGTCGCGTCCGCGCAACGGTCTGAAGCTGGATCGCATGAGGGCCTCAGAACCTCGTTGCATGACCTGGGGAAGACTGATATTGTCCGCGTTACGCATGAGCCGCCATTCGCAGCCGGTGCACCCGACGCGGAGCCGGCATGGGAGTTCTCACGATGCCTTTCAAGGATGATTGGAAGAAGGCCAAGACCGCATTCGAGACGTCGACGAACAAGAAGAAGCCCAGCCCGACGTTTCTCGGCGTGTTCCGAAAGGGCACCGGGCTTGAGGGCTCCTTGAAGGAGATGGACGAGGCCAAGACCGCGGGCGATCTGCGGAAGGCGATGGGCAAGTTCGAGAAGGCCTACGGGGACTATCTCGGGCTGCTGAAGAAGGCCGCGGCGGACCCGAAGAGCGTGCCCGCCGGCGACAAGGCCGAGTACGTCAAGGCCATCGGGGTCATGGAGAAGGCGTTGGATGCGATTCACGCCGACGCGGCGAAGGTTGCCGAGACTCTCGGGGGCGCGGACAAGAAGGAGAAGGTCGATACCGCCGCGATCAAGGAGGCCAACGACCACCTGGCCATGCGGCTTCGGTGCGCCAAGCAGGCGCAGGACATGGTCAAGCGTCTGACGGGCGAGGTTGCGGATCTGAAGGCCAAGCTGGGCAAGTGCAAGGAGCACGCCGTGAAGGCGGCCAACGCCGCCAAGCGCGGCGACACCATGACGCACATGGTCGAGGTCGGGGTCATCGATCGGTACATCGAGGAGGCGGGGCAGATCGTCACCTCGAGCGCCAAGGAAGTGCTGGACATGACGACCTCGTCCGGGTCGGAGTTCATGAAGGCCCGCATCGATCCCACGAAAGTCATCGAGAAACTGCCGGAATCTCAGCGGGCCGAGTACACCAAGAAGAGCAACGCGGCGTGGAGCCCGGTCTCGGGTGCGACGGCCCAGATGAACACGCAGGTCGCCGAACTCAAGACCGTGCTGGAGCAGATCAAGGGCGCCCGGTCGGTTGCCGAGGGCATGGGCAACCAGATGCGGGACTCAAAGGAGTACGTCGCGCAGATCACCGCTCTGAAGAACGAGTCCGCCAAGCTTCTGAAGGACGTCGGGATCAAGGGTGATCGTGTCGTCAAGGGTCGGGACGGGCTTGCCGAGAAGATCGGCCAGTGCACGACCGACGACGAGAAGGCCAATGTGTGCCGTCTCCAGGAAGACCAGTGGAATCGCTACGGGGCGGAGATCAAGACGGCACGCGACCGGTTCGCGGCGTTCAAGACGCAGGGGCTGAACGCGGCCAAGGCCGTGGCTGAGAATCCGGACGTCAAGAAGGCGATGATGGAACTGAACGCGTCGGTGGCCGATGGGATCAAGTACTGCGACGGGGTCATCAGCGCCGGCAACGACCTGCTCAGCAAGACGGCGACGATCCGTTCCAAGCTCAAGCCCGTGAAGAAGTGACCGCCCGGTTCACGCCGAGGCACACCCCTCGAACCAGAGGTTGAGGAACGCGAAGACGTCGGCGGTGGTCATGCCGCCGCCGTCGACGTCGGCGGACGGATCGCCGGCGAAGAACGCGTTGAGGTACGCGAACACATCGCCGATCGCGAGCGTGCCGTCGCCGTCGAAATCGGCCACGCACGAGAGCGGGTTCCTGATCGCCTGCTCCGCGGCGGCCCGGAGGAGGGTGTAGAGCCCCTTCACGTTGCTGCTGCCGGTCGTGTCGGTGGCGAAGACGCCGACCATCGCGTCGTCGAAGTCGATCCACGAAGCGAACCCTCTCGCGCCCGCGGCGATCGCTCCAAGGAGCTCGCCGGTGGAGCTGCGCTGATCGAGCCAGACGCCGACGCCATAGTCCGTCACGCCGTCGAGCGGGCTGGCAATGAGCGTCACCGGATTCGGCGACTGCCTGGTGAACATGGCCTCCACAGCCGCTGCGTCCAGCACGCGCACGGCGGGCCCGTCCATGGGCTGGTGCACACCGCCGAGCCGGAGCATCTCCATGAAGCGCCCGAACTCAGTGGCGTTGGACTCGCACCCGCCGGCGATTCGAGGGTTCGTGGGCGAGGAGAGCACGAATCGCGTCGCCGTCAGCCCGAGCGGACCGGCGATCCGAGACGCGAACAGCGTGTTCCACGACTGGCCCGAGGCCCGCTCGGCGACGGCGCCCGCGATGTGCATGGAGTTGCCGCCGTACCAGAACACCGTGCCCGGCGGATGCGCCGCCGGTATGCCGAGCATGACCTGCGCCGACTGCTGGAGCGAGAGCGTTGTGCTGCTGATCGCGCCGCTGAACGCCTGTGACTGGGCGAAGTTCTGAGGGCCGATTCCGGCGGTGTGGCTGAAGGCCTGCCGGACGGTCACTCCGGCGAGCTGCGGGTCAAGACCGGCGAAGTACTCGCCGACGGTCGTATCGAGCGTGAAGCGTCCGAGCCCCGGCGGGAGCGCGGCGTTGCTGGCCGCGAGCGAGACGATGACCGCCCCGGACAGGGTCTTGGTTGACGAGTCCGACGCGGCGGTGCGATCGAGCGACCAGTTGCCGAACGCGCGGTGGTAGACGGGCCTGCCGTCCTTGAGCAGCCGAAGCTCGAATCCGGGCACCGGCGTCGCGACATTCTGTCCGCTCAGGGCGTTCACGCAGAGCTGCGTGACCTGGGCAAAGTCGTAGCGCACGAGCTGGGCGCTGGCTCCGCTGCTGCATGCACAGCCGAGCATCGCGAGAAGGAGTCGTCGCATGGGCAGAATCTCCGTGCGTGCTTTGGCGCGCGGAAGCGCGAGAGGCGGGGAGAGCTCACGCGCTTCGCCGAGGCACGACGTGAAGATGAACGCCCGATCAGGATCGATCTTGCGGCAGACGGAAAAAATGGCGATCTGGCGTCAGCGTTGCGGGATGCTCATGTTCTGGAGTTCGGCAGGCCGCAGCGAGGCCTCCAGGATGCGCAGGTCGTTGATCTGCACGGTGCCGTTGGCATCAAGGTCGGCCGCGGCGTCGTAGGGCGGGGGCTGCGGGACGAGCGAGAGCAGCCGATTGAGCTCGTAGAGGTCGTTCAGGTCCACGACGTTGTCGCGATTGATGTCGCCGGAGCCGACGGTGACGTTCTGGGTGAACGTCTGCACGCTGGAGCGGCCGGAGGGTTCAAAGGCGACGACGACGAACGTGTTGCTCCCGAATCGCAGACCGCTGAAGGTGCGTCGCCACTCGAAGCGGTCGAACTGGTTGGCGCGGTTGGACTCGCTCACGAGCGTGAGCGGGTCGCCGCCCGTGGGGGGGTTGAGCAGGATGTGGACGCTGTTGGTCGTGCGATCGCTCGCCGAGACGCGGGCGGTGTAGATCGGGGAGGTGATCGGAAGTGCGGCGTCAACGAGCGAGACGCTCGGGCCGCTGCGATCGACGTAGATCACCTGGCGGAAACGCGTGAAGATCGGATCGGTGTTGCCGGGGCGACGCCGGAACGCGACCACGTCGATGTAGTGGTACCCCTCGCTCAGCGAGGAGGTGTTGATGACCTGGCGATACACGCCGTTGGTCGCCCCCGGGGTGGAGGCCAGCGGCGAGGACTGCGTCAGGAACGATTCGAAGCGCGGGATATACGGATCGGAGTCGGAGAAATCCAGCCCGCCGCTGCCGTTGAAGTCGGAAGACGAGCCCGCGGAGGGGAATCCGCCGTCGATGCGGAACGCCGCAAAGTCGTCCCAGTTGTTGTCCAGCGGATCGGTCTTGCTCGTGGTCAGGCGGATCTCGAACTGCGGTGTCGTGACGATCGTGATCGGGGTCAGGCGCCGGCGATAGGTCGGCGTGCTTGGTGGGTCGGCGGGGAGCTGGGTCGCAAACGCGGCCCCGCCCACCTGGGTGATCGCGAGCGTGCCGGACGGAGCGGCCGGGCCATAGGCCACGTACCCACGGTGGTGGGCGACGCCGTTGATGTTCCGGTTGTAGGGAATGGTGATGGTCATCCAGCTCTGCGCGCCGGAGATGGCCGGGTTCTGAGCGTTGAAAGCCTGGGTGACGATGATGTCGGCGACCTGGTTGTTGGGGTCGACGGTTGGGTCGGTCGCGGTGCCCGTCAGCTCGTGCAAGCGCGTGCCCGCGGGGAAGGATGTGTACACGTTGAACGAGACCGAGCCGTTGAGAAACGAATCGTTCACGCCGACGATGACGTTGGATTCGAACAGGCCGGGCCCGTTGTTCCGGCGGCGCTCGAAGACGAAGGCGTCGTTGATGATCGAGTTCCGCTGCACGTACTCGCCACGCGCGTACCCGTTGGCCGCCTGGATCAACCGGGTCAGGTATTGATCGGTCGCCCCGAGCGCGGTGGGGTTGCCCTCGCGGGGCCAGAAGCCGCGGAACTGGTAGCGGTCGATGAACTCGCGCGAGTTGTGATAGATGATGACCGGACCGGGCCGGAACAGCAGATAGCAGTGCTGCGGGAGCGCGGCCCGCTCCGGACCGGGAAGCGGGGGCGCTGACCCGCCGTTGCCCGTCGAGCCGTTGTCATGGCTGAAGACGTGATTGACGCCGCGGCTGCCGTTCTGGAAGCCGTCGTCGGCGGTGTCGAGGTGCGCGTTGAGCACGTTCTGCCAGGTGCCAAAGCCTCCGGCGTTGAGGATGTCGCGGAGCTGTCCGGCTCCGTTGAGATCCAGCGCGTCGCGATTGCCGAACCCGTCCTTGCGCGTGTACGAGAGCGTGAAGCTGTTGGAGTCCACGATCTCGCCGAAGGAGAAAGGCGTCACGAACCCGCCCGCGAACGTCCGCCGTCGGTTGAACACGGCGTTGTCCCAGAGATCGTTCCAGAACCACTGTGGGATGTGCTTTGCGGCGTCGAGCCGGAAGCCGTCGATGTTGATCACGTCCAGAAGCCACTGGGTGGATCGCAGCAGATAGTCGTTGGCGTTTTCCATCACCGGATCGCCCTTCATCTGCAGGGGATCGGTCTGGAGCGCGTCGGTCGGGTCGATGTTGAAGATCGTGACGGTCTGCCCGGTCGCGGGGTTCACGAACTGCCGCCGCCCGGCGAGATTGTCCACATCCGGATAGAACTGGCGGTTGCGTGGGTCCGGACGGTTGCGCACCGTGCCGGGTGGAATGTTCACCTGGCCGGCGCCGGGAGTGCCGCTCACCGGTTGCCGGACGTACGAGTAGCTCTTCTGATGGGCGATGTCGATGAGCCCGACCAGGTCGCCGTTGAACAGGTTGTAGTTTGACGCCCCGGGATCGAACGACTGCGCCGAGCCGTCGTTGAAGTCGCCCCAGAAGTCCGCGCCGATGCGCATGGTGAAACCGGGATAGCCGCCGGCGTTGTGGAAGTCGTCCGAGCCGTTGCGCCCGGAGTTGTGATTCATGACCAGATCGACGTACACCAGCGACGAGGCCTGGTGGAACTCCTCGATCATGGCTCGCATGGCTTCCTGCGTGCCATAGGCCGTCTCGGCCCCGGGTCTGCCGAGGTCAAAGCGATCGAAGCAATCGAAGCCGGCGCTGGTCGGGTCGGCGGCCTTGAACGGGGGCGGAAGCCATGTCGAGTCATACCCGGCCATGAAGAAGTCGGGGAGGCGATACTCGATGGTGTTCCATCGCGTCTCGAACCACTGCAGGAAGACGGGGTTGTCATCCGCCCGAGCTGCCGGGGGGGCGGCTCCGGCGGCGGCCAGCAGCAGGAACGCCGCGACCGGTCCGCGAACCCTGAAGCGGCGAAACATCCATCCGCCAATCCCATCGAGCGTGCTGGGCATCAACGACTCCTCGATCACCGACGTTGAAAAAACGGGGGAGACCAAAGAATAAACCCTGTCCGGGGCAAGGCCAAGAAACACCCCAGCTTCTCGGGCGATTCGCGGGGCGCGATCGGCCGGATTCCGGTCGCCGCCGTCCGAGTTTGTTTGGTCCTCAGCGTCGACGGGCAGGGTCGCCCTGACCGGTCGGGATGGCCGAATGTGGGGCAACCGGCGAGGTGCCGTCAACCATCCGCTCCCGTGAACCCGGTCGAACAACCTGCTCAAGAAATCGGTCAAACTCCTGAGAGATGGTGGCGACCGAACCGAAGTAGGCCTCGAACACCACCGGCCCGCGGCGGGCCGCGATCACGCTCCGAGCACGGGCGATGCCCAGTTCCGATGCCAGCCGTTGATCGATCGTTCCTTCGGCGGCGTCCCGCACGAGCGACTGCAGAGCCGCGCGATAACGCCCGCCCTCACCCTCCAGCAGAAAGTGCGACAATGCCCAGACCTGCGCGTAGTACACCAGGGCCCGGTCGCTTCGGCCCCCGGCAAGCAGATCCCCCGGGGTGTCGGCGAGCAGGGCAGAGAGGTCGACGAGACGACCCGCGGCATGGGCGGTGCGGAGGTGATCGAATCGCTGCGGGTTGAACCAGGGCACAAAGGTCGGCTCCCCGCGACCCTGGAAGCGATGCCCCTCCATGAGCGTTGCGATCCCCTCCTCCAGCCAGATCGGGAGCGGCTGGGTGAAAGCGCGCTGGGTGTACTGATGCCAACCCTCGTGTGCCGCGATCGCCATGGTGTCGCGGGCCCCGATGTCAAAGAGCAAGGCCTTGCCAGCGAACGCGAACCCGCCACGCGGAATTCGCAGATAGATGTCCGCCTGGTCCGCCGTGAGCTGCCGCGTGAGTACCGCCCAGTCGGCGCGAGTCCGCAGGACATATGTGTCGAGCTTGATCGCGGGCGCCGGAAGCGGCGACGCTTCACCGGTGATCAGCGTCCGATAGTGGCGCAGCGATGCTTCCAGGAAGGACGGAAGACGGGCGTTGAGCACCGTGTCGGGCTGGGTGGTGAAGACTCGGTAGTTGTCGGTGCGGAAGATGCGGCCGTCGGCGCCGTTGAAGGACCAGGGCTCGACGGAGTCGATCTGGGTGGTTGCAACGAACGTCGACTGCGGGCGCGAGCTGGCAGCCGGCCTTTGGGAGCAGGCCGAAAGCGACAGCGCGAGGGCGATGACCGGGATTCGGACCACCGTGCTCAGCGAGGGGCCTGTGGTACTGGTCATGGGTGAGCAGAGTCCGCAAAGAAAACGCCACGCAGAGCGTGGCGCTGCCCGATGGGGGGTCTTGAACCGGTTGCTGCCGAGGCTCAGACGCACAGCTTCTTGAGCTGCTCGGCCTTGTCGGTCTTCTCCCAGGCGAAGAACCCGAGCTTCGGCCCGCGGTTCTGCCGCTTCACCGGATCAAAGTACTGACCCTCATACGGCTTGCGGCCGAAGTGCCCGTGCTTGGCGGTGGGGCCGTAGATGGGCGTCCGAAGATTGAGGGTTTCGATGATGCCGCGGGGGGTGAGCGCGAAGGTCTCGCGGATGGCCTTGGAGATCTTCTCCTCGGCGACCTTGGCGGTGCCGAAGCAGTCCACGTACACGCTGGTCGGCTCGGCAACGCCGATGGCGTAGGAGAGCTGGATCTCGCACATGTCGGCGAGTCCGGCGGCGACGACGTTCTTGGCGATGTAGCGGGCCATGTACGCCGCGGAGCGATCGACCTTGGTCGGATCCTTGCCGCTGAACGCCCCGCCGCCGTGACGGCCCATGCCGCCGTAGGTATCGACGATGATCTTGCGTCCGGTGAGCCCGGTGTCGCCGTGCGGCCCGCCGATCTCGAACCGGCCGGTGGGGTTGATGTGGGTCTTGATCGCCGGGTTCCACCAGGAGCCGAGCACGGGCTTGATGACGTGCTCGATGATCTGCTTCTTGAGCTCGTCCTGCCGCTCGTTCCAGTTGGGATCGTGCTGCGTGGAGAGCACGACCGTGTCCACACGCACCGGCTTGAGCCCTTCGTATTCAACGGTGACCTGGCTCTTGGCGTCGGGGCGAAGGCCTGGGATCTTCCCGTTCTTTCGGACTTCGGCCTGACGCTCGACGAGCTGGTGGCTGAGGGCAATCGGCAGGGGCATGAACTCAGGCGTGTCCTTGCACGCAAACCCGAACATCATGCCCTGGTCGCCCGCGCCCTCACGGTTGACGCCCATGGCAATGTCATTGGACTGCTTGTTGATCGCGACCATCACGCCCGCGCTGTCGGCGTCGAAGCGCATGTCTCCCGACGTGTACCCGATCTCGCGAATCGTCTCGCGCACCAGATCGGGAATCGACACGTACGTGTTGGTCGTGATCTCGCCGGCAACGACCACAAGGCCGGTGCAGCAGAGCGTTTCGCAGGCGACGCGGCTCATCGCGTCGTCGGCGAGCATCGCGTCCAGCACGGCGTCGGAAATCTGGTCGGCCACCTTGTCGGGGTGACCCATGGAGACGGACTCGGACGTGAACAGGCGGGTGGGCATGTTGGGTTTCCGTGAAAGGGGCCAAGTCTAGGGGGTGAAGATGCCACAGAGCCAAACTCCGACCGACCTCCGCCCAAATTGCCCCTGCGGGATGGCGTCGAGGCATGGTGGGGGGCTGCTTCCGCGAGCCGAGACCATGCCATGTGCGTTCCACCTGGGCAGGCGCGATCGGGGGCCTGGCCGTCGGTCCTCATCAGGGGGTGTGACGCTCGTGAGATTGCCGACAGGTCCTCCTGCCGCTCATCCGAGCTTGGCTCGCAGCATCGCCTGTGCCTCGTCCGAGGCCAGAACGTCCGCGGAGACGCCGGCGCTTCGGCGGGCAAGCTCAAGGTCGGTCGAGCCGTCGAGCGTGTTCAGGAGGTTCTTGGTCGCACGAAGCGCGCCCGGTCCGCCGGCCAGGAGTTTCTCGGCGAGGGCCTGCGTGGCGTTCTCCAGACCATCGCGGCTCTCGACGCACTCGCTGACGAGCCCGAGCGCGAGCGCGTCGGCCCCGGACATGACTCCGCCGC
>DHLW01000097.1:42179-42372 GCA_002405485.1 Phycisphaerales bacterium UBA4658
CGGCATGGGTGATGGCAAAGTCGCAGACGGTGACCAGGCCGCATCCGCCCCCGATCGCCGCGCCGTTCACTGACGCGATCGTGACCGCCGGGAGCGTGCGGATCTTCACGCAGGCCTCGGCCAACGCGGTCAGCAGGGCGAGGGGCGCGCCCGGCTGCCCAAGCACCTGCTTGAGGTCCATGCCCGCGCAGAA
>DHLW01000097.1:42555-42763 GCA_002405485.1 Phycisphaerales bacterium UBA4658
TAATGATCACCACGTGCGGCTCAGGACCGCGCCGGGCCCGCTCGTGCAGTTCATCCAGCACCGCGTGCAGGTCGGTGAGCAGATCCAGCGAAAGGGCATTGCGCTGTTCCGGACGATTGAGGCCGATGGTGGCGTGCGATCCAGAAATTGTGAGCGTGGCGAGTGGCATGCGCGTGTGTGAATGGGGCTGTTGGATCGTGAGATATCG
>DHLW01000023.1:0-32178 GCA_002405485.1 Phycisphaerales bacterium UBA4658
AGCAGCGTCTTGGCCAGCCCGGGCACACCCTCCACGCGCGCATGCCCCCGGCAGAACATCGCCATCAGAATCTGATCCACAACCGCGTCCTGACCCACGATTACCTTGTGGATCTGCTCCCGCAAACGGTCATATGCCTGTCGCACCTGGGCGACGGCCTGCTGCGGATCGGCGGCGGAAATCGGGGCGGATGACGAGGCAAGCGGATCGGGCATACCCCATGGTATCGGCTCCTCGAACCCAGGTTGCTCGCGGTTGTTCACGGGTTTTGGATCGTCGCCGTCCGGCCGGGTCGCTTGACGGTCCGTGCCAGCCCCACCCGTTCCAGGAGCAGAATGGTCCAGTAGGTCACGTCCAGCTCGAACCACCGGTGGCCATGTGCCGCGGAGCACTGATCGGCATGGTGGTTGTTGTGCCAGCCCTCGCCGTTGGAGATGAGCGCGACGAACCAGTTGTTTCGGCTGTTCTCGCCCGTGTTCAGGTGCGTGCGATAGCCGAACAGATGACTGAGTGAGTTCACGCTCCAGGTGATGTGCCAGACCAGCACCGTTCGGACGAGCACCCCCCAGACGACGACACTCGCCGCGAATCGTGCGGCCTCCAGCCAGTCCACGCCCAGCCACGCGGATCCCCGACTCGTGGTCGGGTGCGAGATCGCCACGCCGATCACGAACGCGACCAGTCCGAAGGCGATGGCGTGGAGAAGATAGATCCAGAGCCAGTTCAGCCGTCGCTCAAGCCGGAGATAGAACGGCTGGGAGACCAGGTCCTTGGAGTATCTGTGCAGAATGTGGAAGGAGTCGGTCTCGCGATTCTCGATCATCAGCCAGCCGACGTGGCCCCAGATGAACGCCACGAGCGGACTGTGCGGATCGGGCTGCTCGTCGGAGTGCTGGTGGTGCTTGCGATGGATGGCGACCCAGCGGGCCGGTCCCTCTTGAAGGCAGCACACGCCGAGGATCGCAACCGCTCGCTCCACCCAGCGCGGACAGGCGAAGCTGCGATGGGTCAGCAGCCGGTGGAAGCCCAGGTTGATGCCCAGCGTGCCGAAGACATAGAGCCCCGCGACGCAAACCACCAGGCCGGACCAGGTGAAGAGCGTCGGCCAGCAGGCCAGGAGCGCCAGCAGGTGCACGGCGACGATGCTGATGGCATAGGGCCAGCGCGGCCGAAGGCCGGAGGCGGCGTCGGGGCGCTCAAGGCGCACCGACGCGCGCACCGGGACCGAGCCCGAGCTCGAGTGTGTGGAACCGCGAGTCTGGATGTGAACCTCCGGGAGCCCAAGCAGCGCACGCGGAGCGCGTGGACGGGGCTTACCAGCTCCCGCGACGGCCGCCGCCGCCACCGCCACCGCCACCGCCGCCAGACTCGCGAGCGCGGGCCTCATTGACCGTCAGGTCGCGCCCGTCGAAGCCCTTGCCATGCAGCGCAGTGATCGCGGCCCGGGCGTGCGCCGGATCGCGAAACTCAACGAAGCCAAACCCGCGGGGGCGGCCGGTCTCCCGATCCATGACGATCGACGCCGACGACACCTCGCCATGAGCGGCGAACAGCTCGCGCAACTGGGTCTCGGAGGTCTTGAAGGAGAGATTGCCGACATACAGCTTCATGGCGATACCTTTTCGAGCCCGAGGCACGATCATTCATGGGTCCGGTGCGTTCGCTCGGGCTGAGGAAGCGTCGGGAGGCACTCGGCGGGCGGCTCGACCAACGCAGGCGGGCAGCAGGCAGCGCAACAGTTGATCGTAGGCTCGCCGAGCGCCCGGCGTTCAGACGCGACGATACGCCGCGATGACGCTCGTTCCGCTGGGCAATCGAACGTGCGGCAGGATGTGCTTCTCAACCTCGAACGCCTTGGTCAGGACCCAGTTCACAGGCCCCGGCAACGGCTCCACCGCCGGTTCCGACGGGGCTCGCCCGCTGATCCGCGTGCGGAGCTTCTCCGCCGCTCGCGCCGCCACCACCAGCGGCATGGACGCAAGCTGGTAATAGCTCAGGACGAGCGTGTGGACCGGCAGCCCTTCGAAGAGCGCGCCGAAGCCCGCTCGCGTGTACCGACGCTGATGAAAGTTGAAGTCGTCATGGCTCGACCAGAGCCACATGTGCGCCGGAACGGTGCAGACCACCAGCCCGCCGGGCTTGAGCAGATCGACGCACGCGGCGATGGACGCTCGATCCTCCGGCACGTGCTCGATGACCTCGCTCAGAACGATGAGGTCATAGCCCGCGCCGCCCCGCGCCGGCGAGCGTGAGGTGATCGCCGCGGGGAGCTGATCCGGCAGCGCGCCATCCAGCACGTCAAACCCGCGCTTCTTGCAGTATGCCCGCGCGATCGGAGACATGTCGATCCCCGTCACGTGGTAGCCGAATGGGGGCGATGAGAGCGCGGTGAGCAGCGCGCCAGCGCCGCAGCCGATGTCCAGCGCGCAGGGCCTGGGCGCGTCAGAGCCCGACGCCGGACTTCGGGAGCCGGTCGAAGCGGCTGCCGACGTGCTCGTCGCACCTGCCGCCCCAAGGCCCAAGCCCGCCTCTTGACGGCCGTACCGCTCCACCAGCGACAGGATGATCCTGTTCTTGGCGACCCACCACCAGTACGTTTCTTCCCGCTCGGCGTGCAGGCGATACAGGGCGTCATCCACGGGGCGGCTCCGCGACCCCCGCGGCGAGCGTCCGCCCGTTCACAGCGGCCACGTCCCCCGCACGCACGATCACCTGCGGCACAAACCCGTGCGCGCTCGGCGTCGGACCCACGATCGGCCCCGGCGTCGGAAACCCGCCCTCGTCGGCGATGATGTACATCGGCCGGTTCTGCACGTTCTTGAAGATGTACCCGACATACTGCGCGAGCATCCCCAGCATGAACAGTTGCACCCCGCCCATGAAGAACGTCGCGCACGCGAGGAACGCGAAGCCGCGGGGAATGTCCTCGGAGTTGAAGAAGATCCGCTCCAGAATCACCACCAGCGTCAACAGCACGCTGAAGGACATCACGAGCGATCCGAGATACGTCGCCAGCCGAAGCGGCGCCTGGCTGAACGAGCAGATCCCGTCCAGCGCGAGCTTCGCCAGCTTGAAGAACCCGTACCCCGTCTCTCCCGCGTGCCGAGGATCGCGGTCAAACTCCAGGGCTTCCTGCCGAAAGCCCGCCCAGGGGACCAGCCCTCGAACAAACCGGGGATTCTCGCGGCACGCACGCACGACCTCGACCACGCGCCGATCCATGAGCCGGTAGTTGCCGGTATCCAGAGGGATGTCGATCTCGCTGATCCGGCCGAGCAGACGATAGAAGAAGAAGATCGCGATCTTCTTGAACACCGGATCGCCGCGCCGCTTTCGACGCTTGGCGTAGATCACCTGCACGCCCTGCTTCCACCGCTCCACCATCTGCCCGATGAGCTCCGGTGGATCTTGCAGGTCGGCATCGATGAGCACGGCGGCGTCACACCCGCCCGCCCAGCTCGCTCCGGCACGGTCCAGCCCCGCAGCCACCGCCGTCTCATGCCCGAAGTTGCGGCTGAAACTCAGGAACTTCACCCGCGGGTCGCGCTCGGCAAGCCGTCGAAGGCCCTCCAGCGTCCCGTCACGCGAGCCATCGTTCACACAAATGAGCTCGTACTCCGAGCTGCACCGTGACACCACCTCCGTCAGCCGCCGATGGAGCACCTCGAGGTTCTTTTCCTCGTTGTAGCAGGGAATGATGACGCTGAGTTTCACGCGGGAGGCCGGTGTGGTGGAATGTCCAGCATACGAAAGACCGGCCCACCCTTCTACTCCCCCGTGCCAGGACCGCTCTCAACCTCGTCCACGATCGACTGCTGGTACCCGTGCGTCACCCACACCGGCGGCAATGGCCCACCAGACGCCGCCGCTTCGGACCCACCTTGCCCAGCTTGTCGGACTTCCCCCGGCTCCCCGGACATTCCCGAGTCCGAACCGCGCCTGGCCACGCGCACGGCCATCCGGATCTCGGCTCCCTCGGGCCCGCGAGGAGGCACCGTGACGATCAGCGGCATCCATCGGCGGGTCTGGCGGAGAGCCCGCGGCTCCAGGAGAAGCGTCCCCAGCTCACGCTCCGGCACGCCTCCTGCGGCAACATCCCGCACGGTGATCACCAGCTCGATCGGAGGGGCATCCGGCAGCTTGTCCAGGTCATAGCCCCCGATCGTCGCACGCACAAGCAGGTGCTCAGCCCGATCCGACGGCGCAAGCACGGTCCGCATCGCCGTTCGGCCGGTGCCCGGCGACAGCCATGTCGCCTCGCGAAACACGTTCCAGCAGTTCACCCTGGCAAACTGCGCCTCGCCCTGCGCCGCACCCGCCGCGTCGAGGTACACCCAGCCGCCGATCGGAATGAGATCCGGCGGCATCTCCTCCACCATGGCGAATCGATGGGTCGTGGTCGGGATCGGCTCCGGCTCCGGCTCGCCACGCTCACGAGCCAGGCGCCGAGCCGCGCTCCGCTGCGCGAGCGCCTCGGCGACCACCGCAGGCCGGATCTCCAGATCGCGATGATCGGCCCGTTCCATGTCGATCCGCCGGATCAGGCGAGCACGTCCGTCGCGATCGACGACAAACGGCACCAGCGTCTCCCATCGCAGCAGCTCGCCTCCGGAGCGCGTGGCTCGCCCGCCGCGGATCGACGCCTGAGGCGCGGGCGTCGTCTGTGGACGAAGCGTGTACCGGATTCCGTGCTCATCCGGCTCGACCAGCGGCAGCGGAGCCCACGGATTGTGCACCGTCGCCGAGATGTCCGACCGTCGATACGCCCGTCGCAACTCCGGCGTGCCCGACCAGCTCGTCTCGAACACACCCAGCCGCGACCGATCGAACAGCGGATAGCCCGTGTCCGTGACATGGGTCGTGCGAAACGGCGCGAACACCGCATCCTTCGGCGGGTTCGGCACAAGCCGAACAAGCTGCCGAATCTCCGACTGATCCTGCTCATACCGGGCCTGCATGTGCCGCTGGAATCCGACCATGCCGATCGCCCCGAGCAGCATCGGCACGATCAGCACAAGGGCCAGAACCGTGCGCGCCCAGATCGCCCAGGAGCCACTCACGCGATGCACGCCCCGCACCATGGCGTCCAGCACCACCGCCAGCGCCATCGCCGCACCGATGAGCGGGGCATACAGGTTCCGCAGCTCGATGATCTGCCGGTCGATCACCAGCACCGGCAGCCATCCCGCACCGAACACGATCACGCCGGCAACGAGCATCCAGAGTCGGGCTCGGCCGATCGCGCGTTCGCGCTCGCCGTCAGGCGTCCTGCGCGCAGCGATGGGCGGACTCGCGCCGTCGCGCCTGGCCAGCCAGGCCAGCCAGAGCACGATGGTGCACAGCAGCGCAAGGCCGAACACAACGCTCTCCGGCCGCCCGATCGTCCGGAGGCCCTCGGTGAATGACCCCATCAGCACGTGCTGCGCGCGTTCGCCCAGGTTGTACTCCACGCCCCGGGCGAACTCGCGCAGCCGGTCGGGAAGCCGTTCCAGCGTCACGATCGACCCGGCCCCGCCCCGGGCGTGCTTGGGCGCTGTTGCCAGCAGCAGTCCGACGTACAGCAGGCACATTCCGCCGCCAGTCGCCGTCGCGACACCCAGCCGCACGATGCGCGTCCGCCAGCGTTGCGTCGGCGGGCAGCACGCCAGGTACACCGCTGGAATCGCCGCCAGCGGGGCCGCGCTCTGCTCATACCAGCACGGCACGATGAAGGCCAGCCCCGCGATCAGCAGGAGCGTTCCCCATCGTCCGCCGCCGGTCCGTTCGTCTCCGCGGGCAAAGTGAACCACCGCCAGCAGCGCGGCGAACGTGAACGCCGCGCCGATCGCCGTGGATGTCGTGCAGAACCACAGCGGCACCTCCCCGTTGAGCGGGATGACCATGAACAGCAGCGCCGCCGCCGCGGGCCCGAGCGTGGATCGCAGCGTCCATCGGAGCAGAACGAACAACCCCAGACACGCGGCGCCATGGAAGACCGCACACGCCACGTGCACGATCCGATCCTGCTCAGGGATGAGCGTGCCCACCGTGAAGCACATGAACACGTGCAGCGGACGCCAGAAGAACGGATAGTTCCGGAATGGATTGAAATCCTCAGGAATCGCACCCGTCACCGGATCGCGGAAGTTGATCGCGTAATCGTCGGTGTTCCTTCCGAGCGCGCCACCCAGAAACAGCGTGGCCACAAGCCAGAGAACCACGGGAAACCCCCAAGCGGCGAGCAGTCGCAACGCCCTTCTGCGCTCGGCGCGGTCCGCGTTCACGGGCTCCGTGCTCTTGGCGGCGTGTTCCGGCGTGTCTTGGGCGTCTGGGTTCATCCCGGATGCGCACGATATCCGATTCCGGTCCCTGCGGTTCGATCCACTCGGCGACCGGGCGGTCAACAATGCGTCATGGGCACCACCGGCGATCCCACCATCGGCACGGGCGCGTCGTTCGTGATGTTCGCGTTCGACATCGCCTTCGCCATTGACCTGGACCGGGCCGCCGCCCTGCTCTCAGAGGCCGACGCCCAGCGGGCCAGCATCCGCCACGTCCGCCGAACGCCCGCCCACTTTGACTACCGCCCGCTCCCGATTCGCGTCACGCTGCCGTGCGCCCCGATCGTGCTCGGCGGCGGCGACATGAAGTGGTCGACGCACTCGCAGGTGGAGCTCCTGATCTACGACTTTGGAGCGGTCTCCGTCACGTTTCGTGTGCCGCTGTCGGGCCCGCTCTCGGCGCTGGTTGAGCTCTCGGCGACGCTGTACGACACTCCGACGCTCGTCGCCGAGGCCCGCAGGCAGCTCGCACACCTGACTGAGCTGATCCGTCCCGCGCTGGATCGTCCGCACGCCGACGACGCCGTCGAGGACTATGTGGTCCACGAGATCGAGGCGCTCTCGGGCGTTGCCGAGCCGGCCCAGGCCGCGATCGAGCACGCCGATCTTCTGGCCCGGGTTCTCCGCGCCGAGCGCGGCCCGATCTCGGATCAGGAGATCGCCGAGGCGCTCGCGGGCCGGACCAGCTATCGCCCCTCAGACGTGGCGCTCATCGACTGGAACGCCGCGATCCTGCTCGATCGCGACGCCGAGGACGTTCGCGACGTGCTGGAGTTCGCCAACGTCGAGTCGCTCGAGCTGCGCATGCTCGATGATCGGCTGGATCGGATCCTCGAGGACGCGTACCGCATCGTTTCCGATGGCAGAGCGGTCGGATGGCTGCGATTCCCGATCGGATCACGAGAGCTCAACCGGGTCTCGCGACTGCAGATGGACAGCGCCCTGCTCTACGAGGGCATCAACAACGCCATCAAGCTCGTGGGCGATCAGTACCTCGCCCGCGTCTATCGACAGGCCGCCGCGAGATTCCACCTGCCCGAACGCGACGCCAGCATCGAGCGCAAGCTCTCCACGCTCGACGGCATCTACGCCAAGCTCCAGGACCGCCGGGCCTCGCTGCGCATGGAGATCCTGGAGTGGATCATCATCATCCTCATCTTCGTCTCCATCGTGCTGCCGTTCCTGCCCTGGTTCAAGACGCTGGGCAAGTGACCGCACGCGACGTCGGGGACGTTCCCGATCAGCTCAGCCGGAAGCGTCCGACGATCTCCCGGAGCTGCTCGGCCTTCTCCGACAGCGAGCTCGCGGCCTGGGCGGCCTGTCCGGCGCCCGTCCCCGCCTGCTCCGCGGCCTGCGAGATCTCGCCGATCATGCTCGCCACCCCGCGTGCGCCCTGCACGATGTTCTGCAGCCGCTCGCCGCACAGCTTGGCGGTCTCCACGCCCGCGCGAACCTGGGACGTGCCCACTTCCATCCGCTCCACCGCCGTCTTGGTGTTCGTCTGGATCAGCGAGATCGCCTGGTGCACCTCTTCGGTCGATCGCGTGGTCCGCTCGGCGAGCTTGCGGACCTCGTCGGCGACGACCGCGAATCCGCGTCCGTGCTCGCCCGCCCTGGCCGCCTCGATCGCCGCGTTCAGCGCCAGAAGATTGGTCTGGTCCGCGATCTCGTTGATGACGCCGATGATCCGCCCGATCTGCTCGCTCTGCGACCCGAGCTCCGCGACGCTCTGGCTTCCCGCCAGCACCGCGTCGTTGATCGAGCCCATCGTCCGCACCGTCGCACCGACGGTCTCCCCGCCGTCGCTCGCGTCCTTCTCGCTCTGACGAGCGCAGCTCGCCGCCTCGCCCGTCTGCCGGGTGATCTGCACGATCGTCGAGGACATCTCCTCGCTGCTGGCGGCGATCTGCGTCGATGCCGACGCCACCTCGTGCGATGCCTGCGAGACATCGCGCAGGATCCCCTGCAGATTGTCCAGGAACTTGTCGAGCTGCGATGAGAGCATCCCGACCTCGTCCCGGCGAACCAGCCCGATCCGCTTGGTCAGGTCGCCCTTGCCGCTGCACAGGTCCGCCACGCGTGCGTTGATCTGCTCGATCGGTCCCCCGATCCCGCGGGAGATCACCATGAACATGCCCATCAACCCGAGCATCAGCGCCCCCGCGGCCGCCCCCACCAGCGTCAGCCGAGAGGACGTCTCGCTCGCCGCGTTCTTCTCGATCTCCGCGGCAAAGTCGTTGGCCATCGTCACGATCCTGGTCACGCTCGCCCGATGCTCCTCGAACAACGGCGACAGGACGTTCCGGCACACCTCCTGCGCCGCCGCCTGGTTCCCGCTCTCGAGGGCCGGGAAGAACTGCGCATCCGCCGCGGCAAAGAACGCCTGCACCTTCGCGTGCGAGACCTTCAGCATCTCATCCCGAAGTCCGGGATGCGTCATGTTCTCCGTCCAGAACGCGTGCCGAGCCGCGTAGTCCTTCTTCCCCTGCTCATAGTCGGCCTTCAGCGCCGCGATCCGCTTCGGGTCCGTCGCGCTCGACAACTGTTCGATCTTGAGGTAGGGCTCGACGATGTACGCCGGCGGAGGCAGAATGTCCGCGATCAGGTCCTTGGACATGTTGATCTGAGCATGCAGCGGGCCTCCCACACTCGTGGTCTGGATCGTCCCGAACAGCAGCACCGCAAGCGCGATCGCGCCCGCCACGACGCCACCGCCCAGAACCAGCAACTTCGTCCGAATCTTCAAGTCCGAAAACCGCGGCATAGCACGTCTCCAGTTTGGAATTTCCCGGGGAACTCGCCCGTCTGGTCTGCAATCGTGCGTTGCACTCTCAGACTGAAGCGTCCTGTTTGATTTCTTCGGAGAATGTCGAGCGGAAGTCCTCCAAAACGATCACGGACCCGAGCGTCATGCTCGGGTCCGTGGTCAACGCTCGCATGTTCAGAGTTCGCTTACTTCTTCGGGACGTCCGTTTCCTTCACGCGGACCGCCGACGTGATCGTGACCGGCTCCACCGGCACGTTCTCGTTCATGCCCCGCGTCGTGGTCTTGACCTTGGTGATCTCGTCCACGACCTCCATCCCCGCCACCACCTCGCCGAAGACCGCGTACGCGGCTCCGTCGCGGGGCTGATCCAGGAAGGGGTTATCCACGTTGTTGATGAAGAACTGGCTGGTCGCCGAGTTCGGGTTTGCCGTCCGTGCCATGGCCACAGAGCCGCGCTTGTTCTTCAGCCCGTTCTGCCACTCGTTGGTGATGGGCTTGTCCAGCCCGTCCTTCTGCTTCATGTCCGCGGTGAACCCGCCACCCTGGATCATGAAGTTCGGGATCACCCGATGGAACACCGTGCCGTCGTAGTACTTCTTGTCCACGTACTTCAGGAAGTTCGCGACACTCACCGGCGCCTTGGCGGCATCGAGCTTCAGGAAGATGTCGCCCTTGCTCGTGCTCAGCTTGACATACTCGACGTTCGACACGGCTTTCTCCGGGGCCTTCTCGGCCGGTTGTGCGCTCGACCCCGCCCCACCCGTTGGCTTGTCATCCTTCTTCTCACCCGCCGGCTGGGTGGTCTTGGGCTTGTCCTCCGGCTTGGATTCCTGGCCCCGGGCCACGCCGACAGACAGCACCGCGGCGGCAACCGCCACCAGAATGGTCATCACAGACTTGGTCATGGTGAACTTTCTCCTGACAGTCAGTACGCGACAGATCAAGTCGCGGGCCGCATGATAGCCGGATGAACGCCGAACGGAACATCCGTTACCCCCTCCGGTTCTCGATGCTCCGGCCACCCCGATCACTCCGTGTCGGCGGGCTACTCCCGAATCGCCCCGCCCATCGCGAGCATCCGCGAACGAGCAAGCAGCTCGGACTCGCGACCATCCACCCACAACCGGTTGTGGCCGATCAGTCCCACCTCGACATACTCGGCCTTGCGCAGCAGCCCCGCCGCCCGCTGTTCCTGCCCCTGCGTGAGATCCTCGACGATCAAGACCCTCGGCCTGTGGCGCTCGAGCTCCAGCCCGTCGATGGCTTCATACTCGAATCCCTCGACATCCACGATCGCGACATCGACCCGCGTGCCGAAGCTCGCCCGATCCAGCAGCGCTCCGAGCGTCGTGAGCGGCACATCGATGCGGCGAACATCGGCGCGGTATCGCTCGGCCTGTCCGCGCTGATACTCCGGGAGCGCGATCGAGGAGGCCACGTCCGCCAGCGCACCCGCCGTGCCCGATCCGGTGCTGACGATCTGCTCGAAGCTCGTGGTCCCGCTGGACCCGCGTGCTCCCACCGCCGCCCGCACCACCACGCTCCCCGGGCGCTGCCGAACGCACGCCGAGTACCGATCCTCCAACGGCTCGACCAGCAAACCGCGCCACCCGACGGACTCGAGCGCATAGGTCGTGCTCAGCAGCACGCCGTCGAACGCGCCGACCTCCAAATACACCCCGTCGAGCTTGCCATCAAAGAGGTCCCAGATCCACGCGTCCTCCCCGAACTGGGAGAGGAATCGCACGGGCATCGTCGGCACTCGGCCGGCACGAGCCAGAGCCGCCTCGGCCCGCAGCGCATACGCGTGCCGCTCTGTCCGATCGCACCGAGCGCCGATCGAGCGAACGTCCGCCGTCAGCTCTCTCAGCCGACGACGAAGCCGGGCGTGCCGCTTCTCGCCGACGACCGCCAGCGCGACCAACCCGATTGCCAGCACCACGATTGCGATCCACATGCCCGCAGAATACCGGGAACCTTCCACGCCCACCGGGCTGCGTTCGTTCCAGCGGATCGCCCAGGCCCCTACTCCTCGTTCTCCCGCAGCTTCGCCACCACGCTGAAGTCCTCCAGCGTCGTCGTGTCCTGCGTGATCTTCTCCACGCCCGCGGCCACATCGCGGAGCAGCCGCCGCATGATCTTCCCCGAACGCGTCTTGGGCAACATGTCCGTGAACCGCACCTGGTCCGGCTTGGCCAGTGCACCGACCTCCTTGGCCACGTGCGCGATCAGCTCCGTCTTGAGCGACTGATCCGGTTCGCGATGCTGAGCCCGCAGCCAGTGCGTCTTCAAGCTCACGAACGCGCAGATCGCGTTGCCCTTGATCTCGTGCGGCACACCCACCACCGCCGCCTCGGCCACCGCCGGGTGACTCACCAGCGCGCTCTCGACCTCCATCGTTCCAAGCAGGTGGCCGCTCACCTTGATCACGTCGTCCACGCGGCCCATGACCCAGAAGTACCCATGCTCGTCCCGCCGGGCGCCGTCGGCGGAGAAGTAATACGGCATGCCCGTCTTCGGATCCTTGATCCGACCAAAGTAGTTGCTGATGAACCGCTCGCGATTCCCAAAGACCCCGCGGAGCATGCTCGGCCAGGGCTTGCGGATCACGAACAGGCCGCCCTGGTTCGGGCCGAGCTCCTCACCCTGCTCGTTCACCACCGCCGCGTCGATCCCGAGCATCGGGAGCGTGCACGAGCCCGGCTTGGTGGGGATCGCTCCAGGCAGCGGCGCGCACACCGCCGCGCCCGTCTCGGTCTGCCAATAGGTGTCGACGATCGGGCACTTCTCCCGCCCGATGATCCGGTGATACCACATCCACGCCTCGGGATTGATCGGCTCGCCAACGGTGCCGAGCACCCGAAGCGACGTGAGGTCATGCTTCGCCGGATGCTCATCGCCCCACTTCATGAACGTCCTGATCGCAGTGGGCGCGGTGTAGAACTGCGTCACGTGGTGCCGGGCCACGATCTCCCAGAACCGGTCGTTGTGCGGAAAGTTCGGCGCCCCCTCGTACATGAGCGTCGGCACGCGGTTGAGCATGGGACCATAGATCACGTACGTGTGCCCGGTGATCCACCCGACGTCGGCGGTGCACCAGAAGAGCTGCCCCGCCTCGGGGAACATGTTGAAGCACAGCCGGCTGGTCATCTGCGCGTGCGTCAGATACCCGCCCGTGGTGTGCACGATCCCCTTGGGCTTGCCCGTCGAGCCCGAGGTGTAGAGCAGAAACAGCATGTCCTCGCTGTCCATCGGCACGCACGGGCACGCGCTGCTGGCCCGATCCACCACGTCGTGCCACCAGTGGAACTTGGTCCCGATGTTCAGTCCCTCCCGGGGTCGGCCGGTCTGGAACCGCTTGCTCGGGGGAACGTGCCCCGTCCGCCGAAGCACCAGCACGTGATTCACGATGTGCCCGTGATTGGCGAGCTGGTTGACCGCTTCCTCCACGTTCTGCTGCAGCGGCACGATCTCGCCGCGCCGGTACCCGCCGTCGCTGGTGATGATCACCTTGCTGCTGGCGTCCATCACGCGCTCGCTGATCGCGTGCGGCGCAAAGCCCCCGAAGATCACGCTGTGCACCGCCCCGATCCGTGCGCACGCCAGCACCGCCACCGCCAGCTCCGGCACCATCGGCATGTAGATCGTGACCACGTCCCCCTTCTTCACCCCGAGCGCCTTGAGCGCGTTTGCGCACCTGCTCGTCGCGATCTGCAGCTCCCGATACGTGACCCGCCGAACCTCCGGCTCCCGCGCGTACTGGCTCGCGCTTGACGCGTGGCTCGTGCTCGGCCCCAGCGGCTCGCCCTCCCACAGGATCGCAAGCGACTCCCCGTGCCCCGCCTGCACGTGCCGATCCACCGCGTTGTAGCACGCGTTGATCTTCCCCCCGACAAACCACCGCGCGTCCGGCGCGTGCCACTCCAGCACCGTCTGCCAGGGTTCGATCCAGTCCAGCCGTCCCGCTTCCTCCGCCCAGAACCCCTCCGGGTCCTTCACGCTCAGCGCGTGCAGCGCTTTGTACTCCTCCAGCGACGACACATGCCACTTGCCGAACCCGAGTTCCCCCGCCGGCCGCGGTGGAAACATCCGGTTCTCAACCAGAATCGACTGAATCGACTGCGACCCGGGGCCTGGCGATGTGCTCATGACCCCAGCATATCGCGCGGCATCACCCCCGCCATACCCACCCCGCCCCATCACCTGGATCGAATCGTCCCAAGACCCCCGTCCACCCCGATCACCTGCCCCGTCACCCACGTGCTCCGCTCGTCCAGCAGCCAGAGAACCGCGCTGGCCACGTCCTCGGGCGTCCCCAGACGCCCAAGTGCATGCATCCCGATCGAGGCCTTCTCCGCTGCGGGTTGCTGCGTGATCCGCTCGGCCATCTTCGTCCGGGTCAGCCCTGGGGCGATGCAGTTCACGCGGATGTTCCGTGCCGCATACGTCGCCGCCGAGCTGAGCGTGAGCCCGATCACCCCCGCCTTGGCCGCCGCGATCGCCTCGTGGTTCGCCAGCCCGATGCGTGCCGCCGCGCTCGAGAACAAGACGATCGACCCGCCCGCGTTCATGACCCGAGTCGCCGACCGGACCACGTTGAACGCCGTGACCAGATTCTGCCGAAGCACATCAGAGAACTCTTCCGGCGTGGTCAAATGGGCCGGCTTCAAAAGAATCGACCCGGCCCCGTTCATCACGGCATCCAATCGTCCAAACCGAGACGTCGCCTCCTGAACGACCCCATCCATCACCGCCGGATCCGACACATCCCCGGCCAACTCCAAAAATCGTTCGGAATCTGTACGTTGCTGAATATCCGATTTCGAGCGGGAGACTCCCACAACCGACCAGCCCTGCTGGTGCAAACTCTGGGCACAGGCCGATCCAATACCTGATGAATGCCCAACAATGATGCACGTGCGGGAACTCACTGGAAATTCTCCAAGGGAACCACGACCTTGAAACCTGAAAACGGTAAAATCGTTCAATAAAGGGAAACTGAACGCTTTTTCGGCCGAACTTGCTCCTGGATTCTCTCAGTCCTCTTTCTTTTCGTGCGTCGCACGGAGCTCAGCATGACCAGGCAACTCTCACCCAAGGATCTGGCCACGGTCATTGGCGTCAGCGAGTCCTCGCTGAAGCGGTGGGTCGACGAAGGGCGTCTGACGGCGGCCCGGACCGCCGGCGGGCATCGCAGAATCGCTCTTCACGAGGCCATTCGATTCATCCGCGACACCAATCAGGTGCTCGTTCATCCTGAGCTCCTCGGACTGTCGGATCTCACATCCGGTCCGTTGAGCGATGTCACCAGCGGCGCGGGCGACGCCGCCCTGCACCGCGCCCTGGAGGCGGGCAATGCCGAACAGTCCCGCGGCCTGATCCTGGCCCAGTACCTGGCCTCGCGCTCGATCGCCTCGGTCTGCGATGGGCCGATCAGCCACGCCATGAATCGCATCGGCGAGCTCTGGCGGCACAGCGATTCGGGGATCGCCATCGAGCATCGAGCAACGCAGATCATCATCGACGCGCTGCATCAGGTCCGCGCCACCATGCCCCCGGTTGCAGACGGCGCACCCGCCGCGATCGGGTCGGCGGGGCCCAACGACCTGCACTCCATGCCCACGCTCATGGCCGCCACCGTGCTGCTGGAGAGCGGATATCGCGACACGAACCTCGGGTCGTACATGCCCGTCGATTCGCTCGTTGGAGCAGCTCGGGACGCTCGCGCGACGTTGGTGTGGTTCAGCGTGGCCATGGCCGAGGATGCCGCTTCGACGGTCGCGCTCATCAAGAAGCTCGCCGACGGCGTCGCGCCGCTGGGCGCGACTCTTGTGCTCGGGGGTCGCGGGGTGTATTCCGCGAACCTTCCTCCGCTTCCGGGGACCCACGTGGTGGGTTCGATGTCCGAACTCGCCGCGGTGGCTCGTGCCGTCCGAGCCAGCCGAGCTGGCCGCGCCGCCGTCGTTCAGCCGCCGCCGGGGGGCACGATCGACTCGCACACCAACGGATTCAAGGCGACCAAGGTCAAGCGCTGAGTTCTGGCGTTCATTCCGAGTCTTCGTACCAGGGGCCGGCGCCACGATGCGTCGGCCCCTGTGAATTGCGGCCCGTTCGCTCAACGGGCCGCCGCCAAAACGCACGCCCCGGACGGCGTGTCCGGGGCGTGCGGTGGATCAGGGATTGGTTGAGTCCGGCGGGGCTCAGCACCCGCCGGCGAACCAGGCGTTGAGGAAGTCGAAGATGTCGGTCACGTCCGGCAACTCGTTGCCGTTGCCGCCGACGTCGGCGAACCGGCTGGATGCGAACCAGTCGTTCAGGAAGGCGAAGATGTCCAGCACCTGCACGCCGTCGCCGGCCTTGTCATAGTCGGCGAAGCAGCATGGGGCGGTGGCGCTTCCGCCGGTGTTGCAGCCCGTGTTGCTCACGAAGCTCGCGCCCCACTGGGTGCCCGAGGTGACGCAGGCCGCCTGGGTGATGGTGGTGTTGCACGTTGCGCCTCGGCAGCAGACGCCGATGGGGGCGCCGCCGCACGGGCTCGGCGAGCACGCCGAGGCGTTGCCCTGATACGTCCCGCCCGCGGCGACGCACTGCACGCTCGACATGATCGCGCAGCTCGTGGCGTCGAAGCAGCACGCGCCGGTGGGCGCCGGGGTGCACGAGCCCGGGTTGATCGTGACGAAGAAGTTCACCGGGGCGATGGCCTGGAAGTCCGTCGTTCGCGGCTCGCCGAGGTTGGCCTGGTTCGCGGGGAGTGCGCCACCGATGACCTGGTTGGAGAGGATCGTGTGCGCCTCGTTCACGATGAACCCGGCCAGTGCGATCGGCCCGGTTCCGCTGTAGCCCAGCTCGTCGAGGCGGATCTTCACTTCCATGCCGGTCGTGACCCGGCGGGCCCGGCTGGCGTCGGAACCGGTGACCCCGCCGTGATTGGAGTTGTCGATTGCGACGTGGATGAGCCCCGGCACGGCGTAGTTGCCGTGGGCCGGCGCCGGGAAGCCCGGCACGGTGACCCCGAACGGATTGAACACGTCTCTGGAGATCAACCTGGGCGCGTACGACGAGTACGGCTCGTCGATCGTGGGCAGGCCGTTGATCGAGAACTCACCCTGGATGTCGATGCCGACGATGCTCGTGGGGTTGAACGCCGAGGTCAGACCGTTGGACGCGCACGCGCCCATCGTGTCGAAGCGGACGCATCCCAGTCCGTCGAAGATCAGCGGGTTGTTGCTCGCCTTGAGGCCGCCCCTGAACGAGCCGTACTCGGTGTATCGCGGCGGGGTGCCCCCGTCGTTGGACGCGCCGAAGTCGTTGATGAGCCCGGCCCACGCGTCCACGCTCACGTTGGGCGTGGTTCCGCCGGTCCGCATGCTGAACCAGTAGTCGGCGAAGAAGCCCTCGCTGAAACGCAGCCCCGGCCCGGTCGTCGAGTTTGCCGGATCGGTTCCGAGCCGGTTCAGGTGGTTGAAGTCAAAGGGATGGCTGTTGCCCGCAAGACGATTCTGCCCGTTGCCGGGCAGCGGGACGCTGACCTGACCGACGTCGAAGAACAGGTCCAGACGGTTGCCGTTGTTCTCGAGGTTGCCGGTGACCAGCACGTGCAGGAAGTCCCCGCAGACCATGGCGTACACGCCGTTGATCTCCGAGCCGTTGGCGACGTCCTCGTACACCGGCGGAACGAAGGGCGGGCAGGGATCGCTGGCGGTGATGATCCCGCTGTTGCTCGTCGCGTTCGTTCCGCCGATGAACCGGGCCGAGCCCGCGTCCAACGCGCCGGTGCGCAGCCGCTGCCAGTCGGCGAAGATCGTGGGGCTGGCGACGTTGCCGCCGTTGTTCAGCCCGACGAAATAGTCCGCGGCCATCGCGCCGTCCAGGACCAGCCCCGGATTGGTGCCGACGCCCGTGCCGCCGACGGCGTTGGCCCCGCCGAAGGAGATCGAGCCAAACGTTCCGGTCTGGCTGGCGTTGTCATTGCGGATCTGGGTCTGTCCGCCCTGAATCGAGTCGAAGAACAGCCCGAGCTTGTTGAAGTTCGACTCGAAGTTGCCGGTGACGATGAGGTACAGATTCAGGTCGCCGCCGGCGTCGCGTCCGAATCGGGCCGAGGCCCCGGCGATCTCAGATCCGCCCTGGCAGCGGAAGACGGTGTCCAGCCCGCCCTGCGGGGTGGTCGCATCGCCGAAGTTCGTGGTCGTGTCCTGGGTGAAGAGGGTCGCATAGGACGCGTCACGCGTGCCATCGAGCGTGGGGGCGTCGCCGTTGGCGAGGGCAAGCAGCGTGGCCCGGGGGATGCTGGCGGTCACGAACTGATCGCCCGGGATCGCCTGAAAATCGATGGTGTTGGCGTTCGCGTAGGTGTTGATCGGCGCGTTCGCCGGCGTTGCGCCAAGTCCACCGATGACCTGGTTGGAGATCGTGACGTAGTTGTCGCCGAAGACCGCGCCGGCGATGCGGATGACCACAGGGTCGGGCAGGTTCGCCCCGCCACCGGAGACATCGAGCCCGAGCGCTTCCAGGGGGATCTTCAACTCCCAGCCGGTGGTGACCGCGGCGGCGTCGGCCTGCTGGCCCGCCGTCAGCGTCGCCGGCGGGAACCCGCCCGGCACGCCCGCGATGTTCGAGTTGTTCAGTGTGACCTGCACGTTCCCGCCGATCGGGTCGCAGGGCGGGGGGGTCGCCGGGCCGGCATCGCCGAAGCCCGTGGGCGTGGTGTTGAACCACTGGATCGGTCCGTACTCAGACTTGAGCTTGCCGTTGATCGCGGGCTGGGCACACACCGACCCCGCCGCGGCGAGGACAGCGGCGACGCTCATACACGAAACAGTGCGCATCGGACTCATCTCCAGAGTGAGCTTGCACCCATGCCTCGCCGCGCACACCCGAGGTGGATGCACCGCCCGGCGACCGCACGGAGGGATCAAAAGTGTACAGGACGATCATCGGATCGACCACGAAAAGCCCGTGTTTTCACAGGTTTACCGAGGTTGCCACGCCCCGGAACCCCTGTCCCGCCACACCCGTGCCGAGACCCCGGGCACCATCGCACGTTCCGGCGGCGAGCCCTGGATCACCTCAACCGCTTGCATGCCCTCCGCGAGCAGATCGGTCGCGTCGAACGGCTCATCACCCCGGTTGACGACGACGATCACCGTCGCGGTGTTCAGCCGTCGTTCCACCACCAGCACATCCGGATGACCGGAGGGCGGCATTCGGAGATCCCCCAGCCGGAGCACCGGCCCGACGTCCGGATTCCGTCGAAGCGTCAACCATGACCGATATGCCGCCAGCATGCGCTCGTCCGCCGCGAGCGCAGGGTTGGATTGTGGCCCGAGTTCGGGCCAGGGCATGGGGCGTCGGCAATCCGGATCGTTCCCTCCCCAGACTCCAAGCTCATCACCCGCGAACACCATCGGTGCGCCCGGAACAGCAACCTGCATCGCCACTCCGAGCACCGACAGCCGCCGCGCCAGATCCGTCGGTGGTGTGGTCACGAGCGTCGGCGAGCCGGAGGAGCTGACCTCGGCCGACGGGTCGGCGAGCAGGCGATCGATCCGGGTGAGCAGCCGCTCGGTGTCGTGCGAACCCAGCAGGTTCATCTGCACGAGATCAACCTGGGCCGCGTGCGAGAACACCTCCGCAAGCCGAAGCGCGGTCCACGTCGCGCTGGCGCGTGAGCGTCGAGCCAGAAACGGAAGGACGGCGTCGGTGAACGGGTAGTTCATCTGTCCGTCGAACGCGCGCCCGTCGAAGTACTCCCGGGCGTCGTACCAGATCTCCGCCTGCAGCACCGCGTCGGGGTTGATCGCCTTCACGTGGGTGCGCCAGAACTCCCAGAACCCCATGGGGACATCCGCGGCGACATCCAGACGCCAACCGTCGATGCCGTCGCGTGCGTCGCCGTCGCCGTCGGGATCCATCCAGCGCCGCGTGATATCCAGGATGTGGGCCTCGACGTCCGGATGCAGCCGATCGGCGGTGCGATTGAAGCTCGGCAGGCCGCCGTTGCGCCCGTTCCACGCCCGCCACGTCGCCAGGCGACCCGGCGCCAGATCCAGGGTCAGCGTCTTCCATTCCGGATAGGTCTGCTCGTCGGCGAACTCGACCATGAACCAGTGCGCAAACGCGGAATCCCTGCCTCGGCGAATCACGTCCTCGAAGGCCCAGTGCCGCATCCCGACGTGGTTCCACACGCCGTCCAGCACCACCCTTAGCCCCGAGTGGCGACAGGCCGGCAGGAACTCGTCGATGAAGAACCGGTCCGCCGGCGTCCTCGTCCACGTCAAAGGATCGGGCGTCTCTCCCGCCGGAAGATCGAGTGATGGCCGATCTCCCGGATCGCCGAACGTCGGATCGACGTGCCGGAAGTCGGTCGCGTCGTACTTGTGCATGCTCTCGGCGTGGAAGATCGGGTTGAGGTACACCGCCCCGGCGCCCAAGTCGCGCACATGCGAGAGCTTCTGCACGATGCCCTGCAGGTCTCCGCCGAAGCGACGATCAAAGACCACGTCGCGAAACGGACCGTCGTGATGCGTGCCGGTCTTGCGATGCTCGAACGTCCGCGCCGATCCGCGGGCTCTGGCCGCGTCCAACTCCTCCGGCGAGACCGACATCCAGTCGCTCGACCATCCGGGATCGAAGGTCCACGGCCCGGTCGGATCGTTCCCCGGATTCCCGTTGAAGAACCGCTCCGGAAAAATCTGATACCAGACGACGCCCTTGGCCCAGTCGGGTGTCTCCATCCTCGGCTCGGGCCACGCGGCGAACTCGAGCGGACCGATCTCCTCAAGCCGACCGTCCATGCCCTCGATCCGGGCCTTCACACGCACCCGATCCGGCGAACCCTCGCCGCGCATGATCCGTGCGGCGAAGTGCGTGCGCCCGTCGGGGCTGGCCTGGTCAGGCATGAGCGGGAGACGCACCACTCCCTTCGGCTCCATCACGTCGACCACGATGCTCCGGACCGGCCCATCGATCGCGACCCGGATGTCGCCCAGCCCAAGCCCCCGCGAGATCGGGGCAAAGGTGACGACACGTTCACGCACGAGCGGACTCCCCAACGTGTCAACCGGCTCACGGACGGCGACCGAACCGAACGCCGACCACCCACATCCAGCACACGCCAAAACGGTCAGAAAGCTCCGAAACATCCGTGCCCTCCGCCCTTGGCATGGTTCGCCCATGGGGCGATTGTAACCGGGCGTCGATCCCGCCCGGCAACCCTCGTGTATCATGGCCCCCGCGCGTCTGATCCCGCGCATCGGGCCACGAATGACGTCAACACCCAGCTCCCAACACGCGTCCTCGTCTCCTTCGCCGATGCCGGCGGGTCCTCGTGATCGTGCCGTTGCGCCCCCCAAGCCCTGGTGGCGGCGTCTGCTGGCCGCACAGGAATCCGGGTTGGTGGTGGTCATTCTGCTGATGATGACCGCGCTGACGCTCTTTGGCGGGAGCAAGCCGTCGAACTTCAGCGTGCCGATCCCCAAAGGGGCGGAGGTCCAGGAGCTCTCCGAGAGCCGCATCGCCGTGATCATCGACGGGCAGAGGCAGGAGCACGCCTCGGACTCGGCGTTCCGGATCCGCGAGCAGGATGACGGCTCCAGGATCGCCTTCGGCACCAGGACCGTCAACAAGTTCCTGGAGAAGTCGAATCTCGTCCAGGTCACGACCAGCGCGTCGTTCATCGCCGTCATGGCCGTGGGTATGACCGCGATCATCATCCTCGCCGGGATCGATCTGTCGATCGGCTCCATCTACGCGATGGCGGCGATCCTCGGGGCCATGGCCGTCAGCTCCATGCACGCCTCGGCCCTTGCGCCGCTGACGCCCGGCGGGCCGCCGGGGCCCGGACTCGGGATCGCCACCGCCGTCCCGCTGCTCATACTGGTCTGTTGCAGCGTCGGCGCGGCGTGCGGGTTTGCCAACGGGTTCTCCTCCGTCGTCCTGCGCGTGCATCCGTTCATCATCACCCTCGGGACCATGGCCATCTACCGCGGGATGGTCTTTGTGATGACCCAGGGCCAAACCGTCGGCGGGCTCCCCGATTCGGTGCAGTCGGGGTTCTTCAAGTTCGACGCCGGCGGGGTCTATCCCGTCCCAACGTTCATCATGCTCGCCATCGCCGCCATCGGCATGTTCGTGCTCGCTCAGACCGTCCTGGGTCGTCGCGTGTACGCGGTCGGGGGCAACGAGGTCGCCGCCAAGTACGCGGGCATCCCCGTCGGCCGCGTCAAGACCATCGTCTACACGCTCTCGGGCGCCCTCGCCGGGCTCAGTGCGGCGATGTACGTCGGCTACTACGGCGCGGCCGAGACCAACGCCGGCAACGGGTACGAGCTCAACGTCATCGCCGCCGCGGGCATCGGCGGGGCCTCGCTCTCGGGCGGTCGCGGCTCGGCGGTGGGCGCGGTGCTGGGGGCCATCCTCGTCCAGCTCATCAATAACGCCATGCTCATCCTCGACATCAACCAGTCCTACAACCAGATCGTCATGGGCCTGGCCATCATCCTCGCGGTGGTTGTGGATCAGGCCAAGAGCCGGTTGTCGAAGTGACGACCTGGCGAGACCCATTCAGTCATTGACGAGCAGCCGGCGGCGTGTCGGCCTCGGCGCGATACTGGCGAGCAGGCGGACCGCAGCGCGATCGATCGACCCTACCGCCGTCGAACCACCACGAATGCCCTTGCCCCGCCCCGCGCCTGAAACACCACCGGATCGCTCCGGTCGATCGCCCACTCGCGACCGTGCAGGGCGATCTGCTCTTCCTGGTAGATGGCCAGCGCCCCCGCGGGCACATCCAGCGATCGCACCGGGGCCTTCTCGGTGAAGTATCGCGGCCAGATTCCCGTGCGGATGTACAGCACCGCACCCTCGGTATAGGCCAGGCCGATGTTGTAGTACCGCTCCTGGCGATGCTCCTGCATGAAGCGAATTAGGGCTTCGCGTGCGGGCTGCTGCCGCCGGGCCCGGAGCTCTTCGGCCCCGCTCATCGTGCGCGCTGCGTGGGCCGCGCCGGCGATCAACCCGAGCGCCGCCGCCGTTGCCACTCCGCGCTCGATCACCCGCGGCACGATCGCACGCGCGGCCCATCGGCGTTCGACAAGCCCGATGATTCGCCACGCGGCAAACCCGCAGAGCCACGCCGTTCCGGGGTGGATGATCATCAGGTAGTAGTTCCGCTTGTCGCCGAACGCGCTGATGAGCGTCAGAATCCCGACCGTCCACAGCACCGCAAGCGCCCCGAGCGCGATCGCACCCGTCTCGCCCTGCCGCCGCATGCGTCGCAGCGCGAGACCGAAGCTCGCCATGCCCACGAGCGCAAGGCCATAGATCGCCCACATCCGGGCCGGTGCGGCACCCTCGCGATCGTCCCCGGCGATCATGTGCCGCAGGTACCACCACCATGGCTCACGCTGGAACATCGCCCCCGTCGCCCGCTTCACGGAGTGCGTGATGAGATAGTTCTCGCTGAACCGGGCGCCGTGCTCGACCATCATCCCCACATGCCACGGCAGCGCCGCCAGCACGCCGACCAGCCCCCCGATCGCGATCACTCGCAGGCGTGCCCGCGTCACTCCGCCGATCGTGAGCAGCCACACCGCCGCGAACGCCGGCATGCCCAGCCCGATGAGCGGCTTGGTCATCAGGGCCGCTCCCATGCCGAGTCCGCCGACGCATGCCCACGCCATTGCCCGCGGCCCCGCCTGGGGCACGGCGGACTGAACAGGCGGAGGGCCCTGGTCGCCGAACCCGCCCACGCCCATCGCCTTGGCCCATGCGCCAAGTGCGAGGACAAGCCCGAGCGTGTGCAGGTACTCCAGCCGGAAGTTGGCGATCCGCCAGATCCAGTCATCGGTCAGGGCCATGGCGCAGCCGGCAAGCAGGCCGACGCGTCCTCCGGCCTTGCCGCCGACCAACCCGCGTGCGATGAGCGCCACCGCCGCGCACATCGCCATGAATGCCAGCAGTTCCGGCAATCGATACGCGATATCGCGCTCGCCCAGCGCCATCGCCGTCAGCGCGTGCACCCAGAACGCCAGCGGCGGCTTGTTGAAGTACAACACCTCGCCCGCGTGCCCCTCGCGCAAGGTCCACCAATGCCCCTCGCGCGATGCCAGCAGCGAGATCGCCTGGTAGTACGGCGCGTCGGTGTACCACATCTCCCCAAAGAGCCACTGGCATCCGAGCGCCAGAGCGATCATCGCCGGCAGCGCCCAGCACCCGCGGCCCGTCAGCCACGATGCGACAGACTTCACCGCCCGCCACGCCGACTTCACGCCGACTCCGGCAAGGCGCGATACATCCGCCCGTGGCGCCGGGCCAGCGCGCGCTCCACGCCCCAGTCGTACGCGTACTCCACCCTGGTCGGGACGCGCGTGTTCAGATCATCGCGCTCCACGACCGTGAACACATCGCTCCAGAGTCCGCTCTCGTTGAAGCTCAGGATCTCCTGACTCACCACGCGCAGGCCCGCGCTTCTGGCGTCCTCGGCGCAGGCCTCGGCGGTCTGGCTCAGCCGCCGACCGCCCGTCCGCTCATCCGGCTCGATTCCCGCCAGCTCGCGCTCATGCACGCCCAGGTTCGAGTGATGGATGAAACCGCGCCCGCCAGCCCGCAAAACGCGAGCAAGCTCGCCAAAGTACGCCGCCAGCGTCTCGCGCTCCACGTGCACGAGCACTTCCCAGCTCATCGCGAAGTCGATCGATCCCGTGTCCACCATCGGGAGCGACCGCCCGTCGGTGACCTCGCACCGCACGCGTGCGTCGCCATCAAACCGCCGTCGGCAATGCTCCACGCACCGCGGCGTGACATCCACGGTGATGAGCTCTCGCGCACACCCACGCAGGAAATCCGTCACCCGCCCGAACCCGCACCCGATCTCCAGCACCCGTGCCGCCGGCAACGCCGTGCGAATCCGCGGCCAGATCGACCCCCACCACATCCCCGCGCTCGACCCCCAAGGCCCCGACCACTCATCGCCCCCTTCTTCCCATCCATACGCCGTCCAGAAGTTCCGCGACCCAATCGTGCACGGCGTGCTGGGCAGACCCGTTTGTGCCTCGGCGACAGTCATGCCGCAGGATAGGAGGAGTGAAGGAGTGGTGAACGACCCAGGGCCCCGGTGCTCGGGGGTTCCGCTGGTGGCGATGGCGCGATCCCTCAGCCGCCGAGCGACTTGACCGTGTGGCCTGCTTGCCTCATGACGGCGCTCACGCCGTGCCGGCCAGTCGCCGCACCGTCATGTCGAACTTGTGCACGATCGTGGCACGCACGCCGAACACCACGGCGATCCAGATCGCTCCAAAGACCGCCGCCCCGATGAACATCCCGATGCGGGCGACCTCGAGCGGGGCCGACTGCTTGTTCATGGTCTCGTTGAGCGCGTCCTCGACGTACACACCCGCGAACGCCGCCGTCGCCGGCGTCATCGCCGCCAGCACCGGCCCGATCATCTCGATGTTCTGCCCGCCCTTGTACGAGCACATGCCCACCAGCCCGGCGATCACACCGACCACGCCCACCGTGCTCACCACGCTCCCGATCGAGCCCTTGCTCTTGAGCGACCAGTCCAGCCCGATCACACAGCAGAACGCGATGAACGGCACGCCCACCATCGCCAGGATGATTCCCGCCTCGGGCAGGATCGCCGGCACCTGGATGGTCAGCCCCGGCCCAGCGCCCGCCGGCTGCAAGTACGCCACCTCCACGCCCTTGATCCCCGTCGGATGCAGCCCCGGGCTCACCTGCACCAGCAGCACGTAGATCCCGGCGATCAGCAGCGTCCCCACCGGCACCGCCAGCAGTGGAATCAGGTATGCCACCATCCCGCGGACCTTGCCGCCCAAGTACGCCGCGGGCGTGATCGGCGTGGTGAGCAGCAGGTCCAGCGTGCCGTCCTCGCGCTCGCGGGCCACCGCCGTCGCCGCCATGTTCAAGGCCACGAGCGTCACCACCGCCAGCTCACCGATGACGGTGTACAGCACGATCGCGCGCAGATCCTCGGGGATCATGCTCGCCGCGTTGATCCGGTAGTAGGCAATGATCCCGATTCCCCAGATCGCCCCGAGCAGGATGAATCCCCATCGGGCGAGCATGCGCCCAAAGGTCGCGTTCCGCGCCGCGGCTTCTCGCCACGCGATCGGGTTCGACCACACCGCCCTCGGAGCCCGATGCTCGGCGCCCTTGGCCGAGAGCCCGAAGATCTTGCGATACCACGGCACGCCGCCCCCGGCGCTCGCGCCGGCGCCGACCCCCGCGATGCCCCCAAGCCGCACCGTGACCGTGCTGGCCGCCATGAGCGCCACAGCCGACACGCCTGAGAGCACGCAGAACGTCGTCACCGGATGCTCCAGGAACCACGCGGCGAGCCCCACCTGCGACCCGGGCTGATATCGCGCATAGTTCGTCGGATCCAGGAGCGCCTTGAGCGCGAGGAACGGGTTGATCGCCGTCATGTACGACACCACGTCGGGCGTGCTCCGCAGCCGGTCTGCCGCGTAGGTGATCGCCAGGAACGACACCACCCCGACATAGAACGCGAACACCGCCCGCTTGCCCACCAGTCGGCTGACCGAGAGCGCGATCGCCAGCGCCCCCACGAACAGTGCGGCACATGCCGCGATCAGGTACGAAGCGAAAATCGTCTGCCCCGGGACCCCGCCGAAGAGCTGCGTGAGCGCAAACAGCGGCAAGCTGCTGAACAGGAGCGCGAGAATGAAGAACAGCCGCCCAAACAGATTGCCAAGCACGATCTCGCCCGCGCTCATGGGCGTGGTCAGCAGGATGTCCCACGTCCGCGGATTGGCCTCCTGAGCGATCGCCCCGGCCATGAAGACCGGCGCCAGCAGGCAGATGAGCGTCACCTGCAGGTATGCCACGATCTCGAACGAGCTTGCCGCCGCTGCCGCCAGATCCCGCGTGCTCAGCCCTCGGCTGGTTTCATACATCAGCAGGTACAGCAGCGTGATGATGAGCGCCAGCAGATACGCCGAGCGGATGTACATGTGCCGCTGCCGACGCGAACCGCCCTGCACCAGCCGCACCGCGATCGGATTGACAGGCCCCAGTCGCAACAGCCACCGCAGAATCACCGGCATGCACGCGCTCCCGTCGCCCACGAATCCGGACGCGCCCGCGGCCGGCCCCACCCCGGATGGCATTCTACAAACCACCGACCGCCCGGTTCCTTGAGCGTCCCCTCCCCCTTTGCTCAGATCATCGCCGAGCCCTCACGCACCTTCGGAATCGTGCGAATCGGACGAGCAAATCCTAGAACCACTGGCAGTCCGGAACACCTCGGGTATCGTCGTCGGACCACCCCTGTATGGGGAGTCGGCAGAGGGAGAGAGTCGTCCACTGCCAGCACGTCTGTGCCTCAGCGCTCCATCATCATGAAGCGCCGGGCTGTCCACTGCCTGTGCCATTAAATCAGGGGCGCCCTCGGCCCAACACTTCGAGAGAGAGAGAGAGCATGAAGATCCGTGACGTTCTGCTGACTGTTGGCGCGGCGTTGGCCGTCGGGGCGGCTTCCACGTCCACCCTCGCCGTCATCGTTCCCGAGACCGAGCCCAACAACTCCAAGGCCAACGCCAACACCGTTGGGCCGATCACACTCGCCCACCTCGACCAGATCACCGGCACCACCAACTCCGCGGCGACCGATCCGGACTACTTCCGCATCCGGTCCTCCGTCGCGGCCCCGGGCATCTACCTGCACACGCTCTCCACGACGGTGCTCACGTCCCTCTCCCTCCGTGGCGTGAACCACGGCTTTGTCGGGGGTGACGTCGACTTCACCAACTCCGGCGCCGGTCGCTCCAGCATCAAGTACTACACCGTGGGTTCCAGCAGCGACACCTTCGTCCGCGTCGTCCGCACCTCCGGCTCGGGCGCCCAGAGCTACACCGTCACCATGAACACCGTCCAGGTCACCCCGACCGCCGCCGGTACGTTCAATGGCCCGGTCACCATCGACCCCGCTCTCGTCGGCGACAGCGAGCTGTTCCTCTATGACAGCAACTTCAACCTCGTCGCCGCCAACGACAACCGCGCTTTCGGCGACGGCCGAGCGCTGCTCAACAACCTGACGCTCGCCAACGGCACGTACTACGTCGCCATCGGCTCCGGCGATTCCGCCGCCAACCGCTCATACTCCAGCGACTCGGCGGATCCGTTCTTCTCCGCCCAGGGCTCCGGCTTCACCCCGCGCATCCTGGATCCCTTCTTCGGCGAGACCCCCGCCATTCCCTCCTCCACACTCGCCCGCCCCGAGAACCTCGGTCGTTCGGCCAGCGACTACTCCATCCGCATCAACGGCAGCTCGCACATCGCCCCGACCAACGGGATCAACCAGGGCATGGAACTGGCGTTCTTCAGCTTCGAAGTCATCCCCGCGCCATCTTCCGCCGCTCTGCTGGGCCTCGGTGCGCTGGCCCTTGGCCGTCGTCGCCGCTGAACGCCGCAACCACGCGGCGAGCCACACCCTCCTCCACCCTTTGCACACATGCCGATCCACAGACGCCCGCGAGCCCGGCTCGCGGGCGTTTTCCTGTGAGCTCGATCAATGCGGGAGGCCCAACGCCGCGACGAGCACGCTCGCTCGCTCGCCCAGCCCGGCGACTGCCCCGGGTCTCACCGGCCCGGACCGCACCACGCTCGCCACGCCTCCCGAATGGCCTGCTCAAACCGAGCCGCGAAGTCCGCGTCGTTTCCGAGTCGCTCTCGCACCCGGATCGGCAGCTCGCGTCGCAGCCGCGCCATTCGGTCGCGGTCTTTGGCCAGCATGACACCGGCGCGCACGAACTGCTCGGGAGAGTCCGCGGCGAGCTCTCCAAGGCCCACCGCGTTGAGCAGCGTGCCGCCGACCCGCGCCGCCGGCCGATCGCCCATGAGCGTCACCACCGGCACGCCCATCGACAGACTCTCGCACGTCGTCGTCGTCCCGTGATATGGGTACGGGTCCAATGCGATGTCCACGTGGCGATAGTCGGGGATGAGCTCCCTCGGCCCGTTCAGCGGCGGGAGCAGATCCACCCGATCCGGCCCGATGCCATGCTCCGCGAAGCGCGAACGCCACGAGTCGCGCACCGCCTGCTCCTCCATCCCGCGGCTGCGCATCCGCAGACGCGAGCCGGGCACCGCCGACATCAGCGCCGACCAGATGCGGACCGTCGTCGGCGTCACCTTCTTCACCGCATTGAAGCACCCGAAGGTGATGTGCCCGGTCGTCTCACTCGGCGGCGAGCCCGGCTCAGGAATCGGTTCAAGAGGATCAAAGGCCAGACTGCACCCGTCCACGCGGAGCACACGCTCTCCGAAACGCTCGGCCATCGCCGCTTCCGAGCCGGGCGGATCGACGATCGCATCGGTGATCCGGAAGTCGATCGTGTCGATGCCCGTTCCCGTCGGATACCCCATCCACGAGCACTGCACCGGAGCCGCTCTCATCCCGAGCGCCGGCACACGAGTCAGGTTGATGTACCCGCTGCACTCCACCAGCACGTCCAGCCGATCGCCGCGCAGGGTCGCGACCAGCCGGTCATCATCCAGCCCATCGACCATCCGCCACAACCCGCCCTTCTCGCTCACGATCCGCTTGAACATCTCGGAGTAGTCGTCCTCGACCACCGACGCGTGGTACAGCATCGGCGTGAGGCGATCGGTCTTGAGCCCGCGCAGCAGCGGCGCAAGAAAGTGCGAGCTCACATGCCGGCGAAAGTCCGCGCAGAGGAACCCGATCCGCAGCGGGCGGTCCGGATCTCGCTCATTCGTGAAGCCCGTGAACGCCGGCGGCCCCAGCCGGCGGATCAACCGCCCCGCGTCCAGGTGCATCTCCCGAAGCGTGCCCGAATCCAGCGCGTCTGAGTACTGCGCCGAGAACGCGCCGATGATCCGCAGCCGCAGATAGTCGGGATGCCGCCGGATGCCCTCGCGGAGGACCGCGACCGACTCCTCGACCTCTCCGGATTCCTGCAGCGCAATGCCGCGGAAGATCCACACCTCAGGATTGTCAAACCCCCGTGCAAGCAGCGCGCCGGTCCGCGCCAGCACCTCGGCCCGCCGACCCGCGCCGGAGAGAAACGCAAGCGGCGTGAGTTGCAGCTCCTCGTGCTCCGTGTGCCGCACACCCGCCGCATCCAGCGTGCGCACGGCGTCGTCGACGCGGCCCGTACGCATGAACACGTACCCGAGTGTCAGCGACGCCTCCGGTTGGCCCGGCTCCAGCGTGAGGGCTCGTTCCGCGTGATAGATCGCCTGCTCGATCCGATCCAGATGCGCGCACTCGCACGCCATCCACCTGGCCACCTGAGCGTCCCGCGGCCGCCGACGCATCAAGAGCGTCAGCGCCTCGACCGCCGCCTGATGCCGACCGGCCATGCTCAGCTCGGCCACCCGCATCAGTTCGCGATCCGGCGTCGGCGAGAGTGTCGGAGATCGATCCGGCATGCCCCCTCAGCGTACGCCGCGGGATAAAAGACGACGAAGCCCGGGACAGGTCCCGGGCTTCGCGTGGAAAATCAGCGAATCGAACGCGATCCTGCTCAGCGACGACGACGCGCCGCCAGCAGACCGCCAAGGCCGAGCAGACCAGCCGTGGCCGGAGCCGGGATGATCGTCAGCTTGATGTCGCCGGTGACGGCGCCGCCAACCGCAACCGCGTCCACGACCGAAGCCGAGAACGACGGGCCAACCGCGAGGTTGTACGCCGAGGCCGCGATGTAGTAGTCGCCAGCGGCGAGACCGGCCGTGCTGCTCAACGTGCTCCAGCGGAAGGAACCGGTGTCATCGTTGTTGCCGAGGACGTTGCCCGCGCTGTTGAACAGCGCGATCTCGGTGTCCTCGGTGCCGAACTGGCCGCCCGACAGCGTGTTGCCGAAGGTGTGGGCCAGGAACTGGTCGCCCGCGGGGATCGCGGTGCCCAGTGTGAACTTGTACCACTGCACCGTGTTGGACACGTACGGAGTCTGCGCCATCAGCATCCCGCCCGGAGCGAGCGTGCCGAGGTTGATCGCACCCGCAGGCGGGGTCGGGGGAACAAAGCTGATGAACGTCACGCTGACGTTGTTCCAGTCCACTTGCTGGCCCGCCGCGTTGCCGAAGGCCTGGCGATAGTTCCAGAAGATCGACTGGCTGCCGTTGAAGTTCAAGGGCGAGGTGAAGTTCAGGTTGAAGCGAATGCCCGCGACATCGTTCGCGTTGCTGGCGCCGCCGGTCACGATCGTCACGCCGCTGGTCCAGTTGGTGTTGCCGCCGCCGAACGTGGGGCTGGTGCCCGTGCCCGAGCCGCCGGTGCTGGAGAGCGTCGCGCGACCCTCGTTCGACCAGGCGTGGCTGCTGCTGGTGCCGTTGGGATTCGAGTCAAAGTCATACTGGATCCGGACGCCCGTGTACGTGTCGTTCGGGATCGACGCCGCGGTCGTCAGGTTGATGCTCCGCCACGAAGTCGTCACGTTGCTCTGATTCGACAGACTGAACGTGAAATCAGCCATCGCCGCGCTGCTCGCGGCCAGACCGGCCAGGCCGGCCAGAACGAATGAAGAAACCTTCCGCATATCTCTCTCCTCTTTGGGCCTCTTTCAAGACCCACGCATCGCCGCCCACGCCATCTGCTCACGCACGACCCGCGGCCAGGCCGTTCGCAAGTGTGCATCCACACGCGCACACCTCCCCTGCAATCGTGGCGGGGGACGCCAATCCGCATTCTGGGGGTCTCTCTCAGACCACTCCGTGCTCCGGAAACGAGCACATCCCCAATATACCGACTTCCTGAAACTTGGCAACAAGATTCTGTTACCCACCCAAAAAGGGCCCGGGTATCGGCTGGGTCCGCACCCGCGACGATCCGGACACTGCCCTCAAAACGAACAACGCCCGAACGAAAGTCCGGGCGTTGCACATGGTTCTGATTCTTGAGGTGTCAGGCCTTAGCGGCGACGACGACCGACAATCAGCCCACCCAGGCCCAGCAGCGCGGCGGCGCCGGGAGCCGGGATGGCGTAGTTGTAGCCCTTGGTGATGCGCCCGCCGATCGAGGCGCCCGCATCCAGCCCGAGCACGTTGAACTGGAACCCGCCGGAGACGTCGCCGGAGTTCACGTTCGCGCTGTTGGCGAAGTTCGTGACGATCAGATCGCGAAGCCCCAGAGCATCGGTGAACCCGGTGGTCCCGATCTTCCAGTTGCTCGCCAGGCGCAGGTCCGCCGACAGCGTCGCGAAGTTCGTGTTGTTGGTGCTGGTCGCGTTGGTCCGGATCTCGTCGATCCCGGGCAGACTCGTGTAGATCCCCTGGTCGTCGCTGAACGAGCCGATGTCATAGTCGGCGTAGGAGAAGAACGACAGGTCCTGGCGGCTCTGGCTGTTGTTCGTCACGCCCCAGTTGATCGTCGCGGCGGCCTGCGTCGCGCTGATCTGGTTGAGCGTGTAGGTCAGCTCGAAACGCAGCGTCCCGTTGGCCGTCGCGTTCCCGCCGATCGCTTCCTCGTACCGCAGGAACACGCTGTTCGGAGCGAGCTGGAGCCCCAGCGTCTGGTTCGAAAGAGCGAACTCGCGGCTGTCGCCTGCGGAGCGGTAGTAGAACCAGTTCTCAAACCCGTAGTCCTGCGTCACCGACGTCCCGGTCGACGCAAACCCGAAGTCAAACGGCCGACCACCCTGGAGCGAACCCGTGCGGACCGACGGACCGAGGATGTTGCTCTCGGAGTACCGGAACAGCCCGTCGTTCAGCACGAACGACGAGAGGGTCTGGGCCTGTGCCATCGAGGCAAGCCCGGCGGCGCCAACGAGCGCCAGTGCTGCATTACGCATATCTCTCCTCCGCGGGCCCACGGGCCCGCTTGTTCTTGCCGCTCTTCCTCCCACGCTCCGGCCGCCGCGGCAACGGCCCGAACGCGCGCGATCACACACGCGACTTCTCCGTCGCCACACGCGCGACGGACCATCTGGACTGGCAAGGCATCTCTCTCTGCCACTCCAAGATGTCAGAATAACCGATAGTCGAGGATTCGGAACCCCAAAACGTTCAACCGAAGAGAATGATCTTGGGTTCCAGGTCAATTTCCTGAATCCACCGCCTGCCCTCAGACCAGCGATCGATCTGCAA
>DHLW01000023.1:32364-33145 GCA_002405485.1 Phycisphaerales bacterium UBA4658
ACTGTGCACGTCTGCCGTGGGGGTGGGTCTGCGGGGCGAGCGTGTGCTCCGGAATGAAGAACACCCGGGAGCGGCATGCTCCCGGGTGTTGGTGTGCGAGGGTGTCAGTTGGTCTGGGTTCAGGACTTCCCGCCGCCGACCTTCTCCGGCTTGCCGGTCGGCTTGCCCGGCTCCACCGGCGCGGGTTCAGTGTTGAAGAACAGGTTCTCCGCGGGCTTGCCCTCGGCGTTGTCCTTCCGCGTCACCGTGATGTTGCAAGGGGTCTTGAAGTCGCCCTGCAGGAGCATCTCGGCCATCGGATCCTCGATGTACTGACCGACGGCGCGACGCAGCGGTCGGGCCCCGAAGTCCGGGTTGTACCCCTTCTCGATCAGGAAGTCCCGGGCCTTCTCGTCCAGCTTCAGGTGGATGCCCTGCTGCGCGAGCCGGCTGGCGACCTTGGCGACTTCGAGGTCGATGATGTTGTTGAGATTGTCCTTGGTCAGCGGCTTGAAGACGATCACGTCATCCAGACGGTTGATGAACTCGGGGCGGAAGAACCGCTCGATCTCCTTCATCAGGATCGTCTTGATGTTCTCGAAGTCCGTGCTCTCGGTCCGCTTGCTGAACCCGAACCCGCCGCCGCCCTTGATCAGATCAGCGCCGATGTTGCTGGTCATGATCAGGATGGTGTTGCGGAAGTCGACGTTGCGCCCGAACGAGTCGGTCAGCCGACCCTCTTCCATGATCTGCAGCAGCATGTTGAACACGTCCGGGTGGCCCTTCTCGACCTCGTCGAGCA
>DHLW01000023.1:33410-34230 GCA_002405485.1 Phycisphaerales bacterium UBA4658
CTTCTCCATGTACTCGCTCATGTCCAGCACGACGAGGGCCTCCTCGTCGCCAAACATGAACTCCGCCAGCGTCTTGGCCACCAGCGTCTTGCCGACGCCGCTGGGCCCGCAGAAGATGAACGAGCCCATCGGACGCTTCGGGTCCTTCAGCCCGGCCCGCGCCCGGCGGATCGCCTTGCTGATCGCCTTGATCGCGTCGTCCTGGCTGATGATCTTCTTGTGCAGCTCGGCCTCGAGCTCCAGCAGCCGCTTGGCCTCGTCCTTGTCCATCCGCTTCAGCGGGACGCCGGTCATCTTGCTCACGACCTCGCTGACGACTTCCTCGTCAACGATGCCGCCGACTTCCTTGGTCTTGTCGCGCCACTGCCGCTGGATCGTCTCCTTCTCGCGGCGCATGGTCTCGGCCTTGTCGCGGAGCTCCGCGGCCTTCTCGTAGTCGGCCGCTTTCACCGCCTCGTCCTTCTGGATCGTCAGCCGCTCGATCTCGGCCTCGAGATCCGCGAGGTTCGGGGGCTTGGTCATGCTGCGGATCCGCACCCGCGCGCCGGCCTCGTCGATCACGTCGATCGACTTGTCCGGCTGCACGCGCCCGGAGATGTACCGCCCGGAGAGCTCCACCGCCGCCTTGATCGCCTCGTCGGTGATCTGCACCCGGTGGTGCTGCTCGTACTTGTCGCGCAGACCCTTGATGATCTCGATCGTCTGATCGTTGCTCGGCGGATCCACGGGGATCGCCTGGAACCGGCGGGCCAGCGCGGCGTCCTTCTCGATGTACTTGCGATACTCGTCGAACGTCGTCGCGCCGATGCACTGGATCTCG
>DHLW01000023.1:34558-34694 GCA_002405485.1 Phycisphaerales bacterium UBA4658
CCGCGGTACTTCGTGCCCGCGACCATCATCGCAAGATCGAGCACCACCAGCCGCTTGTCGTGCAGGATGTCCGGCACCTCGCCGGAAATGATCCGCTGCGCAAGCCCTTCGACGCTCGCCGTCTTGCCCACGCCCG
>DHLW01000023.1:34850-35258 GCA_002405485.1 Phycisphaerales bacterium UBA4658
GCCTCGCCCAGCAGCACCGGGTTGTTCTTGGTGCGCCGGCAGAGCACCTGCACGAGCCGCTCGATCTCCGTCGCGCGACCGATCACCGGATCGAGCTGGTTCTCCTTGGCAAGCTCCGTCAGGTCCCGACCGAAGCTGTCCAGCGCGGGCGTGCGGCTCTTGCCCTTGGCGGCCCGCTCGGCGGTCGGCCCGCCGGGCGCCGCCGGCTCGCCGCTCCCGGCCGAACTCGACGGGCTCGGCCCGCTGGAGCCGCTCTCGTCGTTCTCGTTCCCGGCCCCGAGCAGACTCAGGACCTCCTCGCGGACGTCCTCGAGCTTGAGGGACAGGTTCATGAGCACCTGGGCCGCGACGCCGTCGTGCTCACGCAGCAGCCCGAGCAGCAGATGCTCGGTGCCGACATAGTTGTGG
>DHLW01000016.1:0-639 GCA_002405485.1 Phycisphaerales bacterium UBA4658
AACCTGAATCTAGCGCGTCTGCCAATTCCGCCACGACCGCAACGAAGTGGGAGGGGATGATAGGCCCGGCATGGAAGTTCGACAACGCGGGCTGGGAGCGGAAGGTGCCGAGCGTTGGCCGCCACGCCAACGCTCGGCGCTGACCACTGGACCACGAGAACGCGTGGCCTTGGCCGATTACTCCTGGTCGCCGCCGAGGTCGTCCTCGGGATTGGCGCCGGGCTTGGTGACGACGGGCTGGGTGGCCTTGATGGCGAGGACGTTTCGGCGGATCTCGTCGAAGATCTGGGGGTTGTCTCGGAGGAACTTCTTGGCGGACTCGCGGCCCTGGCCGATGCGGGTCTCGCCGTAGCTGAACCAGGAGCCGCTCTTGTCGACGACGCCGGCGTCGACGGCGAGGTCGATGAGGTCACCGGAGGCGCTGATGCCCTCGTCGAACATGATGTCGAACTCGGCGTCGCGGAAGGGCGGGGCGACCTTGTTCTTGACGATGCGTGTGCGGACGCGGTTGCCGACGGCGATCTCGCCCTCCTTGAGGGAGCCGGTGCGTCGAATGTCGATGCGGACGGAGGCGTAGAACTTGAGCGCGCGGCCGCCGGGGGTGGTCTCGGGCGACCCGAACATCACGCCGATCTTCTC
>DHLW01000016.1:761-1072 GCA_002405485.1 Phycisphaerales bacterium UBA4658
ACATCACGCCGATCTTCTCGCGGATCTGGTTGATGAAGATGACGGTGCAGTTGCTGCGGGCGATGATGCCGGTGAGCTTGCGCATGGCCTGGCTCATCAGGCGGGCCTGCAGGCCGACGACGGCGTCGCCCATCTCGCCCTCGATTTCGGCCCGGGGGATCAGTGCGGCGACGGAGTCGACGATGATGACGTCCACGGCGTTGGAGCGCACGAGCAGCTCGCAGATCTCCAGGGCCTGCTCGCCCGAGTCGGGCTGGCTGACGAGCAGGTCGTCGATGTTCACGCCAATCTTGCGGGCCCAGGACGGGTCG
>DHLW01000016.1:1215-2011 GCA_002405485.1 Phycisphaerales bacterium UBA4658
GGGCGTGCTCGGCGTCGATGACGGCGGCGACGCCCCCGCCGCGCTGCGCCTGAGCGGCGACGGTGAGCGCGAGAGTGGTCTTACCGGAGGATTCCGGGCCGAAGATCTCGATGATTCGGCCGCGGGGGATGCCCTTGCCGCCGAGGGCAAGGTCCAGCGAGATGGAGCCGGTGGAGATGCCCGGGATCGCCAAGTAGGCGTTCTCGTCGAGCTTCATGATCGAGCCCTTGCCGAAGGTCTTCTCGATCTGCCCGACGGCCTGGCCGAGGGCCTGGAGCTTTTCCTTGGATGGCTTGAGGGCCTCGGGGATCCGGGCGGCGGGCTTGCCCTCCATCTCAGCGACGTGGGCGGCGGAGCCGTTGGACGAGGCGGATTCCCCGGACGATGAGCGCGAACTGCGGGCCATGATGGCCCTCCTTTCCGAACCTTGTCGCGGGTGGCCGACGGGGCTCGATGCCGACGATCCGGAGGACGCTCAGAGTCGCGTCTGGGATCGATCCTGGCACGGAGCGGACGGGCCCGCGAACGCCATGCGCTGGGCAGGTCCGACCGGCACACGCCGATTGGCAACCTCGGTCCGGGGCGGCGCTGGACGCGAGCCGGACTGGGAGTGAGCATACCAACTGGGTTCCGAACGTCAAGTCTTCTGTTCGGAATGTGGAAGGATGTTCGGGTGTAGCTGTAAGCACTTGTCGCGTATGGAGTTAAGATGCTTCCGATCTGTTCGGTATAGGCATCCCGGGACCGACTCACGGCATTCGGGTAGGCCGCTCATCATCCCCCACCCCCACGGGGG
>DHLW01000016.1:2040-3483 GCA_002405485.1 Phycisphaerales bacterium UBA4658
GGATGTTCGGGTGTAGCTGTAAGCCCTTGTCTCGTATGGATTTAAGATGCTTCCGATCTGTTCGGTATAGGCATTCCGGGACCGACTCACGGCATTCGGGTAGGCCGCCCATCATCCCCCACCCCCACGGGGGGTTCACTCACACGTGCCTCTCATGGCTTGATGGCCGACATGTCCAAGCTCGTGATGAAGTCGCTGGGCTTGGTACCTGCGGGCAACTGTTCGATGACGCGGCGATAGAGCGGGTCTTCCCAGTGGGTCATGGCGTCGATGTAGTGGGGCTTGGGCTGGAGGACGATGTTGGTCAGGCCAGCCGCGGCGGCCATGGCGCGGGACTCTTCAACGAGGACGGCACCGGCGACGCAGCCGACGAGCGCCTCGACGTCGGCCTTGATGGACTCCGGGAGTGGGCGGAGCAGGGCGAGGTCGGAGACGGCGACGCGGCCGCCGGGCTTGAGCACGCGGGCGATCTCGCGCCAGACGCGGGGCTTATCGGGGGAGAGGTTCAGGACGCAGTTGGAGATGACGACGTCCACGCTGGCGTCGGCGACGGGGAGGGCTTCGATCTCGCCCAGTCGAAACTCGACGTTGTCCAGGCCGGTCTGAGCGCGATAGGTCGAGATGTTCGTGCGGGCCTTGGAGAGCATGTCGGGGGTCATGTCGACGCCGATGACGCGGCCGGTCTTGCCGACCTTTGGCCCGGCGATGAAGCAGTCAAAGCCGCCGCCGGCGCCGAGGTCAAGGACGACTTCGCCGGGTCTGAGGGCGGCGATGGCGGTGGGGTTGCCGCAGGAGAGTCCCATGTTGGCGCTTTGGGGAACGCCGGCGAGTTCGTCGTTGGCGTAGCCGATGGCCTGGGCGAGGGCGTCCGGGTCGAGGGGCGCGTTGCCGCAGCAGCCGCCCCCTGGGCCGCAGGCCCCGCCGAGGGCGATCTTGGCGTAGCCGGTGCGGACGTGCTCGCGGACGGCCTCGTGGTCAGCATGGAGAGGGAGGGCGACAGCGGCGGGATCGGCTGGCGGGCAGCAGGAGGTGTCGCAGCAGGAGCGTTTGGTTGAGTCGGACGTGGTCATGGGTGAGCTCCTTTGGAGAGGGTGGTGAGCGATTCGGGGAGGGTTTCGATGAATCGGCGGATCTCGTCGCGGACGCGGCGATAGTGGGGCATGGCGTCGTCGTCGGATGGGGCGTTGCGGGCGAGCTTTGGAGGATCGTCGAAGCCCACGTGGACGACCTTGGCCGAGCCGGGAAAGCGGGGGCAGGTCTGGTTCGCCGAGTCGCAAACGGTGACGACGAGATCGAAGGGAACGTGGGCGAGGTCGTTGACGTGCTTGGAAGAGTGGGAGGAGAGATCGACGCCGACCTCGGCCATGGCGCGGATGGCGAGCCGGTTCATGCCGTGCGGCTCGGTACCGGCGGAGAAGGGCTCGATGGAGTCGGAGCGGAGCG
>DHLW01000016.1:3658-5640 GCA_002405485.1 Phycisphaerales bacterium UBA4658
AAGAGGACGCGGAGGCGTGGTCGGGTGTGTGCGGCTGGCTCAGCCATGGGGCGTGCTCCGTGCTTGGCGTCTGGGCGAGGGCGAGTGGGTGGGCTGGCAGTCGTCGAGCGCGTCGGCGAGAGCGCGGAGTGCGCGGGAGACCTCGGCGTAGCGGACGCGGTAGAAGACGGTGCGGCCGTCCTTGCGACCTTCGAGCACGCCGCTGCGGGTCAGGAGGGCCAGGTGCCGCGAGACGACGGAGAGATCGACATCGCAGCATTCGGCGACCTCGCCGACGGAGCAGGCCCTGCCGCACTTGGCGATGCAGGCCAGCAGGGCGACGCGGGTGGGGTCGCTGAAGGCCTTGAAGAGCTCGATGTCGAGGAGGGAGTCGACGGGCGAGCAGCAGGCGGCGGCCTGCTTGGGGGTGGCGGGTGGGCGAGAGGCGCGGGAAGCATCGCGGTGCGGGCGGGAACGGCCCGCGGGCTGGAGTTTGTATCGTTGCGTCATCGTGCAAGTGTATGCAGGGACGTTGGGGCGTGCGAGGCCGGTGGAGGCGACACTCGGCCAGAGCGGCAACGACGCGCTTCGGACGTGCTCAGGATCGCTCGGCTGCGGGCGTGTGCGGGCACACGCTGCGGCGCACGCCGCGTGCGGAAAAGAACAACGGCCTTGGCGCGTGCGCCAAGGCCGTTATCGAAGTGGAGCGGAGGAGAGTCGAACTCCCGACCTCATCATTGCGAACGATGCGCTCTACCAACTGAGCTACCGCCCCAAAACACGCGAGTTGTCGAGGACGCCGGGGCGTCGACGCGGGGGCGTCGGCTGGCGGGTCCCCTGGGCCGGGCGTGCCTGGCTTTGGGCCAATGCGCGTCGGCGGGAGGACAGGATAGCGGGATCCCCGGGCGTGTCCACAGGGTGAAGAAAGCGGCGGCGCACGGGGGCAAGCGCGTGGGAAAGGGTCAGGTCTTGCGGTCCAGCAGGCGGTAGGCGATGGCCTCGGCGACGTGCTCGGCTTCGATCAACCGGGCCCCGGCGAGATCGGCGATGGTTCGGCTGACGCGGCGGATCTTGTCGTAGGCCCGCGCGCTCAGCCCGAGCTCGGTCATGGCCTGGCCGAGCATGGTCTTGGCGTCGTCGCTCATGGGAGCGAGCTCGTCGAGCTGCCGGCCGGAGAGGCGCGAGTTGGGGGTGGTTGGGCCCTGGCGCTGGTTCTGGATGGTGCGTGCGGCGAGGACCTGGGCCCGCATCTGCGCGCTGGATGTGCCGCGGGGGGCGCTTGGGTCGAGCGACTTGCTGAGCTGCGTCCAAGGGACGGCGGGGGCCTCGATGTGGATGTCGATGCGGTCGACCAGCGGGCCGGAGAGCTTGGAGAGGTAGCGCTCCATGGCCCGCTTGCCGACCTCGTCGCGGGGGACGTCGCCCTTTGGCGTGGGGTTCATGGCGGCGACGAGCATGAAGCTGGCGGGGAAGCGCACGGCGGAGTGGGAGCGGGCGATGGTGACGACGTGGTCTTCGAGGGGTTGGCGGAGGGTTTCCAGAACGTCACGCGGGAACTCGGGGAGCTCGTCGAGGAAGAGCACGCCGCGGTGCGCGAGGGAGATCTCCCCGGGCTTTGGGATCATGCCGCCGCCGACGATTGCCGCACCAGACGCGGTGTGGTGCGGCGTGCGGACGGGGCGGAGGGTGATCATGCCTTGACCTGGGGCGAACTGGCCGGCGGCGGAGTAGATGCGGGTGATGTCGATGGCTTCCTGCGGGGAGAGCGGTGGGAGGACGCCCGGGAGGGCCCGGGCCATCATGGTCTTGCCGGTGCCGGCGGGCCCGAGCATGAGCAGGTTGTGCGAGCCGGCGGCGGCGACGACGATGGCCCGCTTGACCGACTCCTGGCCGCGGACGTCGGCGAAATCAACGGGGGCCTCGGCGGCGGCGAGGGTGGCGCCGATGTCGATGGGCGCGTGCGGGGGAATGTCCAGTGCGCCAGTGAGCCAGCCCATGACCTC
>DHLW01000140.1:0-148 GCA_002405485.1 Phycisphaerales bacterium UBA4658
CGACATCAGGCCAGGGGTCGGACCTTGATCTGCGACCCCTCGACCGCGGTGATCTTCACCCTGTCGCCGGCCCGGACATACGACGTTTCCGAGAGCGCCTCGTGCTTCTCCCCGTTGACACGGATGGTTCCGACCGGTCGAAGGTCCG
>DHLW01000140.1:336-578 GCA_002405485.1 Phycisphaerales bacterium UBA4658
CAGGGCCTCGCCCTCGGCCCCGACCAGCGCGAGATACGGATTCGGCCCGGTGTCCGGAAGGACGGGCTCGGGCTTGCCGGATTCGCCATAGAGCAGCTTGCGCCCCATGGTCGTCGACGGCATGAGGTTGAACCCCAACGCCACCACCGCCGGGACCAGCACGATCGCCAGTCCCGTTCCAACCACGCCCCACCAGAAGTCGTGCATGTACAGGCAGACCAGCCCCGACACGCCCAGCCCCG
>DHLW01000140.1:776-3982 GCA_002405485.1 Phycisphaerales bacterium UBA4658
GCCGCTGACGGCGAACACCACCAGCAGCCCGGCGGCAAGAAGCACGATGCCCCAGATCAAGAGCGATTCCACGATCTTCCTCCGGCCACGATCCGGGACGGCCACACCTCTCCAACCCCAGGAACACAATGCTATTCGTCCTGAATCCGCGATGAGTTCATCCTCGGGGATTCATGCGTCGGCGTCCACCACGATCTCGAACGCGCTGGCCCTGACCACCCGAACCCGAGTGCCCGCGTCGATGAACCCGCCGTCGGCCACCGCGTCGATGATCCGCTCGCCAAGCTCCACACGGCCAGAGGGCCGCAGCGGAGTGATCGCCTTGCCCACGGTTCCAACGGCGATCGTCGGTTCCGGATCGGCCATCGCCTCGAGCATCTCCTCCGGCGGCGGGTCGCCCGACGCTGACTTGAGCACCAGTCGATTGAGCATCGGGAGCTTCTGGAAGTGCCGGGCCATGAACGAGATCGCCACGCCGGCTACGAAGATCGATCCGAGCGTGACCACCAGCGCCCAGGCGATCTCGCCCGCTCCGGACTGGCCCAGGCCCGATGGTCCGCCCGGAAAGAGCCCCCGGGCCGTCATCACGAACGTCCCCACGATGCCCCCAAGCAGCATCACGACACCCAGCACCGCAAAGAGGCCCACCCCCGGGGCGACAAACAGCTCCACGGCGATGAGCGCGATCCCCGCGAGGATCGCCACCACCGTCCACCAACCCGCAAGCCCCGCGATGATCGGGGGGAGCACGAGACCGATCAGACACACCGCCGCGATCGCCCCCGGGAGCACCAGCCCCGGGTTCATCATCTCCACGAACAGGGCGATCAAGAACACGACGATGAGCAGGGCCTTGACCCAGATGTTCGAGAGCAACCGGGCGATCCGCTCGCTCCAGCCCTCGTCCAGCCGGCCGAGATTCGGCGAGCCGAAGAAGTTCTTGAGCTCTTCGTCCGTGCGGACCTTGTCCACGGCGATTCGATACCGCAGCAGCTCCGAGTCGCGGAGCGTGAGCACGCCCGAGCCGTCGCTGACATACTCCACCGGCTTGTACTTCCCGGCGTGCTCGGGCGAAGTGAGATCCGGGCGTGCACTCGCCGTGCCCACGTTGTCGAGCGACTGATTGACCTCGGCCCGGAGCTTTGGGGACAGGTCCGGGGCCGCGGGTGAAAAGTCCGTGGGCTTGGCCTGCGGATCCGCGCCAGGGGCATCCGGCGTGGGGGTGCCCGGGGCTGGCGCGGGCGTGCCCGTGAGTCCGCGGCGCCGCTTGGTCGGATCCATCGGCCCGGTGACCGACCGCACCGTCGGGCTCAGCCGCTGCGGATCCTCACCGACCGCCACGCGATACTGCGCTTCGGTGACAAACAGCCGTTCGCCCGTCGTCGCGTGCTCGATCAACCAGAGCTCCACGCCCCGGCGCACCAGCCCCTGGACGAGCACCTCGTCGCGACCGTTCCGCCGCGCCGATTCGATCAGGTCCGCCATCACCGGTCCGAGGAACTTCTCGCGTTCGGCGTCCGGGATGGGCTTGAATCCCTGGAGCAGACTGATCTCGATCGGGAGCGCGTCCCCGAAGGCCGCACCCTCGTTGATCACGATCTCACGGCAGGCCATGGCGATCACCGATCCCGCCGAGTACGCGTTGGGATTGATCCACGCCACCGTGTTGCTGACCTTGGTGCGCTTGATCATCCCGGAGATGACCAGCATCGCCTGCAACTCGCCCCCGGGAGTGTCGATGTCAAAGACGATGGCGTCGGCGTTGGACGATTCGGCGAACGCGATGCGACGCTGCACGCTCCGAGCCGTCCACTCGTCGATCTCGCCATGGATCGTGATGACCGCGACGTTCTTCGCGGCCCGGGCGGCGGGAATGCCCCTGTACAGCGCGTTGGACGCCGGAACCGGGGGCGGTGTTGCCGAGACCGCCGAGCGCGTCCCGCCACCATTCGGCCCCGGCGAATCGGCCTGTCCCGCGCCCTGCCCCCAGGCCGGCATGCCTGCAAGCAGCAGTGCGACCACGCCCAGCGTCGCCAGCAGCGCGCGAAGCACCGACCGTCCGGCTGGGCTTGGCGGTGTGTGCAGTGCGGGAGCGTGCCTGTTCGCGGACATCAATGGCAAGTATAGAAAGCCCGACCCAACGACTGGACTCATCGACTTCGCAAACGACTCCCGTGGGACGCAGCCGATACGCTTTCGAGATGAAGTCGCCCGGATTGGTTGATCTGGCCTTGCTCGCCGCCGCGGGCGCCGCGGGGACCCTCGCCCGCTTTGGAGTATCCGTGCTTTGCGATCGACCGGCTCTGCGGGACGTTCCCCTCGGGACTTTTTTGGTAAACGCGACCGGGTGCCTGGTCTTTGGGATTGTCCTTGGGTCGTTTCCGGATCGCGGGCCGGTCTCGCCTCAGGCCAAGTGGCTGATGCTCACGGGCTTTCTGGGAGCGTTCACCACGTTCTCGGCGTTCTCATTCGAAGTCGGCCGGGCCTTGCACCAAGGTCACGTCCTGTCCGCGGCGTTCATCATCGTGGCCAACAACATCGTGGGCATCGGCGGGTTTCTTGTTGGCTGGCGGCTGAGCGGCTTTCTTGCGCCCTTGCGCGGGCCTGTGTGAGCGGCGTCGCCGCTCAGGGCTGTGGAGGGGAATAGGGTCTGAAGATCCACGTCACGCGGTCCCCGACGTTGAGCTTGCTGATCGCCGCCGAGACCGTGCCGGGACGGTCATTCACCAGGAACTGCCAGTTTCGCGCACCTGTGCCGCCGCCTTCGTTGGCGAGTCCGCCGATTGCCGTGATCAGGGTCATATCCCCGGTTCCGGTGAACTCGAACGCGATCGGGCGTTTCAGGCCCTTGGTGAGGTTCATGGCGTCCACGACGCTCATGCCCGGTGAGTGTGGCAGACTGGGGTAGCGGAGCTGCGAACCGTCCCCGAAGTCGATGGTGAGCGCGACGCCCGAGGACGCCTGCTGCTCGGCGGCGAGGGCTGGTGTGGTCGTCGCGGGCGGCGAGGCGACGAACTGCTGCGGGTGCTTCCGCGCCAAATACGCCATGACCCCCAGGAAGATCGCCAGCAGGATCACCCCGAAGATGACGATCTTCAGCAGGAGTTTTTCGAGAAAGTCTGTGACGGTCGGGGGCGGTGGGGGAGCGGTGGGGGTGGGTGCTGGTCGCCCGGACGGATCGAGGTTCACGGCCGACGCTAGGTCAA
>DHLW01000173.1:0-299 GCA_002405485.1 Phycisphaerales bacterium UBA4658
CGGAGTGGGGATCGGGGACGAGGTGGGGTGGACGCCCAGCGAGGCGGGGCCGGCGTCCAAGAGCGGAGCGACGGGATCGCGCGAGGTTTCGCGGGCGGGCGCTCGTTCGGCGGCAAGCGGAGCCAAGGGCGGAGGCACGCGTGGTGGAAAGAAACGTGCTCGTGGCGTGGGCTGAGGCCGGAGCGGACGGGCGGGAGGAACTCGCTGAGGAGCGTGTGGGATGACGGGGGATTGTCGGGCGGGTGTGGTTGGGTCATCGGTCGCAGGATCTCGAGCATCAGGGACGTTCAACGAACATG
>DHLW01000173.1:577-700 GCA_002405485.1 Phycisphaerales bacterium UBA4658
CAGCGGGACCATGTGGACGCGGCGGTGGCGGCGGCTCGGCGGGCGTTTCCCGCGTGGGCGGCGTGGGGTCGGGACAATCGCTTTCGGGTGCTCAAGAGGTTCGCGGAGCTGTGCAAGGCCCGG
>DHLW01000173.1:928-1089 GCA_002405485.1 Phycisphaerales bacterium UBA4658
CGAGCAAGGTGGACATCACGCTGGACGCGTCGGCGGTTGGCGCGCTTCGCCGGGTGGAGGGGTTTGAGTTTGAGCTTGGGCCTCAGCGGTACGGGCGGGCGTTCTACAAGCCGCACGGGGTGATGGTCGTGCTCGGTCCGTTCAACTTCCCCGCGCATCTG
>DHLW01000173.1:1280-21733 GCA_002405485.1 Phycisphaerales bacterium UBA4658
GGGGAACACGGTGGTGTTCAAGCCGAGCGACAAGGCGCCGGGCGTCGGGCAGATGCTGGCAGAGCTGCTGCATGAAGCGCTGGTGATGGAGGGCGCGCCGAGCAAGGGCGCGGGAGTGGTGAACCTTGTGCAGGGCGGTGCGGAGACGGCGGCGGCGCTCGCCGCCCACGAGGACGTGGACGGGGTGCTGTTCACGGGCTCATGGGCGGTCGGGCGGAAGATCATGCAGGCGAACCTGGATCATCCCGGGCGATTGCTCGCGCTGGAGATGGGCGGGAGCAGCGCGGCGGTGGTGCTGGAGGACGCGGATCTTCGTCAGGCGGCGATCGAGATCGTGCGATGCGCGTTCAACACGACCGGGCAGCGGTGCACGTGCACGCGGCGGGTGGTGGCGCACACGCTCATCGCCGACAAGCTCATTCCGGCGATCGTGAACGCGGCGCGGTCCCTGGTGATCGACGTCCCGAGATCAACGCGACCGGTGTTCACGGGCCCGATCATCTCGGAGGCGGCGCAAAGGAGCGTGCTGGAGGCGCAGAAGTCGTGGACGAAGAAGGGCGGGGGTGGCGAGCTGCTGCTGGAGAGCACGATGCTGGACCGCCCCGGCAAGGGGTGGTATGTCTCGCCGGGCGTCATCCGCGTGGAGCGTTTCGTGGCCCACGAGGGCAAGGACGCGGGCGCCGGTGCGGACACCGAGGTGTTCGGGCCGCTGCTGCGGATCGCGATCGCTCGCGACTACGAGGAAGCCGTCGTGCAGGCAAACGCGACGCGGTACGGGCTGGCGGCGAGCGTGTTCACGAAGGACGCTCGGCGTGCGGAGCAGTTCCTGTTTGACTGCCGAGCGGGGTGCGTGAACGTGAACACGGGGACGGCGGGCGCCAGCAGCAAGCTGCCGTTCGGGGGCCTGGGGCTGAGCGGGAACCACAGGCCGGCCGGGTCGTTCGCACTGGACTACTGCGCGTATCCGGTGGCGAGCATGCTGGAGCGAGGAACCGCGGCGCAGCTTGCCGAGGGGATGAAGTGGGACGATAAGTGGGTGTGAGCGGCTTGTACCGCATCGCACTTGTGCGGGCAGGGAAGGACCCTGGAAGCGGGTGAGGAACACCCGCGGGGCGAGACTTTCACGCAGGCACCCGCATCCAACGCCGCGTAGGATGCGATATCTATGGCGAAAGCCCGCCGAAAGGCCAAGTCCAGCACCTCCGGTTCGTCCAGAACCGGCCAAAGAAAGGCCGCCATGGTCACATCGATGTCGTCAGCGCTTGTGAACGGACGGGGTGATCGGGCCGCGCGTGAGAACAAGCCCACGAGCAAGCAGGCGATGGTGGATATTCAGGCCACCGGGGACACGCGGAACGTCGCGATCGATCGCGTGGGAGTGAAGGACGTCCGCTATCCGATGCGGCTGAAGGTGCCGGCGTTCGCTGGGTGGACGGACGATCGCCAGGTCGGAGAGCAGACGGCGACGGCAACGATCAACATGTACGTCGGCCTGCCGCACTATCAGAAGGGGACGCACATGAGCCGCTTCCTGGAGGTGCTCAACGCCCACCAGGAGGCGATCGCTCCGAGCGACATCCCGGACATCACCGAGCGGATCCGCGAGCGGCTGAACGCTGAAGAAGCGCACTTCGAGGCGAGCTTCACCTATTTCATCCGCAAGCCCGCGCCGGTCACGGGCACGCCCGGGCTCATGGACTACAAGGTGCGGTTCATCTGCACCGCGAGCCGGGACCCGAAGAAGAACGATCTGCAGATTTCGGTGCGGGCTCCGGCGACCTCGCTGTGCCCGTGCTCGAAGGAGATCTCCGACTACGGCGCGCACAACCAGCGCTGCGAGATCGAGGCGTGCGTGCGGACAAAGGGGAACGTGCTCTGGATCGAGGAGCTGGTGGGGATCATCGAGCGTGCGGCGAGCTGCCCGGTGTTCGCGGTGCTGAAGCGTCCGGATGAGAAGTGGGTCACGGAAAAGGCCTACGAGAATCCGAAGTTTGTCGAGGACATCATCCGGGATCTGGCTCTCGGTCTGGACCGCGAGCAGCGGATCGTGAGCTACGACATTTCCAGCGAGAACTTCGAGAGCATCCACAGCCACAACGCGTACGCGCAGATCAGCCGCGACAAGCGCTGAGTCCTGGCCGCGGGCCGGCGACGCCCAGATGGGTCGGTTCGCACGAGCGCTACATCATCGATCGACCGCCGTCGAAGCGGAGAATCTGGCCGGTGATATAGGTTGCATCCAGCGCAAGCCAGCGGACGGTCTGGGCGCACTCGTCGGGCGTGCCGGCGCGGGCCAGAGGCACTCTCTCCAGGTATGCGGCCTGGAGCGCGGGATCTGCCTCCGCGCCGTCTTCGGGCCACGCGGCGACGCCGGGGGCCACGCCATTGACGCGGACGCGGGGTGCGAGTTCGCGTGCGAGCGAGCGGACCATCTCGGCAAGTGCGCCCTTGGACATGGCATAGGCGAGGTGGTTGCGCCTGGGCAGGCCGTGCTCGCCGAGGGCATGGATGTCGCACATGGCGACGATCGCGCCGCCGCCGGCCAGCCCGGATCGTGCAAGGATCGGGGCCAGATGCGCGCTCAGGATCGCGGGCGCGAGGGCGTTGACGTGGAAGGCGGCGAGAGCGGCGTGCGCGGTCAGGTCGCGCAGGGGCGTGGGGATGTAGGTGGACGCGTTGTGCACCAGCACGTCGAGGATCTCGAGTGTGCTCGCGAGAACCCGTGCGTCGGACTCGATCGCATCCGGTGAGCCCAGCGGCAGGTGCAGTGTGCGACTGCGACGCGGATCGGCGCCGAGGGCAAGAGCATCGGAGAGCGTTCTCTCGGCGTCGGCCGCGCTGCGGTCAAAGGTGATGATCACGTCGCAGCCGGAGCGGGCAAGGGCGAGAGTGGTGGCCCGGCCGACGCGACGTGCTCCGCCGGTGATCAGTGCAAGCGGTCGATGAGTGTGCTGGGAGGTGGTCATGCAGATGGGACCTTACCGCTCGCCGCCACGGCTGGGCGGGCGGTCCGGGCCGGGGCGATCGGGCGGGGTGTCTGGGGGGGTTTCGGGGGGGTTGTCGGGCCCATCCCAGGGGTGCTGGCCGCCTCGGCCGTCGACGTCGTCTGGTCCGAGCTCGTCAGGGTGAATGTCGACGGTCTCATCGCGCGAGCCATCGCTCGGGGTGGGCAGGCGTTTGCCGGACTCGGCCCAGGGATCGATGCGAGTTTTGGTCTTGCGTCGTGATCGTGCGGCGGGCGGGATGACCGCCCGAGCATGCCGACGAAACAGCAGCAGGGCAATGAGCACGATCAGCAGGGCGGCGATGATGAGACCGCCGGTGAGCGCGGCCCAGCTCTTGAGGGCCTCGCGCTGCTCGGCGCGGGGCGAAAGCACGCGATCCGGGGTCGCGGCGGAGGCGGGGTGAGCCGGTGGGCTCGTTGGGGCCGCTTGGGTCACGATCAAGGGTAGAGCCGGGGCAGGTGGGCGGGGTGCATGTACACTGTGACCATGCGGGATCTGTCGAACGCATGGGTGACGGTCATGGGGCTTGGCCGCTTCGGCGGCGGGATTGGTGTGACGCGCTGGCTCTGCGAGCAGGGGGCGGACGTGCTGGTGACGGACAAGGACCCCGCGGAGGAACTGCGTGAGTCGATCGCACAGGTGCAGGATCTGATCAGCGCAGGGAAGGTGACCCTGCGACTGGGTGAGCACAACGTCTCGGATTTCACGACGTGCGACCTGGTGGTGGCAAATGCGGCGGTGCCCAAGCCATGGGAGAACCGGTTTCTGCGGGCGGCGTGGGCGGCGAAGATCCCGGTGACGACAGAGATCACGCTGGCCATCGAGGGGCTGCGAGCGCGTGGAGTGACCCGAACGGTGGGCATCACGGGATCGGTGGGGAAGAGCACCACCACGGCGATGATCCATCACGCGCTGCAATCGACCATCGGCACGCCGGGGTCGGCGGGAGCGGGGGGGACGCAGGTCCTGCTGGGCGGAAACATCGGCGGGTCACTGCTTGGAGAACTCTCCAGAGTGGGTCCGGCGACGGTGGTGGTGCTTGAGCTCTCGTCAGCGATGCTGCATTGGCTGGAGGAGGGCCTCTCGCCCCGGTGGTCGCCAAAGGTCGCGGTGGTGACCAACATCGCTCCAAACCACCTGGATTGGCACGGCGCGATGGACCACTACGTCGCGTGCAAGCAGCACCTGATCCGGCATCAGGCGACTGGGGATGTCGCGGTGCTTGGCGGAGTGGTGGCGGAATGGCGCACGTTGACGAAGGCCGAAGCGAGGATCGTGGATCCGGCGGGATTCACGGGGGAGCTCGCGCTCCCCGGGGAGCACAACCGAGAGAACGCGGCGGCCGCGCTCCTGGCATGTCGGGCAATTGCGCCCGACGCCGACGAGGCGTCGCTGCGTCGGTCGATCGGGTCGTATCCGGGCCTTTCGCATCGTTTGCAGCGCGTGGGTGAGTTGGTCAGCCTGCCCGGCACGCAGCCTGTGCGGTTCTACAACGACAGCAAGTCGACCACGCCGGAGTCGGCGCTCAAGGGCGTGCAGGCGATCGCGGGAATGCCCGGGTGTGGACTGAAGAGGGTGCATCTGATCGCGGGGGGATACGACAAGGGAGCTGACCTGTCGGCCATGGCACGCCTTGCCGGGGAGCTGGCGGGGCTGTACACGATCGGGGCGACCGGGCCGAGCATCGCCGCACAAGCGCGGGAGCATCTGCGGGGCCATGCGCAGGAGCACGCTCAGGGCATCCAGGAGTGCGGCACGCTGAAGGAAGCGGTCGACCGCGCGTGGCCGAGACTGCGGCCGGGCGACGTGCTGGTGCTGTCTCCCGGGTGCGCGTCGTGGGATCAGTATGTGCACTTTGAAGCCAGGGGCGATGAGTTCGTGGCCCTGGTGCGAGCGCGGATGGACGCACACCGCTGAACAAGGAGGGGATCATGGGCTGGCCAGGGCTGATCGCGGCGATGATGGTGCAGGGAAACGGAGCGTGGCTGGAACCGGTGGGGCTCAAGGAGGTGTTTCCCGGGGTGCGGATCGATGCGGCCCAGACGATGGTGGAGTTTGACGCGCGGGTAAGCCCTGCGCTCGTCCGGGATCCGAGGGCGCCGAAGTTCTATCTGGAGGTGCTGGTCTGCTCGCCCGACACGCGCGAGCACGAAACGTTTCTGGTCACCACCGTGCGGCCGTCGGACGTGCACGCGGCGATGCTGGTCATCGGTTTGATCCCCGGCTCGCCCGGGGGATGGACGCAGCGCGAGGGAGCACTCGCGCCCGTGCCGCCGACCGGAGACAGGATCGACGTGCGATTCGTCTACGCCAATGACGCGGCAGCGGATGCAGGGGCTGGGGATGCTGCTGGGGGCCGGGTGGTGGCCGATCCGCTGGACTGGATCATCCGGGCGGAGGATGGCGTGCGATTCAAGGACTTTGAGCGCGAGCGGAGCGATCGCCCGGGATGGGTGTTTGCCGGATCGCGGATCATCCGTCGACCAGAGCCCGCAGGCGGCAGGTTGGAGACGGCTCAACCTCGGGACGGGAATGCACCTGCACGGATCGGGGGGGCCGAGATGTACGACGCGGATGGGACGGGCATCGTCGTCGGGCTCACCACCTTCGGTTCGGAGGTCATCGGCTGGTCACGTGTGATCAGCCCCGAGGCGGCGGTCGAACCCCCGACCTGGATCGCGGACTTCGACCGGACGCCTCGACCGGGAACAGACGTGGTGGTGCGGCTTCGGAAGCGCCGCACGGCGTCCGGCGAGGCGGGTCCGAGGGGAGGGAGGGGGGCGGAGTGACCGATTTGAGTGGTTTGCCATGAACGGGCACTGTCTGCTCGCCTTTGCAATGGACAAGTGTATCCTTTAGTCGATTGATTTGAAGAAAGGGCCGAGATCATGCTTGCCCGCGAGTTGCACATCGCCGAGGAGTTTCCACGGGTGTCGCTGGACCGTTGGCGTGGGCTTGTGGAGGCGGATCTTGCGGGGGCTGGGGGCGGGGAGGCGAAGGGGTTGTTCGAGCGGAAGCTGGTGACGCACACGTATGAGGGTGTGTACATCCAGCCGCTGTACACCGAGCTGGAGTGGGACTCGTCTGCGGGCCAGACGGGGTGCTCGGGGTCGTCGCCGTGGGTTCGCGGGAGCGTGCCGCTGGGGACGGCGGTGGATGGGTGGGACATTCGTCAGGAGCATGGATGGGCCGATCCGGCGGAGTTCAACGCGCGGATGCTGGAAGATCTGAATGGCGGGGTGACATCGGTGCTGCTGCGGATGGACGCGGCGGGTCGAGCGGGGCTCGACGCCGACGATCCGGAGGCGGCGAAGCTCGTCGGGGTGGATGGATGCACGCTGTCGAGCGGGGCAGAGTGGGACCGGGCATTTGCCGGGGTGCATGTGGGGATGATCGGGGTGACGCTGGAGGCGGGGGCGGCGTTCGTGGCGGGGGCGGCGCAGCTCATGGCATTGTGGGAGCGAGCGGGGCTGGAGGCGGTCCGCGCGCGCGGGGCGTTCAACGCCGATCCGCTGGCGGCGCTGGCTCGCGATGGCACGGTGCCGATCGCGATCGATGGGCTCCTGCACCAGATGGGCGATCTGGCGGCGTTCACGTCAGCGCGGTATCCGCTGGTGACGAGCGTCCGCGTGGGCACGGCGGCGTATCACCACGCCGGGGCAACGGCGACCCAGGACCTGGCGTTTGCAATGGCCTCAGGAGTGGAGTATCTGCGGTTCCTGACAGGAGCGGGGCTCTCGGTGGACGCGGCGTCCAGGCAAATGCTGTTCTCGATGGCGGTGGGGTGCCACTTCTTCCTGGCGATCGCGAAGCTCCGCGCCGCGCGGCGGATGTGGGGCCGGGTGGTTGAGAAGTGCGGGGGCACGCTGGGTGCTGCGGGGATGCGGCTGCACGTGCGGACGAGCAAGCGGGTGCTGACGCATCGCGATCCGTGGGTGAACATCCTGCGGAACGCGGCGTGCGTGTTTGCCGCGGGCGTGGGCGGGGCCGAGGCGATCGGAAGCGAGCCGTTTGACGGGGTGCTTGGTCCGGCAAGCGAGCTGGGCAGGCGTGTGGCCCGGAACACCCAGCACATGCTGATGGAGGAGGCGCACCTGCACCGGGTGTGCGACCCGGCGGGCGGATCACACTACCTGGAATCGCTGACCGAGGAGCTGGCCGACGCGGCGTGGGTGATCTTCCGGGACATCGAGCGGCGCGGAGGAATGCTGGCGTGTCTGAAGTCCGGGTGGGTACAGGAGCAGATCGACGCGTCCTATCGCACCCGCGCGAAGAACATCGCAACAGTCAAGGACCAGGTGCTGGGAGTGAGCGCGTTCGCGAACCTGCTGGAGCGGCTGCCGACGCCGAAGATCGTGGATCTGGATCGCGTACGTGTGGAGGCGGTGCGTCGGCTTGGCGACCATCGATCGGCGTCGAGCCGGGACCGGGTCGGACAGCGGGACTTCGGAGACGGGGCATCGCTGACGGCGGCTGCGGTGGACGCGGCGCGGCGCGGCGCGACGATCGGCGAGATCTCGCGGCGCGTGTTCGGGACCGGCGTGCCGCTGGCGCTCTCGGCGGGGCCGCTGGCGGTGCATCCGTACGCGGAGCCGTTCGAGAGACTGCGGGACGCGGCGGACGGGTTGGCGGAGGAGTGCGGGCGGAGGCCGATCGCCGCGCTGCTGACGCTCGGGAGCGCGGCCGAGCACGGCGCGCGAGCGGGGTATGCGCGGAACTTCTTCCAGGCGGGGGGCTTTGAGGTGCGATCGGCGATGAGCGTGAGCCAGGCTGCGGGCGCGGGAATCGTGGTGATCTGCGGGTCTGATGCGCAGTACGCGGAGGGGCAGGCCGAGCGGGCCGCCGCCGAGCTTCGAGCGGCCGGCGTGCGGACGGTGGTCCTGGCGGGTCAGCCCGGGTCGCGGGAGGGAGCGTATCGGGCGGCGGGAATCGACCGGTTCATCTTCGTGAAGTGCGATGTGGTGCGGACGCTCACGGAGCTGTTGAGCGAGGAAGGGGCGACGATATGACCACGCGAGCGGCGAGCATCCCGAACTTCGCGGACATCGGGCTGGGAGAGGCAACGTCGGCGTGCACGCCGGAGGCGTTCGCGCACGCCGTGCGTGAGCGGCACGGGCGGGGGCCGTTGGAACTGGGCTGGCCGACGCCCGAGCGGATCATGCTCAAGCCGGAGTATCACGCGACGGATCTCTCGGGTGTGGAGCATCTCGGGTCGTTGCCCGGGCTTCCGCCGTTTGTGCGCGGACCGTATCCGACGATGTACGTGCTCAAGCCCTGGACGGTGCGTCAGTACGCGGGCTTCAGCACCGCGGAGGCGAGCAACGCGTTCTACAGGCGGAACCTGGCGGCGGGGCAGAAGGGGCTGTCGATCGCGTTCGACCTGGCGACGCACCGCGGGTATGACAGCGATCACGAGCGAGTGGCGGGGGACGTGGGGATGGCGGGGGTGGCGATCGACTCGGTGCTGGACATGGACCTGCTGTTTGCAGGCATTCCGCTCGGCGACGTGAGCGTGTCGATGACCATGAACGGCGCGGTGCTGCCGGTGCTGGCCATGTACGTGGTGGCGGCGGAGCGGCAGGGCGTGAAGCCCGAGCGGCTGAGCGGAACGATTCAGAACGACATTCTGAAGGAGTTCATGGTCCGCAACACGTACATCTATCCGCCCGGGCCGAGCATGCGCGTGGTCGGGGACATCTTCGAGTTCACGGCGCGGCGAATGCCGAAGTTCAACAGCATCTCGATCAGCGGGTACCACATGCAGGAGGCGGGGGCGACGGCGGATCTGGAGCTGGCGTACACGCTGGCCGACGGGCTTGAGTATCTGCGGACGGGTGTGCAACGCGGACTGGACGTGGACGCGTTTGCGCCTCGGTTCAGCTTCTTCTGGGCGATCGGCACGAGTTTCTTCATGGAAGTCGCGAAGCTCCGGGCGGCGCGGCTGCTCTGGGCGCGGATCGTGAAGGCCTTCGGCCCTAGGAGCGACAAGAGCATGTCGCTGCGGACGCACAGCCAGACGAGCGGGTGGTCGCTCACGGCGCAGGATGTGTACACCAACGTGGTGCGGACATGCGTTGAGGCGATGGCCGCGACGCAGGGGCACACGCAGTCTCTGCACACCAACGCGCTGGACGAGGCGCTTGCGCTGCCGACGGACTTCTCGGCGCGAATCGCGAGGAACACGCAGCTCTTCCTGCAGCAGGAGACCGACACGTGCCGGGTGATCGATCCGTGGGGCGGGTCGTACCTCGTGGAACGCCTGACGCATGAGCTGGCGCACCGGGCGTGGGAGCACATCCTGGAGATCGAGGCGCTTGGTGGGATGGCCAAGGCGATCGAGGCGGGCATTCCGAAGCTGCGCATCGAAGAGGCCGCGGCACGCACGCAGGCGCGGATCGACTCGGGTTCGCAGACCGTGGTGGGCGTGAACAAGTTCCGCCCGCCGCACATGGACAAGGTGGAGGTGCTCAAGATCGACAACAGCGCGGTGCGTGCGGCGCAGATCGAGCGGCTCAAGGCGCTCCGGACGGCGCGAGACTCGTCGGCGGTGCAACGCACGCTCGGTGCGCTGGAAGACGCGGCGCGATCGGGCAGCGGCAACCTGATGGAGCTCAGCGTCGACGCGGCCCGGGCGATGGCGACGGTCGGGGAGATCTCCGATGCGCTGGAGCGCGTCTTCGGGCGGCACTCGGCGACGATCCGTTCCGTCCAGGGCGTGTATCTTCGCGAGGCGAGCGGGGGAGGTGGAGGAGGCGTCATGCACATTCGCGAGCGCGTGGATCGGTTCGTCGCCCGCGAGGGGCGCAGGCCGCGGATCCTGATCGCCAAGATGGGTCAGGACGGGCACGATCGCGGGCAGAAGGTGGTGGCGTCGGCGTACGCGGACATGGGCTTTGACGTCGACATCGGTCCGCTGTTTCAGACGCCGGAGGAAACGGCCCGGCAGGGCGTGGAGAACGACGTGCACGTGATTGGGGTGTCCTCGCTGGCAGCCGGGCACCTGACGTTGGTCCCCGCGCTCGTCGGTGCGCTTGAGAAACTCGGGCGATCGGACATCCTGGTGGTGGTGGGGGGAGTGATTCCGCCGCAGGACTATCCCGCGTTGTTCGATGCAGGGGCGTCGGCGGTGTTCGGCCCGGGAACGGTGATCACCGACGCCGCGGGTAGACTGCTGGACCTGCTGGAGGCGGACTCGACCTCGGGCGAGGCCGGTGCGGCGGGTGGTGGGGTGGCGAAGGAAGCGGGAGGGGCGGGGGTGCGGAGGGGTGGGCGTTGATCGGCTGGAGTGACGATGAGCACGGCACCAACCGGGAACGGAGCAGGCCCCCGGGTTGAGCCCGGCGGAGCGGACCTCGGACTGGGCGTGTCGGTGTCGCCGGCGATCTCGGATGGTCCGGTGAGCGTGGTGAGCGAACGGGGGCGGCGTCGGTCCCCTGAGCCGAGCGTTGAAGAACTTGCTGCCGGGGTGGTGGGGGGCGACCGGGCGATGCTCGGGCGGGCGATCTCGATGATCGAGTCGACGCATCCGTCGCGGATCGCGCAGGGGCGCGAGTTGCTCAGGCGTCTGGCGACCGGGCGCGAGGATCGAGCCCCGGCGGTGCGTGTCGGGATAACGGGCGTTCCCGGAGCGGGGAAGAGCACGTTCATCGAACGGCTTGGAGTCGAGTTACTGAGGCACGGCAGGCGGGTGGGGGTGCTGGCGGTGGACCCATCGAGCAGCGTGAGCGGCGGGGCGATTCTGGGAGACAAGACGCGGATGGCGGCGCTCGCGGCGGATGCTCGGGCATTCATCCGTCCGTCGCCGTCGGCCGGCGCGCTGGGAGGCGTAACGCGCACGACTCGCGAGTCGATCGTTGTCTGTGAGGCGGCGGGGTTTGACGTGATGCTGGTGGAGACGGTCGGGGTCGGGCAGTCGGAGACGGCGGTCTCAGAAATGACCGACGTGTTCGTGGCGCTCATGGTCCCCGGGGCGGGGGATGAACTGCAAGGGATCAAGCGCGGATTGCTGGAACTGGTCGACGTCCTGGCGATCAACAAGTGTGACGGGGACAACGCAGCGCGGGCCAGACTCGCGGCGAGGCAATACGCCGGTGCACTCCGGATGCTCCGGGGAGACTCCGGGGCAAGCGGTGCTTCGGGGCGACCGCAGCCGACGGTGCTCACATGCAGCGCGCTCTCGGGCGAGGGTGTCTGGGAGGTGTGGCAGGAGGTGGCGGGCCGGCACGCACGGCTGGTCTCGAACGGGGAGCTTTGGGAGCAAAGGCGATGGCAGGACCAACGCTGGCTGCACGCGCTCATTCAGGAGCGATTGCGGCAGTTGGTTCTGGAGACTCCTGGGGCGGCCCAGGCACTGGCCGACGCGGAGGCCGAGGTCCGGGCCGGGATCCGGACGCCCTTGGAGGCGGCCGAGGCGGTGGTGCGGGCAGTTGTTCGGACCCAGGGACGGGAGCCCAACTGACCCCGGGGATTTGCCTTTGGGGTTTGAATAACTTACTATCGGATACACATGTCGCTTGAAGGGACAACATCGAGTGTTGGCGTCCGAGCCGTGAACCACATCGGGATCGCGGTCCGGTCATTGGATGCGCAGCGTGGTTTTTATGAGGGTGTCCTTGGTGCGCGGCTGGAGGGGGTTGAGGAGGTCGCGGACCAGCGGGTGCGGGTGGCGTTCTATGTGGTGGGTGAGGGGCCAGGGGCGGTTCGGCTGGAACTGCTTGAGCCGACCGGGCCGGAGTCGCCGGTTGCAGCGTTCATCGAGAAGCGTGGCGAAGGACTGCACCACGTGGCGTACACGGTGAGCGACCTGCGATCTCGGCTGGAGTGGTTGAAGGGCCGGGGCGTGCGGCTGATTGACGAGCATCCGAGGGCGGGGGCCCATCAGGCGCAGATTGCGTTCATTCATCCGAAGTCGTCGCTCGGGGTGCTGACGGAGTTGTGTCAGCCGAGCGAGGTTCAAGCACATCACGGAGGCACATCATGACCGCCGCCCCGACCGCGTCGACCCCCGGGCCCGCCAGCAACGGGGCCCCACGGAGCAACACCGTGCCGATGGCGGTGCGGTTGGAGGAGTTGAAGAAGAAGCGGGAGCAGCTTGCTCTCGGCGGCGGGGCGGATCGGCTGGCCAAGCAGAAGGCATCTGGGAACCTGACGGCCCGGGAGCGGATCGACGGGCTGCTGGATGAGAGCAGTTTTCAGGAGCGGAACGGCTTTGCGCGGCATCGGTGCACGTACCTGGGCATGGCGGACAAGGAGATGCCCGCCGACGGGGTGGTGACGGGGACGGGGCTGGTGGACGGTCGGCTGGTGCATCTGGCCAGCCAGGACTTCACGACCGGCGGGGGCGCGCTTGGGGAGGTGCACGGGGACAAGATCGTGGAGATGATGCGGGCGAGTCTGAAGACGGGGAGCCCGTTCGTGTTCATCAATGACTCGGGGGGCGCGCGGATCCAGGAGGGGATCGACTCGCTGGCGGCGTATGGGCGGGTGTTCTATCACAACACGCTGCTGTCGGGGGTGGTGCCGCAGATCTCGCTGATCTGCGGGCCGTGCGCCGGGGGTGCGGCGTACAGCCCGGCGCTGACGGACTTCATCATTCAGACGCGGCGTGCGCAGATGTTCATCACCGGGCCGCAGGTGATCAAGAAGGTGACTGGGGAGGAGGTGACGGCGGAGCAGCTTGGCGGTCCGGAGGCGCACATGCACTACTCCGGGGACATTCACTTCATCGCCGACACGGACAAGGACGCGCTGGCGCTGTGCCGTCGGCTGCTGAGTTTTCTGCCCTCGAACAACACGGAGATGCCGCCGGAGAAGCCGTGGACGGGGGTCGTGGAGCGTGACGAGTCGCTGAACACGCTCTTGCCGGGGGATTCGCGGATCGCGTACGACATGCACCTGATCATCAAGAGAGTCGTGGACGATGGGGACTTTCTGGAGGTGCAGTCGACGTTCGCGGCGAACATCATCGTGGGGTTTGGTCGGATCACCGGTCAGACGGTGGGGATCGTGGCGAGCAACCCGATCGTGAAGGCGGGCGCGCTGGACATCGACTCCTCGGACAAGGCGTCGCGATTCGTGCGATTCTGCAACGGGTTCAACATTCCGATCGTGACGCTCGTGGATGTGCCGGGGTTCTATCCGGGCGTGAAGCAGGAGTACGGCGGGATCATCCGCCACGGGGCGAAGCTGCTGTTTGCGTATTCGGCGGCGACGGTGCCCAAGATCACGGTGGTGGTGCGAAAGGCCTATGGCGGTGCGTACGTGGCGATGGCGAGCAAGGACCTTGGGGCCGACGCGTGTGCAGCGTGGCCGAGCGCTGAGATCGCTGTCATGGGCGCCGAGGGCGCGGTCGAAGTGATCTTCAAGAAGGAGATCCTCGAAGCGCAGGACAAGGCGGCGAAGCGTGCGGAGCTGATCGATCTGTATCGGAGCACGTTCTCGAATCCGTTCGTGGCGGCGGGGAGGCGGATGGTGGATGACATCATCGAGCCTGCGGAGACCCGCCGGTACATCGCGGGCGCGCTGCAGCAGTTCCGGAACAAGCGCGAGCTGAGGCCGGAGAAGAAGCACGGGCTGATGCCGCTGTAGGAGCGTTCAGATGGCGATGCATGAGCGCACACAGACTGGCGGTGGTGGTGGCGGGCACGCCGGCGTGCCGAGCGAGCACCTGGCCGTGATCGTCGCGGCGGTCGCGGCGGCGCTTGGTCGTGGCGCGCGTGTGCGCGAGGTTCGGCCGGCGGTCATCTCACGGGCGATGTCGGGGTGGATGCGTGCGGCGCGGGAGTCGGCACCGCACAGGCGGGCGCCGGTGGTGGGGGGTGGGGCGATGTCGCCGGGGCGGACCAATCCGCGGCCCAAGGGGCCGGCACTGGAGTATCCATGAAACTGCGAGTCACGGTCGAGGGCAAGGCGTACGACGTCGTGGTGGACGTGCTCGAGGACGACCCGGTCGCGCCCAGCGCGGCCGCTTCTGGGATGAGTGGGCGTGCGCGGGCGCTCGGCGGACGGGCGGCCATGCCGATCGCCGAGCGGGAAACCGCCGCACGTGCGGAGAGCAACGGCACGCTGAAGGGAGCGGAGCGATCGGGCGCGGAGCGACCAGGGGCGGAGAAGAGCGATCCGGGAGTTGTCGTGGACATCTCGCTCTCGATCGCCGGGACGATCACGTCGGTTCGAGCCAAGGTCGGGGATGCGGTTCGACCGCACGAGGCGATCATGGCGTTTGCGGCGTCGAGCGCGCTCACGGGTGGAGGGGCGACGGGGAACGGGCTGGTGGGAGCCGTGCACGTGCCGTCGGCGGGAGTGATCACCGAGGTGCTGGTGCGCCAGGGCGACACGATCACGCCGAATCAGGTGCTGGCGCGGATGCGGGTGCGGAAGCCGGCGGGCTGAGGGCCGACCAGGGGACCGGCCCAGGGTCGGCCGAGAAGACGGGCATGCGGTTCAAGACCGCTTTGCTTGCGGCTGATCAAGCGAGGGCTGGGCGTCGTCGGCGAGCTTGGCGGCGAGGATCGCCGAGATGTCCTCGCCGAGCTGACGGACGGCTTCGAGTTCCTCCGGGGCGAGTTGGAGGGTCGGGCCGACGCGCGTGGTGCTCTCGGTGGCCTTGCCTTTTTTGTCGGTCGTGACGAGGGCGTGCTCGAGGTCGAGGTAGTTTGAGGCCTGGCAGCTCGGGCATGTGCGGACGCGGTATCGGAGCTGGCTTCGCACGTGATCGATCTCACTGAGTGGCGGGGAGAGGATCTCTTCGAGACTTCCGGAACGCATGCGTTCGACGGTGGCGGCGCTGAGCCCCGGGGCGGAGAAGGTGAGTGGCGAACGCAGCGCCCATCGTTCGCAGGACTCACAGAAGGGCTCGCTGGTCTGCTTTCGGGCGAGCAGGGCGGAGCCGATGAGCACCATGAGGGCTTCGGCGGTCCAGCAGATCCAGACGAGCGAGCCGACGATGTGCATGCCGCGACCGAAGGAGGAGCCCCGGCCGACGCGCCAGCCGGTCTTCACGCGCCAATCGAGGTATTGCATGAAGGTTGGGCGGGTTGGCAAGTTGCGGATGGAGAGTTCGAACACGACGTAGTGGGAGAGGGCGATCGCGACGGCTCCCGCGAGCACGCCGTAGAAGATGGCGAAGGCGGGGCTTCGGCACTTGCCGACGCGGAGGACGATCTGTGCGGCCCAGCCCGAGGCGAAGACGAAGCCGATGACGAGAGCGGCATCGATGATCATGACGGGGATGAAGTGCATCGCGACGCCGTAGACAGCCCCGAGCAGGCCGGCGCTTGCGAGCATGGGGATGAGCAGGAGGAAGGTGTTGGAGCCGACTCTGCCGGAGGGTGAGTAGGGCGTGGGCATGGTTCACCTTGATGCAGCGTATCAGAGGGCGCAAGGAGGAGAAGGAGGAGTGGGGGAGCGATGGGGATTGCCTGATCGGAGGGTGAAGGCGTGGAGGTTGGGCGTACACTCGGGGCGTGTCCGGACCTTTGTGGGATGTACCGCTTGCCGAGTTGCCCGACCCGCTGGAGATGCGGGTGGTGGAGGGCGTGTTCGACGTGGAGGTTCGGCCGCCGGGCTCCAAGAGCATCACGAACCGCGCGATCCTGCTGGCGTCGCTGGCGAGCGGGGAGAGCGTTCTGCGGGGCGCGCTGACGGACGCGGATGATGCGCAGGTGATGCTGTCGGCGGTCGGCCGGCTTGGTGCGAAGGTTGCGCAGACGGGGGATGAGGCGCGGATCGTTGGGGTGGGCGGGCGATGGGCGCTGGATCGCGGGGAGCGGGCGGTGCTGGATCTGCACAACGCGGGGACGGCGACGCGATTTCTTTCGGCGGCGGCGATGCTCGCGCCGGAAGGAACAACGATCGTCATCGATGGCGATGCGCGGATGCGGCAGCGGCCGATCGGCGAGCTGGTGGATGCGCTGCGGGCCCTGGGTGTGGACGCGCGGACGACGGGGAGTCCCGGGTGTCCGCCGGTGGAGGTGCGCGGCATGATGGGCGGATCGCCCGAGGCCGCGGGTGATGGTCAGATGGATGTCCGGTTCGGGATGACCTCGTCGAGCCAGTTCATCTCCGCGGTGCTGCTGGCGGCGCCGTTCGTGCCCGGAGGGATGGTGGTGCGGCTGCCGGAGTCGCCGACGAGCGCGTCGTACATCGACATGACGCTGCGCGTGCTGGCGGCGGCGGGGTATGACGGCGCAACCTCGCGGGCGGACGTCCAGGGCGAACGCGTCATCGAGATGGCGCCAAGGCCGCTGCGGGGCTTTGCGATGGAGATCGAGCCGGACGCGTCGGGCGCGACGTACATGGAGGCGGCGGCGGCGATCGTGCCGGGCGCTCGCGCGGTGATTCGCGGGCTGGATCTGCACCCCAGCAGGCCGCCGCTGCAGGGAGACACGCGATTTGTCGGGGTGCTCAGCAGCGCGGGCGCGGCGGTGCAGCGGCTGAACCGGGCGCTCGGCGTGATCGGTCCAACGCGGCTTGTGCCGATCGACGTGGATCTGGCCGACATGCCGGACACGGCGATGACGGCGGCGGTGGTGGCGTGCTTTGCTGAGCCCACGGTGGTGAACCCGAGGGCCCGCAGCGTGCTGCACGGGCTGCGGACGCTGCGCGTGAAGGAGACCGACCGCCTGTCGGCGCTGAAGGCCGAGTTATCCAAGATCGGGGCACGGGTGGAGATCGTGAGCGAGCAGTGGAGAGGTCAGGCAGACGAGGCGCTGGTCATCGAACCGCCGACGGCCGAGGCGATGCGCGCCGCGGACGCTCCGCGGGTGGAGTTTGAGACCTATCACGACCATCGAATGGCGATGGCGCTGTCGCTGGTCGGGCTTCGCCGACGGAACGTCTGGATCCGCGATCCCGGGTGCGTGGCCAAGACATACGCGGGGTACTGGCGAGATCTGGCGCGAGTGCATGGGCCGGCGTGAGCCGATGTTCACCCGCGGAGGACGCGCCAGATGGCGCCAAGGAGCAGGATGAGGATCGGCAGGCCGCCGATGAGCCCCCAGCGAAACGCCGTCTGGGCCTGTGCCGAGAGCGGGGGGATGCGTGCGACGGCCTGGGCCTGTGCGCTCTGCGTGATGGCGTGGTTCTGCCCGCCGAGCCATGCCACGCCGGCCTCGAGGAGTTCCATGTTGCCGGGGTAAGCGGGGACGGAGCGGCCTTCGACGATGTTCTCCTTGCCGATGACGTCGCCGGCCATCCATCTGTTGCACCCGACGACGGCAATGCGTTGCGGGACGCCGGCGAGTTGTCGCTCAATGGCGACGACCAGAGCCCACGGGCCGGCGGAGTCGTCGAGCGAACTGCCGGGCGACGGAGGGTTGATGAGCAGGGCCTGCTGGGCGGCCGGGGTTTGCAGGAAGGCGATGAACTCGGCCTCGGCCCAGACGCTGCCCCCGGCGTTGTCGACGGTGACGATGGGTGTGATCGAGACCCCGGCGGGAGTGTTGCCGGCAAGTCGCACGGGCAGAGCCCACGGGAGGTAGAGCGTGAGGCCGCGAACGGCTCGGCTGACGGGGTGCTCGCCGCGAGGATCGGTGATGAAGAGGTCCGGGGAGACGACGCGACCGCGGGGGCCCATGAGTTGGCGGAGCAGCGGCCGACCGGTATCGACGTTGACGCCCAACGGCGAGAGGAAGTCGACCATGGGATCACGCTGGCCCGTGCCCGGGAGCGTGGAAGGGACGGCGCAGACGAGGACATTTCGGCCGCGATCGACGAGCAGCTTGCCGGCCTCGGCGAGCTTGGCGAATCGAGCGGCGTCGTCAGATCCGCCCGGGGCCATTGAGATCAGCACGTAGACGACCGGTCGCTTGCCGCCGGGGTCCAGACGCGCGAGCGACGGGGGCTCTGCGTCGAGCCCCGCGGCCCACTCGGCGGCGTCGACGCCGCGGAGCCGGAGGCGCTCAACGACCGGGGCCACCGGAGTGAAATCCGGGGCCATGCGCACATTGCGACCGTGCACAAACACGACGATGGGCGCGTCGGTGGTGGCGAGCGTGGCGATGGCCCCTGCGAGAAGTTCCTCGGTGCGTGAGCGGAGGTCGATGGAGGGAACAGAGGGGGCAGGAGTGTCGGTTCCCGGGGGAGGGACGAACCGAGCGGGATAGATCGATGAGAGATCGATCGACGTGACGCCGCCGCGAGCGGCGCCCGGGGGGCCGATGACCACCGCCGCACTGCTGCGTTCGAGCAGACGGGCGACCGAAGCGACGGGAGTTCGTGGCAGTTCATCCAGCCCGGCGAGGGTCTCGCCGAAGGAACGACGGATGGAGTCGGCGAGCTGTGCGGCGGTCGCGGCCATCGAGCGGACGTCGGCGGGGACGATCGCGGTGTCGGCGCTCCGCGCGACGGCGTCGAGGTTGTCGGCGATCTTGCCGAGCTGGGAGAGGCCGTCAGAGAGCACGCGGCGCAGATTGACGATGCCGTCCTCGGCGGACGACGTGCGGGCGATCGCGCGGTCGTCGGCGCCCGCCTGTGCGGAGAGTTGCTCCAGGATCTTCGTGAGATCCTCGCCGGCCACCCTGCAGACGGCGGCGGAGTCCTGCAGGAATCTGCGGAGCGGGTCGCCCTGGGTCGTCGCGGGCACGGCCGGGAGCGCATCCAGCAGCCGCTGCGACAGGCCCGAGAGATCCGTTGAGAGGGTGGCTCCGCGCGTGCGAGCGGTGAGAAGTCCGGCGTGCTGAGCGTCGAGCTCCGCCCGGAAGCGATCGTTGAGCCGGGCCAGGAGCGCGTCGAGCTTGTTCAGCCCGTCGCCCGAGGCGACGTCGATGATGGTCGCGCGGACTCTGGGCGAGGCGCGAACGAAGTTGTCCAGAACGTCCTGGGTTCGGCGGACGCTGGCAGGATCGAGCGTCGCGAAGTTGGCGGCGACGACGAGTTCGTAGTCCCCTGAAAGCGAGCCGAGAAGCTCGAGCGATCGGGGCGAGAGCTGGTGCTCGCGGGTCGCGGTTGCGTCAAGGCGATAGGGAAAGCGGTCCGACAGCAGGATGGCCAGCGTGCAGACCGCGGTGGCGGCCAGCAGCAGTGCGAAAGTCTGAAAGACGTATCGCGCGCGGCGTCCGCGGGCGGAGGGGGCCTTGGTGCTCATCGCCACCTCCGCCACTGAACGACCACGGTTGCGACGGTGAGCACGAGGACGCTGGCCGCGATGAAGTACACGACGTGTGCGGTGTCAATGAGCCCGGCATAGAAGGGCTTGGCCCGCTCGCTGGGGGAAGCGGAGTAGACGATCGCGGCCCACCGCTCGGGGAGCTGCGGGGCGATCCTGGAGGGAAGCAGGTCAAGCAGGATGAGTGTGAAGAGCGTCCCGAGGAACGCGAGGGTCTGGCTGCTCGTGCACGCCGAGGCGAGGGTGCCGATGGCGACATAGAGCGCGCCGAGCAGAATGAGGCCCAGGTAGCCGGAAAGGATGGGGCCATAGTCCGGGCGAGTGAGAGCGGCAAGGACCCCGACGAAGGCGAGGGTCGGGACGAGCATGAGCACGAGAAAGAAGAGCCCGGCGAGAAACTTGCCCGCGACGACCAGGCCGTCGCCGACGGGCGCGGTCATGGTGGTCTCGACGGTTCCCGAGCGGAGCTCCTCGCTGAAGAGGCGCATGGAGATGGCTGGGCAGAGAAACAGCATGAGTCCCCACCAGATGCGGAAGAACTCGCGCATGGTGGCCGGCTCTCCCGGGACGAGCGTCTGGCGGACAAAGACCATCGCCGAGAGGCAGACAAACAGTGCGACGACGATCCAGCCCAGCGGGATGCGGAACATCGCCGACAGCTCGCGCAGGCAGATGGTGGAGACGGCGCTCATGCCGCGGCTCCTTCTGGCCTGTTCCCTTGCCGGCGTTCGTCGGTCTCGATGACGCGCAGGAACACCTGTTCCAGCGTGGGCTGGGCCCTCCGCAGCTCTCGGCAGACGAGCCCGAGCACGACGACCGAGCGAGCGATCTCCTCGCGCAGGTCCGCGACGTCGTCCTTGGGCAAGACGGTGAAGGTCGCCCAGAGCTCGGTCGTGCGCTGGGCTTCGAGCTGGACGGATTTGACCCCGTGGATCGCCGCCAGCGCCCGGTGCACGCGTTCGCGGCCCTGGGGTCCGACGCCGACCTCGACGGTGTGCGGGAACCCGCACTGGTGGATCTGTTCGACGAGTTCTCGCGGGGAGCCGTCGGCGCGGACTCGACCGCGGGCGATGATGATCACCCGATCGCACGTCTGCTCGATCTCCGGAAGGATGTGGCTGGAGACGATGAGCGTGCGGTCGGCGGCGAGTTCGCGGATGAGCGACCGCGTCTCGAGGATCTGCGAGGGGTCCAGGCCGCTGGTGGGCTCGTCTAGGACGAGCACCGGTGGATTGTGCACAAGCGCACCCGCCAGTCCGACACGCTGTTTGTAGCCCTTGGAGAGCTCGCTGATTCGGCGGGTTCGGACGTCCTTGAGCCAGCAGCGGTCCAGAGCTCTGTCG
>DHLW01000173.1:22033-26598 GCA_002405485.1 Phycisphaerales bacterium UBA4658
GTGTCCAGATCGTGCACGCGGATAGATCCCGCCGAGGGCGGGTGATACCCGGTGATCATCCGGATCGTCGTGGTTTTTCCTGCGCCGTTTGGTCCGAGAAGACCAACGCACTGTTTGCTGGGAATGGAGAGCGAGACGTCCGAAACCGCGGCCACGCCCCTGGGGGGCGGCGGACCGTACCACTTGCTCACCCTGTGCAGTTGGATCATCGGAGGTGGACGATACGTACCAGAGGAAGTGAAGCCAGCGGGGTGACGTCGTGGTCGGGAAACGGAAAATCAGAGCCGGACGGGATCGGACACCCGATTCAGGGATGTTCTTGCCGTGTGGGCGCCCGCCAGGCGGAGATCATCGGCATCACCCCCCGGTTTGGAGTAAAATGACGAACAGACCCGAGTTGTCGGGGCGGAGGGGTGGAGGATTCGGCGGATCGCTGATCGGTTGCCCGGGCGTCGCGTGGAGTTGGCCGATGGGCATGCACGGGCGTGTGTGCGGAGGGTTGGGGTGACACATGGTGGTGCCACAGGAGCCGAATCATCGTCCGCGGGTGCTGATCGTGACAGGCGGTCGGGTGAAGAGCGATGCCATTTCGGCCGCGCTGCAGGAGAGCGCGACTGAGGGCGGCGGACGCGGGGCGGGCTTTGATGTTCGAGAGGTGGCGGCGGGGGATCTGGCGTCGCTCTCGCCGCGAGGGGTGTTCGGGGCTTCGAGCCAGGGGTATGAGATTGTCGTGGTGGATGCGGCGGAGCTTGCGGCCCCGCCCGCGGGTCATGGTGCAGCGCCGGTCCCAGGGACGCTGGCGGATCACGAGGCCGCGGCGGCGCTCAGCTCGATCGGCGAGGGCGTGTGCATCTGCACGTTCGATGGGATGCTGGTCTGGGCAAACGACCGCTTCAAGACCTTTGACGATCAGACGCGGGCCCGGATGACGGCGGTGTGCCGTCGAGCGGCGGTGCAGTTCGAGGAGCAGTTGCTGGCGCAGGAGGCGGCGGGATTCAGCTTCGGAAGCCAGAAGTACGAGGTGGCGTCGCCGGACGAGAGCCGCTTCTATGAAGTGGTGGTTGCACCGGTGCGGCCAGCGAGCGACGCGGTGCTGGCGATGGCGGTGGCCCCGATCGATCGGGTGGCGGCGGTGGTGTGGGATGTGACGCACTCCAAGCGCGTGCAGCAGAAAATGGACGCAATCGACCGCGCAGGGGCTGAGCTTGTGCGGCTGGACGCCGAGAGCGTGCGGAAGAAGCACGTGACCGAGCGGCTGAAGGTGATGGAGGAGAAGATCATCAAGTACAGCCATGAGCTGCTGCACTTTGATCACCTGGCGATCCGGCTGGTGGACGAGCGGACGGGGAAGCTGGAGCTGGTCATCGCCAGCGGGCTGCCGCCGGAGGCCATGGAAGTGGAGCTGTTTGCCCAGAAAGAGGGCAACGGGATCATGGGCTATGTGGCGGCGACGGGGCGGAGCTATTTGTGCGCGGACGTGAGCAAGGACCGCCGGTACGTGATGGGGCTGCACGGAGCGCGGAGCTCGCTGACGGTGCCGCTGCGGCTGCACGACAAGGTGATCGGCGCGTTCAACGTGGAGAACGAGAATCTGGCGGCCTTCACGGAGGAGGATCGTCAGTTCGCCGAGATCTTCGCGAATCACATCGCACTGGCGCTGCACATCCTGGACCTGCTGGTGGTGGAGCGTGCGGCGACGGGGGAGACGGTGACGGGGACGGTGCAGGGGGAGATCAACGAGCCGCTTGAGGACATCGTCAAGCACGCGAACTGGCTGAAGAATGCCGCCGCGACCGACCCTGCGCTCCGCGAGCACGTGGAGCGCATTCTGTCGGACGTGACGGCGATCAAGAGCAAGGTGAAGGAGGCGGCGAGCGGGCCGCAGAACATTCTGGGCGCGGAGAAAGCCCTGGCGGACATCTCGATCGATCCGCGGCTTGCCGGCCGGCACGTGCTGGTCGCGGATGATGAGCCGAAGATCCGGCAGATCATCCGGGACATCTTGCGCGGCAAGGGCTGTCGCGTGACGGTGTGCTCCAACGGTCAGGCGGCGATCGATGAGCTGGAGGCTGCGGCGAAGCGGGAGACCGGCAAGTTCGACCTGGTGATCAGCGACATCAAGATGCCGGACAAGAACGGGTACGAGGTGTTCGCGGCGGCCCGTCGGCTGGACCAGAGGGTGCCGGTGGTGCTCATGACCGGCTTTGGGTACGACCCGCACCACTCGATCGTGCGTGCCAGCCAGGAAGGGTTGCAGTGCGTGCTGTTCAAACCGTTCCAGGTGGAGCGACTCATGGAAGAGGTGCGCAAGGCCATGGGCATCGTGCCGAATCCGCCGGTGACGGCATAGCGGCTGTCGCCGAGGATCATCGGGAGAACCCGGTACGAGTCGGCCAAACGCCTGCCGTCTGCGAACGGTCGAGCAGTCGGCCCATTGCCAGCCCTTGCGGCGTCGCTCCGAGGACCAGTTTGTGTGCTTGGATGGACCAAGCGGCCTGACCGCCGTACACTTGGCCCCTGACAATTTGGGCGTGTACCGAAGTGGCCAAACGGGACAGACTGTAAATCTGTTGGCTTATGCCTTCGGTGGTTCGAATCCACCCGCGCCCACTTTCGCTCCGTCGCCCGCGAGGCGGCAGGAGAGTGCATCATCGTGTTCGCCGAATCGGCTCGTTCTCGCGGCGTGCCCGATCGTGCATGGCGACCTTTTCAGCGTGTGGATGGGCTGGCTGGGCGTGCGCTCGTCTGAGCGGCGATTGGCGATGGTCGTCACCGGGCCTGCGCTGCCGGGGGCGGCCGGGCAGCGGCGGTGAAGACTGAACATCCCGGGGGCGATTCGAACGCCCGACCTGCCGCTTAGAAGGCGGCTGCTCTATCCAACTGAGCTACCGGGACACGGTGCGGAGATCGTATGGACCGAACGATTCGTCGGTCCTCGGTGCGGGATCCGATTCGATGGAACCGGAAGGATTCCGGTCTGGCAGTAGCCGGGTGTCGCATGCGTGCCAAGGATTGGGGATCGCTGGAGTGTGCATGAGCAGTTCGCCGGCCATCTCGCCCCCGCATGCGGATTCGTCACGCGACGTGTCGGCGTTTTCGGCGGTTGTGGAGCTCACCAAGCCGCGGATCACGCGGCTGGTCACGATCACGGCCGGGGTGGGCTTTGTGCTGTCGGCGATTGGGCAGACGTGGGAGTGGTCTGATCTGGCGATCCGTGCGCTCGGGTGCATCGTGGGGACGGCGTTGTCGGCCTCCGGGGCGAACGCGCTGAATCAGTGGTGGGAGCGAGACCGGGATGCGGTGATGCCGCGGACGTGTGCCCGGCCGATTCCGACTCGACGCCTGTCTACGGGAGCGGCGCTGGCGTGGGGGCTTGGGTTCTCGGCGCTTGGAGTGGGGACGCTGCTGCTCATCGGTCTGGCGCCGGCGCTGGTGTCGCTGCTGACGATCCTGATCTATGTGCTGCTGTACACGCCCCTAAAGCCGGTGACGACGATGAACACGATCATCGGCGCGGTGCCCGGTGCGCTTCCGCCGCTGATCGGGTGGTCGGCGGCGGCGTCGGGAAACCACCTGCGCGAGCCGACGGGATTGTCCTCGCTGCTGGATGCTGGCGGGTGGTCGCTGTTTGTGCTCATGTTCGTCTGGCAGATCCCGCACTTTCTCGCCATCGCGTGGATGTACCGGGATGACTATGCCAAGGGCGGGTACCGGATGCTCGCGAACGTCGACCCCACGGGTGCGATGACGGCGCGGACAATCCTGATCTGGTCGCTCTGCCTGATTCCGGCGACGCTCGCTCCAGCGCTGGTGCTGCGAGAACAGCTCAGCGGGGTGTCCGCGGTAGCGGCGGCGATCTCGGGGGTGCTGTTCACGGGGCTGTGCGCCCGCCTGGTCCATTCGCGGGAGCGGCGGGACGCGCGTCGGGTGTTCTTCGCGTCGATCGCGCACCTGCCGCTGCTGCTGCTGGTGATGGTGGGCGACGCGGTGGTGCTGGCGATTCTGCGGTAGGATTCGCCCCCTCGTGCTCATGGGCGATCAGAACACGCTTTCGGCCGGCCTTCGGGCGGTGACGGTGCTGCACAACACTTCGAGCGGCACGGGCAACCGCGCCCGCGAGGTGGATCGGGTGATGAGCGCTCTTCGCGGAGCCGGGCACCGGGTGAGGATGGTCTCGCTGCGCGGGTCCAAGGGTGGGGAGGCGATCGACCTGGCGAGCGAGATCGGGGCGGATGAACTCGTGGTGGTCGCGGGCGGGGACGGCACGGTGCATCACGCGCTGGATGCACTCACCCGGAAAGAGGTGGCGGTTTTCCACTACCCGCTTGGAACCGAGAACCTGTTCAGCCGAGAGTTCGGATCCGCCGCCCGGGCCCAGACGCTGCTGTCGGCGATCTCGGCGTGGTCGGTGCGTACCAGCGACATGGGGGTGTGCAACGGTCGGATGTTCGCGATCATGATGAGCGTGGGGTTCGACGCGTGCGTGGTGGAGCGCGTGGCGGCGGCTCGACGAGGGGGCATCACCCGGGCGGCGTACGTGCGGGCTGGGCTGCGGGAACTGGCCG
>DHLW01000173.1:26783-62118 GCA_002405485.1 Phycisphaerales bacterium UBA4658
GCGGCGCGGGCTGGTGGTAGTGGCCAACAGCCGTCAGTACGCGGCGCGGCTGGATCCGGCACGTTCGGCGGCTGTGGACGACGGGCAACTGGATGTCGTGTTCTACCCGCATGAGACTCGGGCGGGACTTGCGCTGTGGATGCTGTCCACGGCGACCGGTCGGCACGTTCGGAAGCCCGATCTGGTGCAGACGCGTGCGTCCCGGATCGTGATTCGAACATCCGTGCCGAGCCCGCATCAGATGGACGGTGAGGCGGCGGGGAGCGGCGAAGCGTTCGAGGTGACGATTCGTCCTTCGGCGCTGCGCGTGCTGGGTGTGCCCAACCGCGGGGGTGGGTGAGGGCCCGGCGCTGTGCGGCCGGACAGATCGGACGGCGATATCCGCAAAGGAAAGCGGAAAATCGTCGAGCAATCAGCGGGAGGGCATGCCCGAGGGGGTGAGAATGCGGCATACTGACGGGCCTGACCGGGAGTTTCATTCAAAGCTGAGACACGCTGATGAGCCACAAGACCGAACACGAGGCCGACAAGACCGCACCCGCCGCGGAGGCGATTCCGCCGGTGGACTTTGACTCGCCGCAGCTCACGTGGAAGGCGGTGGGGACGGGGATGGTGCTTGGTGCGACGCTGTCGATCTGCAACGTGTACACGGGGCTGAAGATCGGCTGGGGTCTGAACATGTCGATCACGGGGATTCTGCTTGCGTACGTGCTCTGGCGAGTGCTGAGCCAGGCGACGAACGGGCGGATCCGGATGATGAACAAGCTGGAGAACAACATCAACCAGGCGGCGTGCTCGGCGGCGGGCGCGATCTCCAGCGCGGGCCTGGTGAGCGCGATTCCGGCGTTGACGCTGCTGCGGGACATCACGCTGCCCTGGTGGCAACTGACGCTGTGGCTGTCGACGGTGTGCCTGGTGGGGATCGCGGTGGCGATGGGACTTCGGCGGCAGATGATCATCCGGGACAAGCTGCCGTTCCCCGGGGGCATCGCGTGCGCGGAGACGCTGAAGGAGATCTACAACACGGGCGCCGAAGCGGTGCGACGCGTGACGGTGCTGCTGATCGGAGCCGTGGTCGCGTCGGCGTTCAAGATCGCGAACATCCTGAAGTGGACGAAGGCGTCGGACTTCGGGCTGACGCTGAACGGGAGCGCGGCGGCGAAGTACACGTTCACGCTGGATCCGACGCTGCTCATGATGGCGGTGGGCGGGCTGGTGGGGCTGCGGTCGTGCGCGTGGCTGCTCACAGGGTCGATCCTGGCGTACGGCGTGATCGCGCCGTGGCTGGTGAATGGCGGGATGGCGGCGCTGGACAAGGCCTCCGCGACGGTGGCCAACGCGAATCGGCCCGAAGCTGAGCACCTGGTGCCCTACGCCGAGTGGCTGCTGTGGCCAGGGGTGACGCTGATGGTGGTGGCGTCGCTGGTGTCGTTCTCCTTCTCGATGCCGTCGATCCTGCGGTCGTTCCGGCACTCGGGCGGGGATCAGGAGAAGGTGGACACGGGCGAGGTGTCTCGGAAGTGGTTCTTCACGTCGATGATCGTGGCGCTGGTGCTGTGCGTGATCCTGCAGGCGTGGTTCTTCGGGATCGCGTGGTGGGCGGCGGTGGCGGCGGTGCTGCTGAGCTTCGCGCTGGCGATCGTGGCCTCGCGGGTCAGCGGCGAGACCAACGTCACGCCGGTGGGCGCGATGGGCAAGGTGACCCAGCTCATGTTCGCGGTGCTGATGCCCAAGAACGCGGCGGCAAACCTGATGTCGGCGAGCATCACGGCGGGCGCCGCGTCGCAGTGCGCGGACCTCATGCACGACCTGAAGTGCGGATATCTGCTTGGCGCGGTGGCGCGGAAGCAGGTCGTCGGGCAGATCTGCGGGTCGGTGGCGGGGGCGGTCGTCGGGAGCGCGTTCTACCTGATCCTGATCCCGGACCCCAAGACGATGCTGCTGACGCCCGAGTGGCCGGCTCCGGCGGTGGCGATGTGGAAGGCCGTCGCCGAGGTCTTTGAGCGCGGGCTGGACTCGCTGCCCAAGGGCGCGACCGAGGCGATGCTCTACGCGGCGATCGCGGGCGTGATCTTCCCGATTCTCGAGAAACTGCTGCCCAAGAAGTTCCGGCCGTTCGTCCCCGGGTGCGCGTCGATCGGACTGGCGTTTGTGATCTCGGCGACCAACAGCATCTCGATGTTCATCGGGGCGTGCATCGCCGCGGGCATCACGAAGATGTTCCCCAAGTGGAGCGAGCGGTTCCTGGTGACTGTGTGCGCCGGCATCGTGGCGGGCGAGAGTCTCACCGGCGCGGGCGACGCGGTGCGACTGGTGATCGCCGCGGCGATGAAGCAGCCCGCGCCGTAGCCCGCGTTCTCGACGGCCGGGGCATCGACCGGTCAGAACGCCGTAGTGGGCACGGCCGACATGCTCAGCTCGTCGCTCGTCCATCCGCGGGCGGCGAGCTGGTCATGCGCCAGGGCGGCGATCATCGCGGCGTTGTCCAGGCAGTAGGCCAGCGGCGGGATGCGGACGTCGATGCCGGTGCGATTGCGCAGGTCTTCCAGTTCGCGCCGCAGGCGAGAGTTGGCGCTCACGCCCCCGCCCACGAGCAGCGTTCGGCAGTCCATGTGGCGATCCAGGGCACGCCGAAGCTTGAGCATGAGGGCGTTGATCGCGGAGTCCTGAAAAGTCGCGGCGACGTCTTGCGCACTCAGGCGCGGGGCTTCTGGGCGACCCTGGGCCTCTCGCCGGGCGCGTTGGCGGTCGTCCTCCGGCACGCCGCGAAAGGCGTAGAGGGCGGCGGTCTTGAGTCCGGAGAAGGAAAAGTCCAGACTGTCCGGGGCGATCCGGGCGATGGGGAAGCCGGGCGGGTGCACGCGCCCGGACTGCGCGAGCAGGTCAAGGTTCGGACCGCCCGGGAAGGGCAGACCCAGGAGCGCGGCGACTTTGTCGTAGGCCTCGCCGACGGCGTCATCGATGGTCGCGCCGATGCGTGTGACGCTGGTTGTGGAGGAGCAGACATAGAGCGAGGTGTGTCCGCCGCTGACGACCATGCCGAGCGCGGGGAACCGCGGGGGCGCGGGGACGCTATGGCCTGGCCCGATGAGCCCGGCGAGCAGATGGGCGTGCACGTGGTCCACGCCGATGACGGGAATCTGGAGCGCCCACGCGAGGGCCTTGGCCGAGGCCACGCCGACCAGGAGCGAGCCGATGAGTCCCGGCCGATTGCCGACGCCGACGGCGGCGACGTCGGTCAGGCGGATGCCCGCGTCGGCGAGGGCTTTGCGGAGCACGGGGGTGATGCGTTCGGCGTGGGCTCGGCTGGCGATCTCGGGGACCACGCCGCGGTACTCCGCGTGCAGATCGTGCTGGCTGGCGATGACGTTGCTCAGCACCTCGCGACCGTCGCGAACGACGGCAACGGCGGTTTCATCGCACGAGGTTTCGATCGCGAGGATGATTCGGGAGCTGGTCATGCGCGAGGGTGGTGGAGATCGGCATGGCCCCTGGCCGGGGGCGAGGGGGCCAATGTCACGGAGTCTTGGGCTGGGGCATGGGCTCGGCGGGCGTGCCGGACGGGGAACGCTTTTCCAGGTCGCCGAAGGCGAGCCACCGCTCGAGATCAGGGCCGGTGATGGAGAGCTCGGCGACGAGGTCGCCGGCCTTGTCGCGGACCTGGACGGTGCCGCCGGTGAGGTCGAGAGCGGCGGCCCAGAAGTCCGGGAGCGGTGCGGGCGTCCGACCGGCGGCCGCCGCGGCGTCGACGGCGTCGATCCGTTTCTCCAGCCGGGCAAACTCTCTGCCCATGCGATCGCGGGCACGCTCGAGGGCCTTGAGTTCGTCAGACTGGATGCGAGCCGTCTGCGCGGGCGGGTCTTCGCCGCCGGAGGGCCACGCGCCGGAGTCGAGCTTGCTCTGCACCGCATGGATGGCCGCGGCGAGCTGGCGATCCTTGGCGGTCTCCTCGATCCATGACGGGTCGGACCAGCGCTGCTGCGCGATGGATGGTGGCTCGTCGGCGTTCGGCGCACCCGACGGGTCGGAGGTTCGGCGGAGGATGTCCCACGACCGTCGCTTCAGGATCCAGGCGATGGTCTGGGCATCGGTCATGGGCACGTAGAACCCGGGCGAAGGGTCAACGCCCCAGACGGCGGATTCGTCGGTCCTCTGGATGAGCCGGCCGCTGGGCAGGGAGTAGCGCTGAGCTGTGAACTTGAGCTGGGCGCGGCCGTCGGCATCAAGGGGGCGGACGGTCTGCACCAGACCCTTGCCGAAGGTCCGAGTGCCGATGACGATCGCGCGGTTGTTCTCGCTGAGTGCGCCGGCGACGATCTCGCTTGCAGACGCGGAGGCGCCGTTGACGAGCACGGCGATGGGGAAGGTGGGGGTGCCCTGCTGAGGGTTGGCCTTGAAGATGACATCGGGGACGTTGCGCCCGCGCGTGGACATGATCGTGCCGGAGTCGAGGAAGAGGTCGCAGATGGCGATGGCCGCGTCCATGAGTCCGCCCGGATTGGAGCGGAGATCAAGGATGAGCCCGCCGATGTCGGCGCCGCCGGCGGCCTTGATGTCGGTCTGGGCCTGATCGAGAGCGTCGGCGAGTTCCTGGGGCGAGGTCGGGGTGAACTGGCTCATGCGCACGTAGACGACGCGGCGCGTCGGATCGATGACATGGTCCCAGTGTCCGGTGCCGTCGGGCAGTCGCCGGAAGCCGCGCACGCTCTTGGAGACGATCTTGGCGCGTGTGATGGTGAGGTCAAACTCGCCGGTCTGGTTGAGGGTCGTCTGGGCGCTTGGGTCGCCCGGGGCTGTTCCCACCGTGGCGTGGGCGGCGGCGTGGGCGTGCGGGCGCGAGATGGTGATGGTGACGGTTGTGCCCTCGGGCCCGGTGATCTTCTTGATGCACTGGTCGGCGGTGAGGCCGAAGGTGCTCTCGCCGTCGATCTTGGTGATGCGATCGCCGGCGAGGACGCCGGCGGCGTAGGCGGGGGTGTCTTCGAGCGGGCTCACGACGTGGAGCCAGCCGTCGCGAACCTCGACCTGCGCGCCGATCCCGCTGAACGCGCCGGTCATGGCTTTCTCGAAGTCTGCGGCGTCATCTGGGGGGATGAACTCGGCGTAGGGATCGTCGAGGGATTCGAGCATGCCGTTGATCGCGCCGATGGTGAGTTTCTGGTCGTCGGGAGGTTCGACCGCGCTGTGCTTGAGGAGTCTCCGGACGTCGGCGATGAGGGTGAGCCCGTCGACGGCGCCGAGCCCGAGCATGCCGCTGACGCTGGCGACGGTCTGGGGGAGGCGCGCGACGAAGACGCCGAGGACGAACACGAGCAGGAAGTTCAATAGCGATCGACGTCGCTGCGGGCGATCGGGCGTGGTCATGGTGAAGTCTACGAGGCGTTTGGGAGTGCGAGAATCTTGGGGACTTCACTGGCGTGCCGCTGCACCGACCGAGATGGGAGCGAACGATCGGCGCATCTGGCGGATGTGGTGTGGAAATCTGGAGAAGCGGCGGCGACTCGCGTGCGCGTGTCTCGCGAAGTTCGCAATCGTCTGTCATCGAACGCCGGATTTTCGCATTGACGCTGACGGAAAAACGTGTAGGATGAAGTTAATCGGCCCCGATGCCAAATTCCATCGGTGAGTGAGAGAGAGTCTGATCACCACCTGAGTTTGTCAACCACGACCCGTGCCCGGGTCGTGGTTGTCCATGCGGCAGTGGATGCCGGATGGGCCGCGATGCACAGAGGAGAGAGACGATGAAGTACGGTATCGCATTGGCAAGCGTGGCCCTCGCGGCCTTCGGTTCGGTCGCCTCGGCGACGACGGTGTTCTCCAACGCGGGCGCTGCCCCGGGTGACGCGTTCACCAACGCGCTGACGACGGTGACCGGACAGGCCGTCGGCGCCAGCGGCTGGACGTACAACAACGTCCGCAACTTCGGGATCGTCGGTGTGAACACGCAGTTCCCGCGCAGCGGCGACGGCTCGGTCCGCCTGCAGTCCACCGTGGGTCCGGCGGGGAACTCCTCCAAGGCCGACATCGAGTTCTTCGCGTCCTCGGCGACCAACGCCGGCGGGAACTTCAATGCGACCAGCGCGATCACGAATCTCGGGTCGCTCGGCAGCCTCCGCTATGAGTGGTACCGCGCCTCGGGCGGGACCGCGAACACGATCCTGCACCCGGTCATTCGCCTGGGCGTCTTCGATCCGGCCACCAACGCGTCGGGCTATCTGATCTATGAGCGGGAGTACAACGGCGGCAACGGCTCCGCGGCGACCCAGGATGCCTGGGTTTCCGAGGACATCTTCGCGTCCAACTACCGGCTCTGGGCCTCGGGCTCGACGCTGCCCAACAGCATCAACAGCGCAAGCCCGCAGCTCTACAACGCCTGCACCATCACCGATTGGCGGACCCAGTTCCCGAACTATCTCGTCACGACGATCTCGCTGGGCGTCGGTTCCGGCTGGGGCACGTTCGACGGGGCGGTCGACAACGTGGAGTTCTCGATCATCGGTGGACCGGCCTCGTCGTTCAACTTCGAGGTGATCCCGGCTCCGGGCGCGGCCGCGCTGCTGGGCTTGGGCGGGCTGGCGGTTCTCCGCCGTCGGCGGAACTGATCCGGACGAGCACAGATACATCGCACGCATCAAACGCAGGAGGGAGCCCCATCGGGCTCCCTCCTGTGTGTTGTGGATCTGGACGAGCTCTGCGGCCTTATCGCGTCGCTGAGATCAAGACGAGCGGATCAGTACCCGAGCGTCTGCACGGTCGCCTCGGCGATACGTCTGGCGTCGGGGAGGTAGTCGAGTTCGAGCTTGGCGTAGGGCATGATGGTGTCAAACCCGGCGACGCGCTGGACGGGGGCCTTGAGGTGCAGGAAGCAGCGTTCCTGGATGATCGCCGAAATCTCGCTCCCGAGCGAGCAGGTCTTGGGGGCTTCCTGGACGACGACGCACCGGCCTGTCTTCTCGACGCTCTGGGCGATGGTGTCGTGATCGAGGGGATTGAGGGTTCGCAGGTCGATGAGTTCGATGCTGGCGTCTTCGGGGAGCTGGTCGAGGGCTTCCAGGCACTGAAAGAGCTGAGCGCCCCAGGTGATGATCGTCAGGTCGGTGCCTTCCTGGACGACCTTGGCCTGGCCGAGCGGGATGGTGTATTCCTCTTCGGGCACCTGCTCGCGATAGGAGCGATACACGCGCTTGGGTTCGAAGAAGAGCACCGGGTCGGGATCGCGGATGGCGCTGAGGAGCAGACCCTTGGCGTCGGCGGGGGTGGCGGGGCAGACGACCTTCATGCCCGGGTTGTGGATGTAGATGGCTTCCGGGGAGTCGGAGTGGAACTCCGGGGCGTGGATGCCGCCGCCCCAGGGGACTCTGACCGTGAGCGGGATGGTGATCTCCCCGCGGGTGCGATTGCGGAAGCGGGCGGCGTGGTTGACGAGCTGATCGTGGGCGGGGCCCATGAAGCCCTCGAACTGGATCTCTGGGATGGGTCGCATGCCGCCCATGGCCAGGCCGATGGCGGCGCCCATGATGCCCGACTCGCTGAGCGGCGTGTCGACGACTCGATCGGCGCCGAAGCGTTTCTGGAGGCCTTCGGTGACGCGGAAGACGCCCCCGTTGAGCCCGACGTCCTCGCCGAGGCAGATGACGCGGGGATCGCGTTCCATTTCCTGGGCCAGGCCCTCGTTGATGGCGTCGACGAGGGTGAGGCCTTTTTCGATCATCTGAGGTGTGCGGGGCATGCGTGAGTCCTTAAGCGTTCGCGAGTTGTCGAACGCGGAAATGACTTCAAAGCTCGAAGTACGCCGAGTGCATTCGCTTGAGTAGTGCGTTTGTGATGACCGTACCCGAAGCATCGCCAATGACCGAGTCGATCCCACAATGTGGACAGAGCGCCGTTTGCCCTGCGGCTTCAGGCACTTCAAGCGGATCAGGTGCATCGGTCCATTTGACAATGCTCGTTGGCGGGAACATTTCGAGACAATAGAAGCATCCGCAGACAGTGCTCTTCATGACAGCGTCTCGATGACCAATGGACGACTTGTGAAGTCGTGCGAGATCAGGCCTTGGTCGCGTGTGTTCTCCCATGCGCCGATCATCGAACGGGGCTCAATCCCGCTTGCTGCGGATGCTGTCCAAGCGAGTGCGTCGCCCAGGTGTCGCGCTGCCGCCGCTGCTCTTCAGGAATCTCGGCGAACAGGTGGTCGAACATCTCGTTGCGGTGTGGGGCGGGGTAGTTCAGCACCTCGTCGACGATCTTCTTGGTCCACGCCTCGGCCCGTTCGAGGGCCTCACGCTGCTTGGCGTCGTCCCACAGGCCCTGGCTCTCGAGGTACTTTCGAAGCCGGATGACCGGATCCTTGCCGCGCCAGGATTCGACCTCGGCCTCCGAGCGATAGCGGCGTGCGTCGTCGGCGGTGGTGTGGTCGGCGAGGCGATAGGTGATGGCCTCGATGAGCGTGACGCCCCCGCCGTTGCGGGCCCGCTCGCGGGCTTCGAGGACGACCTTGTACATCCCGAAGAGGTCGTTCCCGTCGACCTGCACGCAGTGCGCGCCGTAGGCGATGCCCTTCTGGGCGACGGTCTCACTGGCCATCTGCTGATCGCGAGGAACGGAGATGGCCCAGTGGTTGTTCTGGCAGATGAAGATGCAGGGGACGTTGAAGACGGTGGCGAAGTTCATGGCCTCGTGGAAGTCGCCCTCGCTGGTGGCGCCGTCGCCGAAGAAGGTGGCGACGACCTTGTCCTCCTTGCGGAGCTTGGCGGCCCAGGCCATGCCGGTGGCGTGGAGCATCTGGGTGCCGATGGGGATGGCGATGGGGGTGCAGTTCACCCCGTTCTCTCCGTGCTTGTCGCGCTGCGGGATGGCGTTGCCGCGTTCGTCGCCGGCCCAGTGGAGGAGGATGTACTTCGGATCCAGGCCATGCAGGAAGAGGGCCGCGTTCTCGCGATAGCAGGGAACGAGGTAGTCGGTGCCGACGCGGAGGGCTGCGCCGGCGCCGAGTGCGGCGGCCTCCTGGCCCTTGTTCTGCGGATAGGTGTACATGCGTCCGGAGCGCTGGAGCTTGAAGGCGACCTCGTCGAGGTGGCGATACTCGAGCATCTTGCCGTACAGGAACGCCGCCTGCTCGTCGCTGAGCCGGGAGGGATCGCCGGGAGGCAGCAGCTTCTCGTCGAGCTTGCCGTGCTCGTCGAGGCATTGGATGTACTCGATCTGAGCGCTGTAGACGATCCGCTTGGGCATCGGCATCTCCGTGTGCAGGGCTGACGTCCAGTGTAGGGCATGGTGACTTTGGAGTCGGTGATCCGGTTTGTGAAAACCGGGTCGAGTTTCTGACGGAAACACGTCCGGACAGCGTCTGCGCAGAGGCGGTCGAGCCCCGATACCCCGAATCACTGGAGAAACCCCGGATGTTCGCCGTCAACTCGTGCACGCAGGGGTGTGTGGCCATGCTCGGGGTGTGCCTGGCGATGCAGACCCTCGCAACGCCGGATCCCGCCGCGGGGCTGGCGAATCCGCCCAAGGTCGAATCTCGGCGTGAGGTGGCCATCTATTCGACGCGCGGGGACAACCGACTGCACATCGTTGACGCGACCGACCTTGCGATCGTCCGCTCCATCGACGTTGGGCTCGGCGCACACGAGCTGGCGATCTCTCCCGATGGCCGATGGGCGGTCGGGTCGGCCTATGGCGGGCCCGGGGCCGGGCATCAGCCCGCGGACGATCGCCTGGTCGTCGTTGACCTGTCGACGCTGAAGGTGCACCGGGTGGTTGCGATCGGGGCGCAGCGCCCGAATGACCTCGTGTTCCTTCCGCCGCGGAGCGGCCGGCCGACGGAGGTTCTCGCGACTGTTGAATCACCCCCTCGGCTCGCCCGCGTGAATGTTGAGACCGGCGCGGTATCACTGCTTGAGCTGACGGACAAGGCCGGTCACATGCTGGCGCTTGCGCCAGGCGGTTCCACGGCGATCGTCGCGCACGTGGCCCCCGGCTCGCTCACGTTCATCGATGTTCCCGCGTGGAAGGTCTCCGGAAGACTGGACAAAGTCCCATTCGGAGCGGAGGGGATTGCCATCAGCCCCGACGGTGAGCGGGCCTGGGTGGCCAGCAATCGGTCGGACACGATCAGCATCATCAGCGTCGGCGAGCGGGCGATCATCAGGCAGTTTGCGTGCACAGGTTTCCCTTTCCGGGTTCGCTTCTCCCCCGGTGGGGAGAAGGTCGCGGTGTCGTGTCCCGGGGCGGGAGAAGTCGCGATCTTCGACGGCCGCAACCCGGAGACGGTCGATCGCGTGAGCGTCGGTCCGGCTCGCCCCGCACCCCTCATGCCCGGCGGAGCGCTGAAGGTCGTTCCGACGAGCATCGCGTTCTCAGCAAACGGCGGATCGATTCTGGTTGTCTGCGATGGCGCGACGCCGGAGCTGGTGCGCATCGATGTGGCGACCAAGTCGGTCACGGCGCGCGCCCCCGCGAAGGGCCCCATCCCGGACGCGCTGGCGGTGGGAACAATCGAAACTCGCCCCGGATGACCCTCGGCCGGTCGGCTCGCCGCGCCGTGCATCACACGCCGACGCCCCCGATTCCGAACATGGCGATCGGCCTGGTCGGATCATTGGTGAGGATCGACAGGGTCGCGGTGCGAGTCCCCAACGCGGAAGGATTGAATCGGACGACAAAGAGCGTGACGGCGTCGCTGGCCAGCGTCTCCAGGGGCTGTGCGGTGACGACAAAGTCGGCGGCGTGAGGCCCGGAGATCGCCACCCGCGGGGTGCCGAGCATCCGCAGCGAGCCCAGGCCGAAGTTGGTGATGCGATAGGTGCGCTGACTGGAGCGATCGCCCTCGGCGCGGATGTTGCCGAAGAAGGTGCCGAGCTGGACGCTCGTGTCGGCGGCCTGGGGGATGCCGTTGACGGTGCCGTTGCGGGTGATGTCGATACGGCCGAGGTTGACGCCGGTGCCGCGGATGGCGAAGCTGAAGAGTGCGTTGGGATTACCGGCGAGGGAGAAGCGGACGACGCCGTGACGGAAGCCGAGCGCGGAGGGGTTGAAGCGGACGCTGAATCGCTGGGTCTGGCCCGGAGCGATGAAGGTGGACGTCGGAGCCCTGAGCACCTGGAAGTCGTCGGCATCCGTGCCGGAGATGGAGATGATCTGGGAGGGGTCTCCGGACAGGCCGGGCGTTGCGAGCGTGACCGGCTGGGTCGAGACGTTGCGGATCACAAAGACGCGGGTCTTGGTCTGGGCGTCGATGTCGATTCCGGTGAAGTTGGTTCCGTCGACGGTGCTGGGTGCGTCGTCCGCGACGGCGATGGGGACGCCCCGTCCGGAGACCTGGATGCTGTCGAGCTGCTGCAGGACTGTCGAGCCCGAGAGGACGCGGCTTGAAACGACGGACTGCGAGGAGGAACCGATGGTCGTCTGGGTCGTGCGTTCTTCGCGTCCGACGCGGACGCCGTCGATGAGCCAGAGGGTGATCGATTCGTTCACGGTCATCTGGCGGTCGCCGAGCCCGTTTGTGAGCGTTGCGTTCGTGAGGAGCGTGACGCTCACGCGGAGGGCGTCGAACGTTCCGGCGGGCACGGTGATGGACTCGATGGCACCGACGGTGGTTTCCGACGAGATCGTTCCGGAGGCGGTCGAGTCGCCGACCGTGCCCTGGACGAACTTGCTGGCGGCGTAGGTTCGGCCGGTCTCGAGCTGCAGCGGCATGACCGGGAGGCCCGCGCCATAGCGCAGCGCGGACTCGTCCAGGGAGGAAGTTCGGGAGAACAGGCGGATGCCAGCGGGCGTGCCGCCCCAGACCTCATCGAGCGTGGTTCCCGGGGTCGGGCCAAGCGCCGTGCGGACCTCTCGGAAGCGGGTGACGTTCACGGGGCCGATGAGGCCGGCGTCGAGCGACTGCACGACCGACGTGCCGGTCGCGATCGCGCCACCGCCGATTTGCTGGGAGGTCTGATAACCCCAGTCATAGCCCACGTTCGTGGAAAAGAAACTGGAGGTGCTGAACGTTGCCAGGAGCCTGCGGGGCTCGAGACCCTCGCAGGCAGGCGGATCGACGATTGCCCGGCGACGCTGTGGGGGAGCGATCATGCTCCCGTTATCGGCGCGTCCATCCCGGTCCTGAACGTTCGACGAGGTTCCCGGACGCCGTCACCGCCGAACGATGTCTGCCGGGGCCTGCGCGAACTGGCTCTCGCGATCGCCGGGGAACTGCTTGATGCCGTCCTGCTTGGGGGACTTGCCCTTGCCGCGGAGGTTCGTGGGGGTCTTCTCGGGGATGACGAAGTCGCCGGCAGGGAGACTCTCGGTGTGGGTCATGGCGGCGTCGGCGGCCTTGAGCATGGTCTCGTCGGCGTTGGCGAAGCAGTTGTTGAAGTACTCCTTGATCTCGATCTCGGCGAGGTCGAAGAAGTGCATCGCGGCGGCCTTGTCGCGCTGGAACTCCAGATCGCCCGCACCGTTGCCGCCGTGGGCACGCATGTCGGCGTCGAGCTTGGCCAGCGTGCACGCCCAGGCGTGCATCAGGATCGCAGAGTTGCCGAGGCGTGCCTGTACGGCCTGCCGCTCAAGAATGGATGAGTCGTACTTCTTGCTCATCATCTTGAAGAGGTAGGTCTGTTCGCGGACCAGTCGAGAGAGTCGGTCGGCGACGTCGCGGAGCTCGGGGAGAGTCCGCGTGATGACCGGGAGCGGGCGGCGAATCCCGAAGAAGACCTCAAGCCCCAGCGGGATGGCGAGCTTCATGAGCTTGGGATTGAGCCCGTTCTTGACGGCCTTGGCGAGGAAGGAGCCCAGCGGCTCGTCCTTGTCCTTCATGAGCGAGAGCTTGATCCCGAGCATCTGCTCGGCGAGCTGCTTGCCCCCGTAGCCGAAGATGAACGACCACATGAGGTCGTTGGAGCCCTCGACGATGAGGTTGATGCGCGAGTCGCGGAAGACGCGCTCGACCTCGTTCTCGGTCATGTAGCTCTCGCCGCCCATGATCTGCATCCCGTCGTTCACGACCCGCCACCCGTACTCGGAGCAGAAGGTCTTGCAGACGGCGGTCTCGACCATGATGTCCTCGTCCTTGCGGTCGAGCATTCCCGTGGTCATGTAGAGCACGGCGTCGATCGCGTAGTCGTACGCGGCCATGCGGGCGATGCGCTGACGGACGAGCTCCTTGTCGGCGAGGGGCTTGCCGAACTGGAAGCGGGTCATGGCCCACTTGGTCGCCTGATCGCGGACCTTGCGCGCTCCGCCGAGCATGCCGGCGCTGAGCGTGCAGCGGCCGAAGTTCAGGCAGGAGAGGGCGATCTGGAGTCCGCGGCCTTCCTTGCCGAGCAGGTTGTCCTTGTGGACGCGCACGCCGTGGAACTTGATGCGTGCCTGCCACGTGCCGCGGATCCCGCATTTGGATCGGTTCTTCTGGAAGATCTCGACGCCGTCCATCCACGGGTGCATGACCAGCGCGGAGATCTTGCCCTTGCCGTCCTGCGTCTTCTCGCGGCACATGACGGTGAACAGGCCGGAGATGGCCCCGCTGGTGGCCCACTTCTTTTCACCGGTGACGACGTAATAGTCGCCGTCCTTGACGAACTCGGTCTCCTGGCCACCGGCGTCGCAGCCGACGTTGGGCTCGGAGAGGCAGAACGCGCTGACCCAGTCCTTGGCCAGGTGCGGGAGCCACTTCTTCTTCTGGTCCTCGCTCCCGTAGAGCATGACGGCCTTGCAGCCGATGGACTGGTGCGCGCTGACGAGCACGGCGGTGGAGCCGCAACTGAACCCGATGCGCTCCAGCACGCGGTTGTAGCTCGTGATGCCCATGCCCAGACCGCCGAACTCCTTGGGAATGGTCATCCCGAGAACGCCCAGCGAGAAGAGCTTGTCGATGACCCAGCGGGGGATCTCCTGATCCTGGTCGATCTTGATCGACGGGTGCTCGTTGCGGAGATAGTCATCCAGGCGTGCGAGCAACTGATCGCACTCGGCCTGCTCGCGGGCATCGGTCTTGGGGTACGGGAAGTAGAAGTCTTCCTTGATGCGACCCCAGAAGAGGTTCTTCACCGGACCCATCTTCGTCGGCTCGGCACCCATCCACTCTTCGGCCTGCTCCAGGAGCTTGCGGTCCTCGGCGGAGATGCCCTTGAGATTCTTGAGGTCAGCCATGGGAAGAGGTCCTTGAGTTCGGCGGTCCCTGTTCGGGACTTCGGAGTGTGGCGGGGGCTCGGATTCGATCAGGAGCGGACAACGTGATTCTATGGATTGCCGAGACATCACGCCCGGCGTCCATGAGATGACCGGGGGAGGTACGGGGTGCGGAAAACATTGGGCGTCCGGATATTGATCGACTCGATCCGATGAAGTGCCCCTTACTGCGTGCTCAAAGGACAGGTTTTCCGGCAAAGGTCGTCGAAACCGGGCAAGTCGGACGGCTCGATGCGATCAGATCCGGCAGGTGATTGGCCAAAGGCCTGATTGCTGGGCGGCGTCTTGATGAACGCGAGTGGTTCAGCACCGGCCCGGCCTATCATGAGCGCGTTGTAGCAGCCGAGTCTCCGTCCGATGACGGAGAACGGGGGAACCAACGCCGAGCGTGAAGCTCGGCAGGGGCGAAGGACTCAAGAGAGTCCAGGCCACTTTCAAGGCCCAGCCCGTCAGCTCACCCCGTAGGCATATGAAAGTGCACGACGCCGAGCTCTCCTGAGATAGCGCTCAATGCGCGTTTCCTGGCTCCCGTCCGTGCGAAGAGGCGAACCACCGGCGCTGGCAGGACCGCGTCCGGGATGTCGTTCGTCGTCGCGGATGAGAGCATGGCACTTGAGGAGCAGCGTCCCACCGAATCACAGATTCTTGCCGAGGAACTGAATACCCCCGCGCCCCCGCTTGGCCGCTGGCGACGGAGGCTGCTCGCGGTGGGGCGTGTTGCCACGTGGGCGGTCATGACCCCGCCACAAGCCAGCCTGAAGGCATGGAGTCGATTGAGGCCTGTGCAGCAGTTGGTGGCGGGGTTTGCGCTGTACGCGTTGATCGGGACGGTCTTTCTCTGCCTGCCGATTTCCCAGGAGCGATCGGTGCATGTCATCGACCACCTCTTCAGCGCCGCCAGCGCCATCTCCACGACCGGCTTGACGACGATCAGTGTGTCGGAGAGCTACACCTTCTTTGGCGAGTTGGTGCTCTTGGGGCTCTTCCAGATCGGGGGCGTCGGGTTCATGACGCTGTCGTCAATCCTCGTTCTGGCGCGAGGGAGGGTGATCACCGAGTCGCGCATGGGTGTGCTGAAGGCGGGATTTTCCTTGCCTCATTACTTCGTGATGCAGCACTTCCTTGTTCATGTGGTCGTGTTCACGGCGATCTGTGAGTCCGTCGGGGCGTTGCTGCTCTGGTGGCGGTTCAGTGTCGCCGGCGTTGAGCAGCCGCTCTGGTCCGCGGTCTTTCACTCGGTGTCGGCCTTTGCCACGGCCGGGTTCAGTCTGAACAACAACAGCTTGGAGCGATTTGCCGACGATTGGATCGTGAATACCGTGATCGGCGCGCTGTCGTACATGGGGGCGATCGGGTTCATCGTTGCGCAAGACGTGTGGTACACGGTCAAGCTCCGCGAGAGGATGCTGACCTTCACATCAAGAGTCATCCTCTCGATGACAGGCACAGTGTTTCTTGTCGGGACGCTGCTGCTGTTCTTTACGGAGAAGACCTTCAGGACGCTTCCCCCCGGGGAGCGTCTTCTGGCGAGCGCGTTCCAGATCATGTCCGCATCATCGACCGCGGGCTTCAACACCGTTTCCATCGGCGAGATGTCCGCAGCCGGGCTCGTCGTGATCATGCTCGCGATGCTGATCGGTGCCTCGCCGAGCGGGACCGGCGGTGGCATCAAGACGACAAGCGTTTCGGCGATTCTCGGCAATCTCCTGAGCGTGCTGCGCGGCCGCCAGAGTGTGGTCTGGCTCGGTCACGAGGTGCCGATGGTGCGGGTGCTCTACGCCTTTGCAGCGACCTCCCTCTATCTGATCGGCCTGTGCATCGGAGTGTTGGTGCTCTGCTTCACGGAGAGCAAGCCTTTCCTGCCCATTGTGTTCGAGGCCGCCAGCGCGATCGGCACCGTGGGATTGTCGATGGGGATCACCGGCGACCTCTCGACCCCCGGCAAACTCGTGATCATCCTGCTCATGTTCGCCGGGCGCTGCGGACCGCTCACGATCGGTCTGGCACTGCTGCGCCCCGACACGATCGTTGATGAACATCGCAAAGATGACTTGGCGATTTGAGGGTGTCCGCTTGCACAGCGCCCACCGCGTCGAACGATCGGGGGATTCGACCCACAGACGTATGGATGCTCGCCTTTGTGAGCCCGCTGCGCACATCCCGGCGGGACGACCCGGTGCGGAATACGACCATACGAAAGCCCAGAGCGAGAGTGAAAAGTCTGGGCTGATTACCTTTGCGCCGACTTCTCAAAGAACGCCCGAATGGCCGCTTGTCCGGCGGGGGTGTTCCGCAGTCGAACGAGTTCTCGGCGCTCCACGTCCAACGCGGCCTGCCAGGAGTCTTCCAGACCCGTTCGGACGGCGATGAGGACTGCTCGGGCGGGATCCGACTGCAGGGCTGGGTCGGGTTGGGCGTGAAGCTGGGCGAGTGCGGCGAGTACGGCGGGCTTGCGATCGGCGCGACCGATCCAGCGTGAAGGCATGCCGTCGCGGCGGCCGACGCGATCGCGATGGGCGGCGATCCACCGTTTGGCGGTGGGGACCAGGGCGTCGGGAGCGGGAGCGACGTCGTCGAATAGACGGGCCTGCACGGCTTCGTCGAAGGTCATGGGCTTGCCAATGGCGGTTCGCCGGATGGCCTCGGCGGGGTCGATGCGTGCGGGGAGGAGGTTGGTGCCTCCCCATCCGGGGCAGATGCTGAGACCGGCCTCGGGGAGTCCGATGGGATAGGGCTTCCCGCTGGCGTTGGGGGAGCCGATGAGGGCGTCGCAGTGCATGGCGATCTCGAGCCCGCCGCCGAGGGCCGCGCCGCCGATCGCCGCGGCGGTGGGGCAGGGCAGGGTGCAGAGCATGCCGAAGACGCGTTGTCCATAGGCGAGATAGGCGTCCAGGGCACGATCGGCGTCGGGGTTGGCTGGGTCGGCCTGGATGGTCTTGAGATCAGCTCCGGCGATGAAGACGCGCGGGCTTGCGGAGGCGAGCACAAAGCCGGAGATGTCCTTGGGAAGGCCGCGGAGGGCGGCTTCGATCCTGCGAATGAGCGTCTCATCGAGGACCACCATCGGGGACCCGGGCTGCTCGAGCGTCAGGGTGGCGATCCCTGAGGCGTCGACATCGACCTGCAGTGGTTTGAGAGCCGAGGCGTGTGCTGGGGTGGGGGTGCTCATGGATGCAGAGTAGAACCAGTTGGCGTCCTCGGCCCGGCGCGCAAGCGACAGGTTGTCTGTCGGGAGAAGTGGGGATCCTGTTCCGGGGGCGGGATCGGTCTGGTGCAGTTGTGAGCGGGGGCACAATCCCGTAGCATCCCCACCGCATGGATCGCACATCACTTCGTCGAAAGTTCGGACGGCCTGGCGGGAGCGCGGCGGCGTGGATCGTGGCGGTCTGTGGGGTCGCGCTCGGGCAGACCGCGCCGGCGCAGACCACCTGGTTCGGGCAGGCCGCACCCTCTCCTGCCGAGATCACCGGGAAGGACTTTGGCGGCGTCAAGCTGCCCAGCCCGACGGAACGGGCGGATGTGACGATTCGGGCGGCCCGGGCGTGGGTCTGGTCCGAAGGTGGTGGTGGGGGGAGCGTGCTCACGATCGGCGTGGACGGTTTGCCAGTCTCGACGCAGAGGATGTATCTGCAGGGCGACGTGGTGGTGGAGTCAGGCCGGTTTACGTTCACGGCGGCACAGGCGGTGGTGTGGGTGCAGACGCTGGCCTCGACAGGAGCGCTGGGCGAGGATCGCGCGACGAGGCAGATCGCGATCTCGTTTGACCGCGTATCGGATCCTGGTGCGGAAGCGGGGTATGCGCAGGCGGCGGATCGCCTGCTGGTGACGGCAACGCTGGATGGGACCTTGTCGTTGCGGGCCGACTCGCTCAACCCGGTGGCGCCGACGAGCGGCGCGCAGGGCGCGTTTCTGTCCGAGTCGGAGCAGCGGCTTGGGCGGCTGCTGCGTGGGCTGCTGGCGGGGCCTGAGGCTGCAGGGGAGCCGGAGCCGACGGCGGTACAGGCACCGGGCGTGGTGCGTGGGGCGATTTCGCCGGGGGTGAGCCGGCCGTATGAGCCGAACTCGCCGATTGCCCGCCAGAGGGGGGTGGCCGCGGCGCCGGTGCTGCCGCCGCAGGACCGTGTGGAGCCGCTGTTTGCGCGGGACGGAATCGTGACATTCGCGGCGGGGACGCGCGCGCCGAACGCGCCGACGGCTCCGGAGTTTGGGGAGGCGGCTCCGAACAGCGAGTACATCCGCGTGCTTCGGGGCGAGGAGGAGAACACGCTGCTGATCACGGGGGGTGTGGCGCTGCAGTACACGGACGTGCGCAAGACACGGAATCTGCTGATCACGGCGGAGCGGGCGGTGGTGTTCCTGGCGCCCGGACCGCTGAAGGACCTTGGGCGATTCGGGGTGGACGCGGTGCTTGGTGTGTATCTGGAAGGGGACGTGGTGGCGACCGATGGCCAGTACACGCTTCGCGGGCCGCGGGTGTACTACGACTTCAAGCAGAACTCGGCGGTGATGGCCGACGCGGTGTTCTCGACGGTCGATCCCCGAACGGGACTGCCGGTGTATGTGCGGGCGACGACGCTCCGGCAGGAGGCGGCGAACAAGGTCTCAGCGGAGAACGCCCGGCTGAGCACGACCTCGTTCTTTGATCCGGTCTTCTCGCTTGGGGCGTCGAAGATCACGGTGACACAGGCGCCGCGAGCGCAGTCGAGCCGGGCGGCGGGCGGAGACGAGACGCTGACGTTCGTGGAGGCGCGGAACATCACGCTTCGGGGCCTCGGGGTGCCGTTCTTCTGGCTTCCGGGGTTTCGCGGCGAGATCGACGAGATTCCCCTTGAGGACGTGCGTGTGGAGAACTCGTCGGGCTCCGGCGCCGCGCTCAAGACGACGTGGAACGCCTTGAGCGTGCTCGGGGTGGACCGTCCGGAGTGGCTGCGTGTTCGCGCGATGGTGGATTACTACTTTGATCGCGGCATCGGGCTGGGCACGCGGACGAACTGGACGACGCCGACGATCACGGGCCAGGTGTTCGGGTACATGGTTCCCGAGGATTCGGGTCAGGACGTGCTGGCGACGGGGCAGCGGAAGGACGCGGACGACGAGTTCCGCGGGATGGTTCTGGCGGAGAACAGGTGGGAGATCACGCCGACCTGGACGCTGTTTGCGGAGGGGGCGTACATCAGCGATGAGACGTTCGTGGACGGGTTCTTTGATCGGATCGCCGAGGAGGGGCGCGAGGTCGCGAACTCGGTTCGGCTGCGGTACCTGGAGGGGAACAGCGTCTTCAGCGTGGAAGCACGCGGAACGTTCAACGATTTTTCGCCGAACCAGTACATCCAGCAGAGCCAGGGCTTCACGGTGAACAAGCTGCCGGAGGCCAAGTATGCGCGGCTGGCCGACGACGTGCTCGGAGGCATCCAGCCGGGTCTGCTGACCTGGACGCACGAGTATTCCGTCGCGCGGGTGGGGTTCAGCTTCAACGAGCCGAGAGCGGAAGAGTTCGGGTTCACGAGTGACGCGCTGGCGCAGCGGGCCTTTGGCGTGAACGCGAATCAGTCGATCGCGGATCGGCTGAGGGCGTCCGGGTTCAACGAGAAGGAGTATCTGCGGTACGACACCCGTCAGGAGCTCTCGGCGGTGCTCGATCTGTCGGTGTTCCGCGTGAATCCGTTCCTGGTGGGTCGGTTCACCGGGTATGACGCCGAGTTCGGGGAGATGAACGCATCGGCGGTGCAGGATCAGGAGGAGAGCTACCGGGCGTGGTGGGCTGCGGGTTCGCGTTTCAGCACGCAACTGGTGCGGATCGATGACTCGGTGCAGAGCGAGCTGTTTGACCTGAACCGGATCCGGCACATCATCGAGCCGAGCACGACGGTGTGGACGGCGGGCTCGACGATCCGGCAGGAGACGCTGGCGCCGTACGACCCGGACATCGAGGGTGTGAACACGGGTTCTGCGGTGCGTGCGGGCGTGACGAACACGTTCCAGACGCAGCGTGGCGGGCCGGGCCGGTATCGCTCGGTGGACGTGCTGAAGGTGGCGACGGACTTCACATTCTCGACGGCGGATCGCAACGAGACGTCGCCGTTTGGACGGTTCTTCGACTATCGCCCGGAGTACTCGGTGCTGGGCAACTACTTCACGGGCGACGTGGCGTGGCAGGTGACCGACGCGGTGGGGCTGACGTTCAACCAGATCTACGACTTCACGATCAACCAGCCGGCGCGGACCGTGGCGGGGGGACTGATCCAGCACTCGCCGGAGTTCAGCACGTACGCGCAGGTGCGGTTCCTGAATCCGCTGGACGCGACGTACGTGGACTTCGGGGCGAGCTATCAGTTGACGCGGGTGTACTCGGTCGGGGCAACGATGACGTTTGACGCCGACGAGAGCGAGATCCAGAACGTGAGCGGGTTCGTGCGCAGGAAGCTGCGAGAGGCGACGCTGGGCGTTCGGATCGCGTACAACAACATCACGGACGAGTCGAGCATCGGTGTGCTGTTTGAGCCGCAGGCAGCGTCGCAGCGACAGGTGTCGGCGGAGCGCAACGAGCGTCTGCGGGAGATCGGGCGGTGAGCGGCGCAGGGGGGAAGCCGTTTGCCGAGGTGGATCTTGCGGTGGTCGGCGCGGGGATCGTCGGGATCGCGATGGCGTGGGCGGCGAGCAGACTGGGGATGCGGGTTGCGCTCATCGACAGGCATGATCGCCAGATCGGGGCTTCGATCCGGAACTTCGGGATGATCTGGCCCATCGGGCAGCCATCGGGGCTCATGCCCCGGGCGCTCAGGAGCCGGGAACTCTGGCTGGAGGCGGCGCGGGTCGCGGGAGTGTGGCACGAGCCGGTCGGCTCGCTTGGGGTTGCGTACTGCGAGGACGAGCTTGCCGCGATGGAGGAGTTCGCGGCGCGGCACGGTGGAGACGGATATCAGGTCCAGATGCTCTCGCCGGAGTCCGCGATGGAGCGTTCGGCCTGGCTGGTGCGAGAGGGGCTTCGAGGCGGGCTGTTCAGCCGAACGGAGATCTGTGTCGATCCGCGTCAGGCGGTCGCGGCCATGACGAGGTACCTGTCGACGCTGGAGAGGGTGGATGTGCGGCTGGGTTCGCCGGTGGTATCGGTCGAACATCCGGTGGTGCGTCTGGCGTCGGGGGCGACGATCGCCGCGGAGCGCGTGGCGGTGTGCACGGGCGAGGAGACGCGGCTGCTGTTTCCGGAGGTCTATCGCGGGTCGGGGCTCACGATCTGCACGCTGCAGATGATGCGGACGGCGCCTGTGCCGGAAGGGTTCGGGCGGCTTGGCCCGATGCTGTATGCCGGGTCGACGTTGCGGCACTATCGCTCGTTTGCAGGGTGTCCGAGCGTGGCCCGCGTGCGGGAGCGCTTTGCGCGGGAGCGGCCGGAGTTTGACCGCTGGGGCATCCACGTGATGGCCAGTCAGACCGCAACCGGGGAGCTCACGCTCGGAGACTCGCACGTGTACGGGGAGCCGGTGGAGCCGTTTCTGAGAGAAGAGATCGACGCGCTGGTGCTCGGGTATCTGCGGACGTTTCTGCGCCCGCCGGAGGTGCGCGTCGTGGAGCGCTGGAAGGGGAGCTACCCCAAGTTCATGGATGCGAGGACGGAGTTTGTGGCATCCCCGAGTGCGGGCGTGAAGGTGGTGAACGGCGTGGGAGGGGCGGGAATGACGCTGAGCTTTGCGCTTGCCGAAGAAGTGCTGCGCGGATGGACGAGTTGAGCCGCGGCGGGGCGGACTGAGAAGATTCGATTAAGCAGGAAGTGGTGCGAGGCCGGGACCTTGTCGCGGGCGAACGCTTGTCGTCCGTCTTCGTCCCGGAGGTGGTGCACACGATGGGCTCAGAGCAGACACAGACGGTTCTGGCCGCACACGGGCTGACGAAGGAGTACGCACCCGGCCGGGCGGCGATCGCCGAGGTGACGCTGCGGTTTGGAAGGGGCGACTTCGTGGCGGTGATCGGGCCGAGCGGCGCGGGCAAGAGCACGCTGCTGCGGTGTCTGAACCTGTTGATTCGTCCGACACGAGGGCGGGTGGAGCTTCTGGACCGGGACATCACCGAGTCGAGCGGCGGGCGCCTGCGGGAGGTGCGCGGGCAAGTGGGCATGGTGTTTCAGGGATTCAATCTCGTGCGCAGGTTGAGCGTGCTGGAGAACGTGCTCGCGGGGCGGCTGCGCTTTGCGAGGGGGCCGGTGCGGCGGTTTGCGGGGGTGCTTCGGCTGTTTCCAAGGTCGGAGCGCGAGATCGCGTTTGCATGCCTGGAGAAGGTGGGGATCGCCGAGCAGGCGTTCAAGCGGGCGGATCAGCTCTCGGGCGGACAGCAGCAGCGAGTGGCGATCGCGAGGGTGCTGGCCCAGGAGCCGAGGGTGATCCTCGCCGACGAGCCCATCGCGAGTCTGGATCCCGAGAGCGCGCGGGGTGTCATGCGCACGTTGCGGGCGATCCACGACACGAAGGGCATCCCGGTGATCGTGAATCTGCACCAGGTTGATGTGGCTCGCGAGTTCGGATCGCGGATCGTGGGCATGAACGCGGGGCGCGTGTGCGTGGATGCGGCGGTGGATCGGGTGACTGCGGAGGACGTGGAGCGGGTGTACACCAGGGGGGCAAGCGGAACCGGAGAGCCGCGAGGGGATTCCGCAGAGCCGCGGCTGGTGTCCACTGGTGGCGCTGGCGGGGCTGACGGCACCGGGGGCAAGACCGAGGCGGTTCAACGCGTGGCGATGGCCGGCGGAGGGCGATCATGACAGGACAGCGAAAGGCGTGGGTCTGGGCGGCTCTGGTGCTCGCGGGTCTGTGGATGGCGCTGGCGGTGGAGCACGGCGTTGAACCGGCGCGGGCGGGAATGGCCGCGTCGTCGGCGACGGGACAGAACCCGCAGGCGGAGTGGCCGGCGAAGCTGGTGCTTGGGCTGGTGCCGGCGGAGGGCAGCTCGGACGTGGTGACGCGGTTTCAGCCGCTGGCAGAGCACCTGGAGCGGGTGCTCGGGGTGAAGATCGAATCGATGAGCGCGAGCGACTACGCGGGGATGATCACGGCGATGAGCCACAAGCACGTGGACATCGCGTACCTCGGACCCAAGTCGTACGTCGAGGCGGCGACGAGGGCCGGGGCGCAGGCGGTGGCGATGGAGCTGGACCGCGACGGCGTGCCGGGGTACCACAGCATGATCGTGGCCCGCAAGGGCTCGGGCTGGACGAACGTGGAGGCGATCCGCGGGAAGACGTTCGCGTTCACCGATCCGAACTCGACCTCCGGGTACCTGGTTCCGCTCATGCACTTCAAGCGTGACCTGAAGGTCGAGCCCAAGCGGTTCTTCAGGGAGGTTCGGTTCGCGGGGTCGCATCAGGCGTCCTTGCTCGCGGTGGCGAACGGGTCGGTGGACGCGGCCGCCGCGAACGACCTGGACATGGCGCGGGTGGTTCAGAGCGGACAGCTCGATTCGTCCGATCTCGTGGTGCTGTGGAAGTCAGAGCTGATTCCGGGTTCGCCGATGGTGGTGAGGAAGGACCTGCCGAGCAGTCTGAAGGCGGCGATCACCGGTGCGCTGCTGATGCTCAACGAGGACAAAGCGGCGCTTGCGCAGCTTGGCAATGGCGGGTTCGTGTACGCGGGCGACACGGCGTATGACGTGATGCGGTACCTGATGCGGATGCAGGAAGAAGGAGTGGGCAAGGAATGAGCCCGGATGCGCCCGCAGGTTCACGGGCCGAATCGACGTACGCGTCGGCCGTGGCGCTCCGCCCTCGCACGCCGCTGTGGCGACGGATCCTCGGGCTGGTGCTCATGCTGGCGTGCGTGGCAACACTGGTTGCAAGCTGGCGAGCGACGAAGATGGATCCGGGCCTGCTCTGGAGCAACCGAGAGAAGGCGGCGGAGTTTCTGCTGGGGCGGACGGTCTCCGATGCCGACAAGGCGGCGGCTCGGGCAAGCGCGGAGCGTTTTCCGGAGATGCTCGCGACCGAGCGTGCCCGGGAGCTCATTCGCGGGGAGTATGGTGCTCGCGGCCAGCCCTTGCCCCGCGAGCCCCAGCTTGGTCGCGAGGTGCGGGCGCGGGCCGAGGCTCTGCTCGGCGAGAAGACGCCGGCGGAACGATCCGCGGAGGTCGAGCGGGAGTTTGCCCGTCAGCTTGCACAGATGCGAGGCGGGTTCTTTCCGCCGGAGCTTGGACGGAAGCAGCTCGCGACGTACCTGGACGCGCTTGTGGAGACTCTGGCGATCGCACTCTGGGGCACGGTCCTGGCGGTGCTGGGCTCGATTCCGCTGGCGCTCATCGCGGCTCGATCGACGCTCGCCATTCTCGCGCCTGGAGAGTCAACGTCTCACCGGGTCCTGCGATGGTTGTCGAGGTTCGTGGTGCGACGATTCATGGACGGGTGTCGCGGATTCAACGAGTTCGTTCTGGCGCTCATCATCGTGGCGGTGATCGGTCTTGGGCCGTTCACTGGAGTGCTGGCGCTGTTCATCCACAGCATGGGGATTCTCGGGAAGGTGTTCAGCGAGGCGATCGACGCGATGGAACCCGGCCCGGTGGAAGGTGTCGCCAGCACCGGGGCAAGTCCGCTGCAGATCATCTCGTTCGCGGTTGTTCCGCAGGTGATGCCGATGCTCGTGAGCAACAGTCTGCTGCGTTTCGAGACCAACGTGCGCAGCGCGACGATCCTCGGGGTGGTGGGCGCTGGAGGCATCGGGTTCCTGATGTCCGACAAGATCAACGGCTATCAGTATCGGGAAGTGTGCACCATGATGATCATCGTGATCGTCGCGGTGTCGCTCATCGATCTGGCCTGCACGCGATTGATGCGTGCGGTGGTATGAGGAGCACTCCGGCGCCATGACGAGTTCCCCGCACACACGAGCGTTCGAGGTGAACGGGCGCATCTATCGCCCGAGGGAGTTGGTGTACGTGGCCATCTGCCTGGACGGATCGGCCGATGAGTACATCGACGCGGCGATCGCCCGCGGGCTCATGCCGCACCTGCAGCGCATGAGCGCCGAGGGCGGGCGATACCGGGCCCGGGGCGTGATGCCATCGTTCACGAACCCGAACAACGCGAGCATCATCACGGGCGTTCCGCCGGCGGTGCACGGCATCGGCGGCAACTACTTCCTCGATCGGACAACCGGGCGAGAGACGATGATGAACTCCGCGGAGTTCCTCCGGGCCGGGACGATCGTCGCGGGGGCGCAGCAGGCGGGTCGCCGGGTCGCGGTGGTGACGGCCAAGGACAAGCTGCGGGCGATCCTGTCCAAGGGTCTGGAGATCGGCCCTGGGAGCGGGGCGATCAGCGTATCGAGCGAGAAGGCCCACCTGTGCACGCCGGAGAACTCCGGACTGAGCGGGGCGCTGGCTCTTGCCGGCCGCGAGCATCCGCCGGAGATCTACTCGGCGGATGCGAGCGTGTTCGTGATGAAGCTGGGTGCGGCCCTGGTGCGGGAGCGGCGGGCGGATGTGGTGTATCTGTCGACGACGGACTACATCCAGCACAAGCACGCCGCGGACGAACCGGAGGCGCTTGCGTTCTATGCGAGGCTCGACGAGCAGATCGGCGAGCTGGACCGGCTCGGGGCCGTGGTCGGCGTGACCGCGGATCACGGGATGAACGCGAAGATGACTCCCGATGGCGCGCCCAACGTTGTGTTTCTTGAGCCGGTGGTGCGCGAGGTCGATCCCGGAGCGCGGGTGATCCTGCCGATCACCGATCCGTACGTGGTGCACCACGCGTCGCTCGGCTCGTTCGCCGTGGTGCACGTGAGTTCGAGCGAGAAGCGCGAGCGCGTGCGGGAGCGGTTGCTGCGCACCCCTGGGATCACGGAGGTGCTGGAGCACGAGCTGGCGTGCAGGGCCCTTCAGGCCCCGCCGGACCGCACGGGAGATCTGGTGGTGTGTTCTGGCCGAGACGTGTGCGTCGGCGTGAGTCCGGAGCATCACGATCTCGGCACGCTCGCGGGCAGGCTTCGGTCGCACGGTGGACGGTTCGAGGAGATGGTCCCGCTCATCTTCAACCGGCGTCTGACCGCGCTGCATGAGCGACTGGCGCAGTGCGATCCTCGCAACTACGACGTGTTCGACTTCCTTCTCAACGGGGTTGCCTGAGGGCGTGTGTCCGGACGTGCGGGTGCCGGCGACGACGCCGGCAGATCGACGATTCGGAGGTTCCCGAGTAGACCGTGCACCTGGAGCATGCATGACCGACATACAGCCGTTGTACATCGCGGGCGAGCGCTTCACCTCGGACGCCTGCCTGGACGTTCGCAGCCCGTACTCGGGCGAGGTGGTCGGACGCGTGGCGCTCTGCGGCCGGGCCGAGACCGAGCGGGCGATCGCCGCGGCCAGCGCGTATCGCTGCGCGCTCTCGCGCCACGACCGGAGCGAGATCCTCTCCGGGGCGGCGGACCGCCTGCGGGATCGGCGAGAGGCGGTCGCGCGGCTGATCACCTCCGAGACCGGCCTGTGCATCCGGGAGACGATGTATGAGGTCGGTCGCGCGCTGGATGTGCTGAAGTTCGCGGCGATCGAGGCTCTGCATGACGACGGTGAGTGCTTCGCGTGCGATGTCTCGTCGAGCGGGAAGGCCCGCCGAATTTTCACCATGCGGCAGCCGGTCGGGTGCGTCGGGGCCATCACCCCGTTCAATCATCCGCTGAACACCGTCGCGCACAAGATCGCCCCGGCGATCGCGGTGGGGGCGCCCATGGTGCTCAAGCCCTCGGAGAAGACGCCACGATCGGCCCTGGCGCTTGCCGAGATGCTCTTCGAGTCCGGCCTGCCCGCGGGGATGCTCAGCGTGGCGCTCGGTCCGACGGAGGACGTCGCCGGAAGTCTGGTTCGCGATCCGCGTGTGGAGTGCCTGACATTCACGGGAAGCACGGCGGTGGGCATGCGCATCGCGTCCGGAGCCGGGTACAAGCGGCTGGCGCTTGAGCTCGGGGGGAACAGCGAGCTCATCGTGCTCGCCGACGCTGATCTGGACCTGGCCGTCCGGCTGGCGTGCGAGGGTGCGTTCCGCAACTCCGGGCAGCGGTGCACGGCGGCCAAGCGGTTGCTGGTGGATCGCGCGGTGGTTGATGAGTTCACGCGACGGCTGCGGGCGGTCTCTGGCGAGTATGTCAGTGGTGATCCGATGGATCCCGCGACTCGGGTCGGCACCGTGATCGATGAGGCCGCGGCGATCAAGCTCGAGGGGTTGATTCAGGATGCGGTGCATCGCGGCGCACGGCTTCTGCGTGGAGGCGGGCGGCGTGGGGCTCTCCTGGAACCGACAGTGCTCGGCGACGTCCCGCGCGACGCCCCGATCGTCTGTGAGGAAGCGTTCGGACCGATCGCCAAGGTCGTTCCCGTCTCCGGGGTGGATGACGCGATCGGGCTGGCCAACCAGAGCATGTACGGCCTGTCCACGAGCGTCGTCACGAACAATCTGGCCATGGCCACACGCGTGATTCACGAGGTGCGCACAGGCACCGTGAACGTGAACGAGGTCCCAGGGTATCGAACCGAACGGTCGCCGTTTGGCGGCGTGAAGATGTCCGGGCTTGGGATCAAGGAGGGAGTCGCAGAAGCGTGCAAGTGGATGACGAACGTGAAGACGTTCTCTCTGCCGTGGTAGCCTGGGATCGCGGGGATATGGTCGGGCCGGACCGAGCGCCGGTTGAGTGGAGAAACAGAAGAGGCCCGGGTCGTGTGACCCGGGCCTCGTGCGTTGATTCGCGAGCTGGTGAGCGGGCTTACGGGCAGCCGGCGAACCAGACGTTCAGGAAGGTGAAGATGTCCTGGACTTCGATCGCGTTGTTGCCGTCGACGTCGGCCGAGGGCTGGTTGGCGAACCAGGCGTTCAGGAAGTCGAAGATGTCCTGGACGTTGACATTGCCGTTGCCGTCGAAGTCGGCGGGGCAGGAGGGCGGGTTGACGCCGATGGTGCCGGAGACCTGCAGATCGGAGACGGCCCACCAGCCGGAGTCGGAGTCGCGGAAGCGGAAGAGCACCGCCTGAGCCGCGCCGGTTGGGATGTTCGCGATCGTCACGACCTCGTCAAAGTTGGTGGTCTTGTTGGCGGGGTTCCAGCTCAGCAGGGAGGACCAGGACGTGCCGCCGTCGCGGCTGATCTCGACGGACGAGGTGTGTCCGGCCTCGCTGAGCCAACTGGAACGGAAGGACAGGGACAGCGAGCCGGGGTTGATGCTGGCGACCGGGTAGGAGGGGGTGATGAGCAGGCTGGTGCCGTCGCAGTTGCCGCGGTTGAAGTCGCTGATGAAGGCGGTCTCTGCAAGGAAGTTCTGGCGGCCGCCGCCAAACTCGCCCCAAGCCGGGACATACCACGATCCCCAGCCGTCGAACTCACCCTGAGCCGAGGCGCAGCCGGCGTTGAGCGCGTTGTCGACGCTGAAGCCGTTGCCCTGGGTGGAGACCTCGGCGAAGTAGAAGCAGGTGCCGATGGGGGGATTCTCAGTGGGCGGGGTGGTTCCACCCTGGGCGCCCTCGAAGCTCTCGCTGAAGGCGGTGGCGCCGTTGACGCGGACATCCAGGTTGTCAAACGCCCACCACCAGTCGTTACGCGCCTTGGTGAGGGAGAACTCAAGCCGCACGGCGGTGGCGCCGGCCGGGGGCGTCAGGTTGAGAGCCACGGCCTCGTTCGGAGCGTCGGGCTTGAAGTTGGGGTTGACGATCGGCGGGATGGCGTTGGCATCGGGCTCAGGGAAGGAGTTCCAGTTGAGGACCTCGACGGTCTGGGTGCCGCCGCCGGAGAGGGTGTAGATGGCCTTGACGATCGCGGTCTGGTTGTTGCTGAACTCACCCCCGACCGGGTCGCCCTGGGTGGCATCGTCGTTGCCTTCCGGGCGCCAGGAGGAGTCGAAGTTCACGGTCAGACTGGTGACGACCGGCGGGAGAGCGATGGACGGGGAGGTCAGGAAGGCGTTGAACTGAGCCAGGCCGCTCCCGAAGTCATCCCACTCATCGGGATCGGCGACGGCGACGCGACCCACCCCGCGGGTAAACGTCTCTCGGAGCTGGGTGTCGACGGCGGGCGAACCCCACCACTCGCGGTTGGGGAAGGACCAACCCTGCCACTCCGGCCGGCCGCAGGGCACCAGCCCGCAGTACGGAGCTCCGAGAGCGTCGGTCGGGTTGAAGACCTCGGTCCAGCCGATGGGTGCGTCGGGCGCCCAGGGAGCGGTGCACCCGGAGTAGTTCACAGACGGGCCGAGGGCCATGAGGGAGCGGAAGGGGGTGAACCCGCCGATGGCGACGGCGATCTCGCCCTCGAAGAGGCGAACGTCGTCGATCGCCCACCACCAGTTGTCGCCGCCGACGTAGCGGAACTGGAGCACGACGCTGGTGGCGCCGGCGGGCACGTTGACGGGGAGGCCGACGACCTCGTTCTCGGCCGAGGGCTTGAAGTCCGGGCTGCCCTGGAGGGAATCCCACTGGTCCAGAACGATCGTCTGGCCGGTGTTGAAGACGGCGGAGATGGTCGCGGTCTGAGCGCCTGCCTGTCGCCAGCTGGACTTGAACGTCAGAGCCAGAAGATTGCCGGAGCGGGCAGCGATGTTGATCGACGGGGTGGACAACGTGGTGTCGAGGTTGCCGGGCTCGTGGGCGAGGTCGTCGAACTCATCGCCGTCGGCGACGGCGATCGTGCCGTCGGCCCCGAGGAAGCTGCTGCCGTTGCCGCCGGAGACGCAGTTCCAGTACGGACGCTGAGTGAAGCTCCAGCCGCGCCAATCGACGACGCCGAGGCCGGCGGGGCCGGGGAGCGGGCCGGCGACCGAGACGGTCACGCCGTTGGGGCCGGTGCGGGTGTAGGCATTGGCGGTGCAGGCGGCGGTAGCGCAAGGAGCGGAGGTCTCGTCGACGGGGCTTCGGAGCGTGACGCTGTCGAAGTCCTCGCTGAAGAGCTGGGTGGCAGTGCCGCCGATGGAGCCGGTGAGGACGAGGTTGTCCACGGCCCACCACCAGTCGTTGGCGGCGTTGGTCAGCGAGAACTCAAACCGGACGCTCTGGGCCCCGGCGGGGGGGAGCAGGCGCGTCTGGCCGAGGTTGAGCTGCTCGTTCTGGGTGTCGGGCTTGAATGTCGGGCTGCCCTGCTGGGAGTCGTACTTGAGCACCTCGACGGTCTGAGTCACTCCGCCGCCCATGTCATAGATGGCGAGGATGGTGCCGGTCTGGTTGTTGGTCTGCGGAGCCCGGCCGTCGTCGCAGCACTCCGGGCGCCAGCTCGAGGCGAGGGCGAAGCTCAGCGTGCTGAGGTCCACGCCGGTGAGCGAGATCGCCGGCGTGGTCATGAACGCGTTGTAGTAGCCGCAGCTTGTGTCGGGGTCGCCCTGGTCGTCCCACTCGTCGCAGTCGGCGACGGCGACGTTGCCGGTGGCGAGGGTGAACAGGGAGCGGGTCTGGTCGCCGGCGGCGCTGATCCAGAAGGACTTGTTCGCGATCGACCACCCTTCCCACTCCAGCACGCCGCGCGGCCCATTCACCGGATCCGGCGAGCACGTGGCGCAGGACACGCGGTTGGGAACGCGGATGCAGCCGGGGGTGCGGCAGTAGAAAGTCGGGACTCCGCAGTCATCGACGATCCAGCCGGCCGGGAACACGTCCGTCCAGGTGCCGGCGCCCGAGGGGCAGGCCGGATCAGTCGCTGGCTGATTGAGCACGGCGGAGTTGAAGTTCTCGAAGTAGAACGTCACCTGACCGTTGGTGACGCTCGCCGCGGCGCCGACGGCCGCAACAAGACACGCGAACATGGCTTGGCGTTGCACTTGACACACCTCCAGAAAGGAACCTCGCGAACCCACCCCGATCGATGCACGCAAAGTACACGGTCATCTGAGTGCGTCCCACCCCAAACCGGTAAAGCTTCAACCAAAGACCTGTAAGTGCTGCGCTCAGGTTCCGTGGTGTCAGTTGTTATGTCATGGCAACAGAATCTCAATAGTGATCAAAACGAACATCCTCGCATAGCACGGATGGCCATCACCCCCCTCTGTTGGGCGGGCAGCGGAGATCGATGCATGGCTGGATCTGGCCTCGCCCAGTCTTTACACACATCCAACACAGTCTTTGCCGAGTTGCGCTCAAACCCGCGATCCGCGGACACTAAAGTCGCTCCCTCGTGAAACGGCCGTTGGGACTCTCAGGAGAACGAGCATGGACGGCGTCTGGAAGTACTTGCTTCGGCGGAGTTTGCGATCGCGTGGGGGCTTCACGCTGATCGAACTGCTCGTTGTGATCGCGATCATCGCCCTTCTCGTGGGGATCCTGCTGCCGGCCCTGGGCCAGGCCCGCAAGACCGCGCGGGCGGCGGTCTGCTCGAGCAACCAGAAGCAGATCTACACCGCCATCGCGACATACTCCAATGACTACAAGGAGTTCCACCACGCCAAGCGATTGAACTACGGACTTCGCTTTCGAAAGATCAATGGCGGCGGGCCGTACGACGCGACGAACATCCGCTGGATTCGTCCCTATGAGTGGCCTCCGTCGTTCGACGGCGCCGACACCGACTTCGCGTACTGGGGAGTGTTGTACGACACGTACCTTGATCCGAACTTGAATGTCCAGGAAGAGTGGTACACCATCGGCCGCGGACCGCCGCCGCCGGTGCCCGCATGGCAGGTCTGGCGCTGCCCGGATGCCAAGCTCATGGATCCGTATCCGAGCGCCAATCTCGGCCCGAACTCGACCGCGGGCTTCAACTACAACACGCAGTTCGACCCGGACCACAAGTTCCAGACCTATGCGTTCAACGGCGTGACGCGCGACCTGACAGGCCGGCTGGCCAGCGCCTGGTTCCGGCGCACGCCGATCCCCGGAACGCAGGCCTTTGCAACCACGGCGGCCCGTTTCTCCCAGATTGCCAATCCATCGCTCCTCATCATGTTCCAGGACGGCTTTGAGCACATGCTCGACGCCAACGGCGACACCCTCAATGACCTGTCGCAGTACGACGCGTTCGATTCGACCGGCTTCGGCGAGATCACCGCGTTCGACAAGTGGAAGCGCGAGTACTTCCGGCACAACACGGGGTGCGTCACGACCTGGGGCGACGGACATGTCAAGATCATTGCCAAGCCGCAGTACGACACCTCGCTGAAGTGGTACTCTGGAACGTTCACGGCCAACGGCCAGTGACCTGATGCGGCTCGGTCGCCGCCGTCGCGGGCATCGCGCGTCGGGCGGCGATCGGCGTGAGCGTCAGGAGCCCGCAGGTCGGGTTGGGTGCGTGCATGAATGACGCGAGCGTGGAGCGTGTGGGCATGAACATCGGGCGGCGCCCGGAACAGATCGACCGCAGCGAGGGAGATGTGAATGTCTCCGCGCTGCGGAGCGGGTGGCGTGAGCGGTTGTCCGCACGGACTCGCACGCTGCTGGATCGCGACGAGGCGGCCTTCTTCCGCCAGGCGCTCTCGACGCCCTGCCTCAACGCCCTGTCCGAGGCCCGCGGCGCGACGCTCGTGGATGCCGACGGGCGGGAGGTCCTCGATTTTCACGGCAATAGCGTCCACCAGGTCGGACATGGCCACCCGCGGGTGCTCGAGGCCGTGCGCGAGCAACTGGATCGCATGGCCTTCTGTCCGCGTCGGTACACGAATGAACCGGCCGTGCGGCTCGCCGAGCGGCTCGCGTCCATATCCCCTGGCAGAGCGCTCTCGAAGGCGCTCATCGCTCCCGGGGGTGCCGAGGCCATGAGCATGGCGATGAAGCTCGCGCGACTGGCCACGGGAAGAGCGAACTTTGTCTCGTTTGCCGGCAGTTTTCACGGGGCGACGCTCGACACGATTTCCATCGGGGGCGAGGCGCACTTTCGCGACGGTGTCGGGCCGCTGCTTCCCGGGTGCGTGCACGTGCCGGCCCCGACGCCCAGCCGGTGCTCGCCGGCGCTCGGTGAGTGCGCGTCGAGCGGGGTGTGCGCCGGCCGTTGTCTTTCGGCGCTTGAGCGCACGCTGCGTGAGTCCGGCCCGGTTGCCGCGGTCATCGGCGAGCCGATTCGGTGCACCACCGTCGACCTGCCGCCGCCGGGCTACTGGTCACGGGTTCGGCAGCTCTGCGACGAGCATGGCGCACTGCTCATCGTCGATGAGATTCCATTGTGCCTTGGCCGCACCGGTCGGTGGTTCAGCATCGACCATGAGGGCGTGGTTCCGGACATTCTGGTGCTCGGGAAGGGACTCGGCGGGGGAGTCTTTCCCATGGCCGCGATGATCGCGCGACCGGAGCTCGACATCGCCGGCCGGACATCGCTCGGCCACTTCACGCACGAGAAGAGCCCCGTCGGAGCCGCCGCGGCCCTGGCCGTCATGGACGTGATCGAGCAGGAGGACTTGCTCACCCGTTCCGAGCGGGTCGGTGCGAAGCTGCTCGACGACCTCAAGGCCCTGGCGGGCGAGATTCCGATCATCGCGCACGTGCGAGGCCGCGGGATGCTCATCGGGGTGCAACTGCGGCCGCTGGGAGGGGTGTCCGCCGAGGCGCTGGCCGAGCAGGTTCTGTACGAGTGCCTGCGTGCTGGGTTGTCATTCAAGGTTTCTGGCGGCGACGTGCTCACGCTGACGCCGCCACTGAACATTTCGGGCGACGCGCTTGGGCGAGGCATGGGCATTCTCGAGCGTGCGCTCCGGGCGGCCGCCGCCCGGGCGATCGGAGGATGCGCGTGAGGAGCGAGACCCGCGATGTGGTGATCTTCGACGTCGACGGCACGCTCATCCGCAGCACCGGGGTCGACGATGAGTGCCTCACCGCCGCGTTCAGCACGGTCTTTGACGTGGAGCTGCCTCGGCTGGACTGGGCCGATTTCACGCACTCGACCGATCAGGGATTGTCGATCGAAGTCTGCCAGCGATGGGCCGGCCGGACGCCTCTGCCCGAAGAGGTCGAACGTGTCAAAGGCGTGTTTGTCGAGTTGCTCCGGGCGGAGCTTGCCGTGAAGCCGGACCGGTCGACCCCGGTGCCCGGAGTGCACGCCATGCTCGATGCTCTTGCAGAAAGGCCCCATATGGCCGTGGGCGTTGCCAGCGGGGCATGGCCGGAATCAGCGGAGGTCAAGCTCGCGGCGGCGGGCGTCTCGATCGCCGGGTTGCCGGCGACCTTCTCGCACGCGGACGCGCTCGGACGCCCCGCCACGCGACCGCAGATCATCCGCTCGACCCTGGACGAGATCGTTCGTGGTGCGATGGATGGGGACGCGCGTCGCGTGGGACGGGTCGTGTACATCGGTGACGGCGTGTGGGACGCGCGGGCCGCCCGCGAACTCGGCATCGGCTTTGTCGGCCTGCGACACGATCGCGACGAGTCCCGGCTTCGTGCTCTTGGCGCCGGCGTTGTTCTGCACGATTTCTCGAATCTGAGCGTGTTCCTGGACGCGCTTGCTCATGCGACTCCGCCCCGGGACCATCCGCGGCACGCGTCCACCTGCTGAACCGTTTCCGGAGCGCTCATGGTCGCACATCGCGGCAACCACGCTGCATCGGCCCTGGGACGGACGCAACGATGTCCATGAAGCGCCTGATGTGTGCGTTGTGCCTGTTGCGGCCGCTGCTCCGGATGGGCGGCCTCCGTCTGCCCGCTCTGGCCGCCGTGTGGGTCGCGTGTGTGCCGATCTGCACGGCGATCGCGCACCCCAAGCCAGGGGCCCACGCCGACGTACGCATCGGCATTGAGCAGGATGGCGTCGAGGTGCAGTGTCTGATGAACATCCTGTTCGCGGATCAGATCGTCAACACCGCCCGGGCGGCACGCGACGGCATCACCGACGACGAGGTCCGGGCCATGGGCGACGCACTGGCAGAGTACTTCGGCGCCGCCCGAGCCGGACCCGTGTCGGCGATCGTCGACCGCGCGAATCGCGTGCGGATCGATGGTGTGGACGTGACGCCGGTGATCCGGGATCTTCGCGTGGTGCATCCAGAACCAGAACGCCGTCCCGGGTTCATCCAGAATCCCGCGCTGCTGCTTCCGCAGGTGTTCGTGGTCGCCCACTATCCGGCCAAGACCAGGCCGCGCAGCGTCTCGGTGGTCTGGGGGAGCTATCCACGGGACTTCATCGCACAGGACCGCGATCTGGCGCCGATCACCGACATCGAGGCGGTGCTGACCAGCGGCTCGATGTTGGAGATCATCACGTTCAGGAAGAGCGAGCCCGAGCACATCTGGCACGCCCCTG
>DHLW01000173.1:62282-65047 GCA_002405485.1 Phycisphaerales bacterium UBA4658
CTGTGCCCGGTGGAACGGTCCTGTGCGCCTTGATCTGGGCCCTTGGGATGGCGGCGTGGACCCTGCGCAGGCGCGCAGGCGCTCGGCAGGTCGCGCTCGGAACGGTCGCGCTGTGTGCTCTCGGGGCGGCCCTTTGGCCGGTACAGGCCCTGCGGGTCCCGATCGGGCCGGATCCGTTGTTGATGGATGATTCGCGATCGCTCGCGATCTTTGCCCCGCTGCACGAGAACATCTTCCGCGCCTTTGACTACGCGAGGGAGAGCGACGTGTACGACGCACTGGCCCGAAGCGTTGACGGGCCTCTGCTGGATACGGTGTACAACGAGGTGTATTCCGGGCTGATCCTGCGTGAGGAGGGTGGGGCCCTCTGCCGCGTGAAGACGCTGACGCCGATCGAGTCCCGCGTCGTGACACCCGCGTCAAGCCGGACCGGAGGGCGGTTCACTGTGCGGGCTCGTTGGCAGGTCGAGGGTGTGGTCTATCACTGGGGACACTCTCACACCCGGACCAGTGAGTATCTTGCCGAGTACGCCGTGGAGCCGCGGCCCGGCGGCTGGCGGGTGGTCGCATTGATGCCGCTGGAGCAGCGGCGGATCGAGACCGAGGCGCAGTCGCAAAGCCCGGCGGCGGTGGGCGGGCGGATCGGATCGCCCGCGAGTGATCCGCCTACGCCGCCGAGCGCAGCACCCTCTGGAGCGCACCCATGATCCGATTGCGAGATGTGCGGTTCGCCCATCGGGGGCGTGCGGGCGATGGCGGCGGTTTCACGCTGAAGGTCGCGGCACTCGACGTGGCCAAGGGCGAGCAGGTGGCCTGCATCGGTGCGAGCGGAGCGGGCAAGACGACGCTCCTGCACCTGGTCGCCGGTGTGTGCGTGCCCGATGCGGGTTCGGTTGTGGTGCTCGAGTGCGATCTGGGCAAGCTCTCGGATGCGGACAGGAGAGCGCTTCGGCTGTCCCGGATCGGGATGGTGTTCCAGGAGTTCGAGCTTCTTGAGTATCTCTCCGTCCGCGAGAACATCCTGCTGGCGCCCCGGCTCGCTCCGGTGGGCGGCAGGACGGTGGCCGACCATGCTCGGCTGGCCGAGGAGCTTGCCGAGCTCGCCGGGCTGAGTGCGCTTCTGCGTCGTCGACCGGGGCAGTTGTCTCAGGGAGAGCGTCAGCGTGTGGCGCTGTGCCGGGCTCTGGTGATGGATCCGCCACTGATCGTGTGCGACGAACCGACGGGCAATCTGGACCCGCTGACGACGATGCGCACGGTGCAACTGCTGCAAGCACGGGCTCGAACGCGTGATGCCACGCTGATCGTCGTGACGCACAATCACCAGGTGCTCAGCGGATTCGACCGGGTGATCGACATGGCGGCGATCGCCGGCGGTTCGGAGGGCCGGCCATGAGCGGCGCGGTCCGACTCGCGTGTGCGCACGCACGGCACCATTCCGTGCGCACATGCCTGCTCACGCTGTGTGTGTCCGTTGCGACGCTCCTGCCGATCGGGACGCAGGTGATCTTCAGGGACTTCGAGGAACGCCTGCTGTCCAGGGCGGCGAGCACGCCCCTGCTTGCCGGAGCCAAGGGGAGCAGGTTCGACCTGGTCATGTCGGCGTTGTACTTTCGCCGTGCCGAGATCGGGACGATCGGCATGGGCGAGTATGAGGCGATCGCGACGAGCATCGTGGGCAGCGCGTTTCCGATGAACACGCGGTTCACGGCACGCACCGCGCCCATCGTGGCGACCTCGCCGGACTATCTGGAGTTTCGCGGGCTGAGCGTTCGGGCTGGGCGGCTGCCGGTCATGCTCGGCGAGGCCGTGCTCGGAGCCAGGGTCGCGATTCGACTGGGTCTGAGTCCGGGGGACCATCTGTACTCCGATCAGCGGGAGCTGTTCGATCTGGTCACGCCAGCGGCGATCAGAATGCGGATCGTCGGGGTCCTGCACGAGAAGGGGACGCCGGACGACGAGGCGGTGTTCGTGGACATCAAGACCGCATGGGTGCTTGAAGGCCTGACGCACGGGCATGCCGACGCGGCGCGTGCGATCCCGGACGCGCTGACGCTGGAGAGGTCCGCCCAGCAGGTGGTGGTAAGCGAAGCGCTGGTGGATGACAACGAGGTGACGCCGGAGAACGTGGAGAGGTTCCATCTGCATGCCGATCCAGCGTCGCTGCCCATCACGGCGGTGGTGGTCGTGCCGAGCTCGGAGAAGGAGATGTCGATCCTCAAGGCCCGGACCAACGCGGGCCGGTCGGTGCAGATGGTGAGCCCGGCGGACGCGGTCGCGGAGATGCTCGGGTATGTGGCGAGGGTTCGGCAACTGCTGGACGGTCTGAGCGTGGTGCTTCTGGGGTTCGCCGGTGCGATGCTCGGGCTGGTCTTGACGCTCTCGGTGCGGATGCGGGAACGTGAGATCCAGACCTTGAGCCGGATCGGGGTCTCGCGATGGACGATTCGCGCGATGTTCATCTGGGAGTGCGCCGGTGTGGTTCTGCTCGGGGTGCTGGGTGCCGCGGCGGTGGGTGTCGTGCTGGCCGTGGCCCCACCCAACCTTGTGAAGTTGTTGTGAATGCCGTTTGAGGCAAGCCCCAGGGTGTGCGAGGGCGTGATATACCGACGCTGGAGATGAGTTCAGAATCAGGAGGTCAGCGTGACGGTGCATCGTCTTCTCATCGGGGTATGTCTGGTCTGTGCCGCGTCGGAACTTGCGAGCGTGGCGCGGGCTGATGGGGGCGTTCGGACAGGGGAGGGGGGGGCGGTTGTCGGCGCCGC
>DHLW01000173.1:65180-65442 GCA_002405485.1 Phycisphaerales bacterium UBA4658
CGCGGCGCCGCACAGGCCGCCCCTCAGGTGGTCGTGAGCTTCGCACCGCTGCAGGACTTTGCGGAGCGGATCGCCGGCGGGCGCGTGCGAGTGGAGACGGTGACGCCCGACGATGCGGATCCGATCGAGTGGCGGCCCGGGGCCGAGTCGATCGCGCGATTGCAGAAGGCCGATCTGATCGTCGTCAATGGCGCTGGGTACGAGCGGTGGGTCGCGACGGCGTCCCTGCCGCTGAGCCGTCTGTGCGACACCTCTCGGGTGT
>DHLW01000173.1:65771-65945 GCA_002405485.1 Phycisphaerales bacterium UBA4658
TGCCGAGGGTTTCCGCGGCCTGAGCGCGGACCTGAAGGCTCTGGATGAACGTCTGAAGGCGATGGGTCCTGCGCTTCGCGGGGTTCGTGTCATCGCTGGGCATCCGGCGTACAACTACCTCGGCAAGCGTTACGGATGGTCGCTTGCGAACGTGGATCTGCCTCCAGAGGAGGC
>DHLW01000173.1:66167-68205 GCA_002405485.1 Phycisphaerales bacterium UBA4658
CGTCACGGGTGATCCTGCTGACCGAGTCGCCCTTCGAGCCGGCGATGTCCAAGGCGCTTGCGGCGATGCCGGACGTCGCCGTCGTGCTCTACGAGCCCGGTGAGAGCATCGACCACGAGCGACGTACAAAGGGCGAGGACTTCCTGTCGATCATGCGAGCGAACGTCGACCGTCTTGCCAAGGCGCTCCAAGCGGCCCCCGCCGGGGCGGATGCGGCGACCGGTCGGCCTGGTCAGCCATGACCATCGTCGCAGACCGACGCGAATCGGATCCGGGGGCACGGGCACGGCCAAAGAGCAGTCGCACCATGGAGCATCGAGAATGACGAACCGGAGCAGATTCCTGGGCATCGTGCTCGCTTTCGCGGCGAACGCGGGCCTGTCCACGATCGCGTGTGCGCAAGGTGCCGGCACGCCGGCCCCCGCCAGCCCCCAGGCGCCCGCTCCAAAGAGGGATCGCGCCGCGAAGGTGCTGGATCCGGATCTGCTCATGCACCTGGGTGTGACGGCCGGTCGCATCCGCGGGGGCACGGCGGTCGATGAGACCGGCAAGGTGCGCGGCCGGATCGTCGGCAACCCCATGCAGACCACGCTCGGGCCCAGCGAGGGGTTCCGGTTCAACGGCGAGACGGACTGGGTGGTGCTGGCGGATCAGATCTCCGGCGACCGGATCGGGTTGCCGACGCGCGACGTCTCGATCTCGACTTGGGTCAGCGTTCCCGCCAAGGGCCTGACGGGCACGATCATCGGGTGCGTGCAGGAGCAGGCGGGGTGGTCGATCGGGTTTGAGCGCGATGCGTTCACGTTCACGCTGGCAGGGAGCGGGGGAAAAGCGCCGACGACGCTCCGCGGCACGCGGTCCATCACGCCGGGCAAGTGGTACAACGTGGTGGGGACCTATGACGGACGCTCGATGAAGCTGTTCGTGAACGGCGAGATGGAGGCCGAGAGCAAGGATCAATCCGGGGACATCGCCTATGCACCGACGGCGGCGTACGCCATCGCGGCAACGCGCGCGGGCGGGCCCGGAGGACGCTTTGCGCCGTCGGCGATGACGATGCTGGAGGCGCGGGTGCTGGGTCGGGCGATCTCGCCGCAGCAGGTCACGGAGGAGTTCATCCCCGGCACCCAGCTCACGAGCTTCGAGCCGAAGCTGGAGCAGACGCAGCGGTTCGTGGTCAGGCCGATCCTGCAGTTTGCGACGCAGACGACGATGACGATCGTGTGGGAAACGTCGCGGCCCGGGAAGGGCGTGGTGGAGTACGGCGAGACCTTGCCGTACACCATGCGGGCGGGCTCGGAAGAGGAGAAGCAGATCCACCGGGTGACGCTGACGGGGCTGAAGCCGCAGACCCCGTACTTCTATCGCGTGCGGACGATCGAGCCCGACGGCAGCGAGACGCTGGGTGAGGACCTGACGTTCCAGACGGCGGTGCTGGAAGACACGCCCTTTGCCTTCGCAATCATCGGGGACACGCAGAAGAACAAGCCGGTGATCGAGAAGCTGCAGACGTTCAGCTACACGCTGAGGCCGAACTTCCAGATTCACCTCGGCGACGTCGTCGACAAGGGCGCCGACAAGTCGGAGTGGACGGACGAGCTGCTCGCCGCGTCGTATCCGCTCATGAGCCGCGTGTGCATGTACCCCTCGATCGGCAACCACGAGGACAACCACTCGCACTACTACAACTACTTCGTGCTTCCCGCGCCGCAGTGCTGGTACACCTTCACCTACGGCAACGCCCAGTTCTTCTCGCTGGACACGAACAAGCCCATCGATCCCGAGAGCGAGCAGTACAAGTGGCTGGACGCCGAACTCGGCAAGTCCAAGGCGACCTGGAAGTTCGTCTACCACCATCACCCCGTCTACTCATCCGACGAGGACGACTACGGCAACACGTACAAGACCAAGTCCACGCTCGGAGATGTCCGGCTCAGGCCCCTTGCGCCTCTCCTGGAAAAGCACCGCGTCGACATCGACTTCAACGGACACATCCACTGCTACGAGCGGTCCTGGCCGCTCTTCCAGGACAAGATCG
>DHLW01000173.1:68346-68635 GCA_002405485.1 Phycisphaerales bacterium UBA4658
CGGTCCTGGCCGATCTTCCAGGACAAGATCGACCAGGATCGGGGTGTGCGATACATCACCTCGGGTGGCGGGGGCGGCGGGCTGGAGTCGGCGGCCCCATCGCGGACGTGGTTCGCGCAGCGCGTGTACCGAGGGCACCATGTCTCCTATGCCATGGTGCACGGCAAGACCCTGCAGTTTCAGGTCTTCGACCTCGAAGGGCGGCTCATCGATACGTTTGAGTACCGCAAGCCATGAGCCCGACGTCGATCCAAGAAAAATGGGCCTGGAAGGAGTTGAACCTTCGACC